>NZ_AP023287.1:5008132-5321140 GCF_014218295.1 Mycolicibacterium litorale
AAGAAGCTGTTCGACCTCACCGACGACGGCCGCTCGGCCGCCGAGAAGGTCGAGACCCCGCCGTGGGAGCAGATCGCCGACGACGCCGGCCCCGCCCATGCCAACCTGCGCAGCGCGGTCGGCCAGTTGATGGGCGCCGTCGCGCAGTCGGCGTACGCCGCCAACGACGAACAGCAGGCGCGCATCCTCGAGATCGTCAACAACGCCCGCCGCGAGATCTACGGCGTCCTCGGCGAGGAGTAGCGATTTCGGTGTCGTCGGTTGCGTTGAGCGCAACGAACGACACCGAAATCACTCGACGTCGACCCAGTCGAGGGTGCGCTGGACGGCCTTCTGCCATCCGGCGTACCCCTCGGCGCGCTGTTCGTCGGTCCATGCCGGTGTCCAGCGCTTGTCCTCCTGCCAGTTGCGGCGCAGATCGTCGGCGCCGTCCCAGAAGCCGACCGCCAGTCCGGCCGCGTAACCCGCTCCCAGCGCGGTGGTTTCGGCCACCACCGGCCGGACCACGTCGACGCCCAGCACGTCGGCCTGGATCTGCATGCACAGACCGTTGGCGGTGATGCCGCCGTCGACCTTGAGCACCTCCAGATGCACTCCGGAGTCGGCCTCCATGGCGTCGACGACGTCGCGGCTCTGGTAGCAGATCGCCTCGAGGGTGGCGCGGGCGACGTGGGCGTTGGTGTTGTACCGCGACAGCCCGACGATCGCGCCGCGGGCATCGGAACGCCAGTACGGGGCGAACAGTCCGGAGAAGGCGGGCACGAAGTACACACCGCCGTTGTCGTCGACCTGCCGCGCCAGCGCTTCGCTCTGTGAGGCGCCGCTGATGATGCCGAGCTGATCGCGCAGCCACTGCACCGCCGAGCCGGTGACGGCGATCGAACCCTCCAGCGCGTACACGGGTTTCGCGTCCCCGAACTGGTAGCACACGGTCGTCAGCAGCCCGTTCTCCGAGCGGACGATCTTCTCGCCGGTGTTGAGCAGAAGGAAATTGCCTGTGCCGTAGGTGTTCTTGGCCTCCCCCGCCGACAGGCACACCTGGCCGACCATCGCGGCCTGCTGGTCGCCGAGGATGCCGGTGATCGGCACCTCACCGCGGAGCGGTCCGTCGTCGCGGGTGACGCCGTGGCAGTCCGGACACGACGACGGTTTGATCTCCGGCAGCATCTGACGCGGTATCCCGAAGAACGACAGCAACTCGTCGTCCCAGTCCAGCGTCTCCAGATCCATCAGCATGGTGCGGCTGGCGTTGGTCACGTCGGTGACGTGCACCCCGCCGCGCGGCCCGCCGGTCAGGTTCCACACCACCCAGCTGTCGGCGGTGCCGAAGATCGCGTCGCCCTTCTCGGCGGCCTCGCGTACCCCGTCGACGTTGTCGAGGATCCACTGCACCTTGCCCGCGGAGAAGTAGGTGGCGGGCGGCAGCCCGGCCTTGCGGCGGATCACGTCGCCGCGGCCGTCGCGGTCCAGTGCGGTGGCGATGCGGTCGGTGCGGGTGTCCTGCCAGACGATCGCGTTGTAGTAGGGCCTGCCGGTGCGGCGGTTCCACACCAGTGCGGTCTCCCGCTGGTTGGTGATGCCGACCGCGCACAGGTCCGTCGCCGACAGGTTGGTGCGGTTGAGCGCCGACATCATCACCGACGCGGTGCGCTCCCAGATCTCCACCGGGTTGTGCTCCACCCAGCCGGCGCGCGGCATGATCTGCTCGTGTTCGAGCTGGTGGCGGCCGACCTCGGCGCCGTCGTGGTCGAAGATCATGCACCGCGTGCTGGTGGTGCCCTGGTCGATGGCTGCTACAAAGTCCGCCGGCATTCGACCATGATGGCCTACATGGGTTCGGAGATCGCCGACATCGACCGGATGCCCCGCGGCGGCCCGCGCGCGTCCTGTCTGGACCGGCTGCTGGAGACCGGCCGCCTGGAGTACCTCGACCGGGACTCCGACGGCGACGCCGCGATGGAGGCACGCAAACGCAGCGTCGTACGCGCCCTCGAACGCACCGGCGAGTTCTTCGGCCACCACGAGAAGTTCGCCGAGATCGCGCTGGCCGAGCTCGCCGACGTGCCCGATCCGAAAGTGCTCGAACTGGGTGCCGGTCACGGCGAGCTGTCGCACAAACTGCTCGACGCGCACCCCACCGCGCAGGTCACCGTCACCGATATCGACGCGACGTCGGTGGCCGCGATGGCCGAATCGGAACTCGGCCGCCATCTCCGGGCCCGGGTGCAGGTCATGGACGCCACCGCCATCAACGCCCCCGACCGGGCGTTCGACCTCGCGGTGTTCGCGCTGTCGTTCCACCACCTCTCGCCCGCCCAGGCCGCCCGCGCGATCGCCGAGGGCACCCGCGTCGCCGACGTGCTGCTCATCGTCGACCTGCCGCGCCCGCCCGCGCCGCTGCACGTGCTGCGGCTGCTGACGATGCTGCCGTTGGCGCCGTTCCTGCCGTTCGCGCACGACGGGGTCATCAGCTCACTGCGGTCGTACAGCCCGGCGGCGCTGCGCGCCCTGGCCGCCCACGCCGACCCGGCCATCGAGGTGGAGTTGCGCGGCGGTCTGCTCAACGAGCAGATTCTGCTCGCCCGCAAACGCCGCGACTAAGAATCACCGCGCGCACAACCCTTTCGCGTTCCCCGCGGTTCGGGGCTAATGACGCAACGTGACCATCGCCGACCCGCCGATCAGCCCGGGAGCCGACGCCGCCGAACCCGACGAGCGCCGGGTGCGCACCGCGCTGCTGTCGAGTCTGGTCGGGACGACGATCGAGTGGTACGACTTCTTCCTCTACGCCACCGCCGCCAGCCTGGTGTTCAACCAGGCGTTCTTCCCCGATCAGAGTTCCTTCGTCGGGACCATGCTGTCCTTCGCGACGTTCGCCGTGGGATTCGTGGTGCGCCCGATCGGCGGGTTCGTGTTCGGCCACATCGGTGACCGCATCGGCCGCAAACGCACGCTCGCGCTGACGATGTTCCTGATGGGCGGCGCGACCGCGCTGATGGGTGTGCTGCCGACGGCCGCGCAGATCGGGGTTCTCGCCCCGATCCTGCTGTTGCTGCTGCGCATGGCACAGGGGTTCGCACTCGGCGGCGAATGGGCGGGCGCGGTGCTGCTGGCGGTCGAGCACAGCCCCGCCGGCCGCCGAGGCTTCTCCGGCAGCGTGCCGCAGATCGGTCTCGCGCTGGGCCTGGCCCTTGGCACCGGTGTGTTCGCGCTGCTGCAGGTCGCGCTGCCCGACGACGCGTTCCTGTCCTACGGGTGGCGGATCGCGTTCCTGGTCAGCGTCGTGCTGGTGATCTTCGGTGTGGTGGTGCGCCTCAAGGCTGCCGAGACGCCGGCGTTCGAGAAGGTCCGCGCCGACGACGAGCGGTCCGCGGTCCCGGTCAAGGAGATCTTCCGCCCGCCGGTGCTGAAGACGACCGTGCTCGGGATGCTGTCGCGCTGGGGTGAGGGCGCCGCCTTCAACACCTGGGGCGTGTTCGCGATCTCGTACGCGACGGCCACGCTGCACTTCGAGAAGGTGCCGGTGCTGATCGTGGTCACGGTGTCGGCGCTGCTGATGGCCGTGCTGTTGCCGGTGTCGGGGATGCTCGTCGACCGGTTCGGCCCCAAACGGGTCTACGGCAGCGGGATCGCCGCCTACGCCGCGGCCGTCTTCCCGGTGTTCGCCCTGTTCGACACCGGCAGCATGGTGTCCTACACGATCGGCATGGTGGTGGTGTTCGGCGTCGTCCACGCGTGGTTCTACGGCGCCCAGGGGACGCTGTACGCCTCGCTGTTCCC
This sequence comes from Mycolicibacterium litorale, assembly GCF_014218295.1. The sequence continues at coordinate 5,011,913 of NZ_AP023287.1, forward strand.
CACCCGGATCCGCTACACCGGGCTGTCGACGGTCTATCAGCTCTCCGGCGTCTACGCGTCGGGGCTGACCCCGCTGATCCTCACCGCGCTGATCGCCGCCGGCGGCGACACCCCCCTGGCTGGCGTGCGGCTACCTCGTCGCCACGGCGTTGATCAGCGTGATCGCCACGGTGCTGTTGCGTCCGCGCGCGCTCGCCGAACTCTGACGCCGGTCACCCGGCGACCACCACATGCTCGTCGGGCACACAGTGCGTCATCGTCAGACCCTCGACGTCACGCGGCCCGTTCTTGCCGAGGTTCGCGCGGCGCTGCTCTTCCTCGTCGGACAGCGTCTGCGATTTCAGCGGCTCCAGGTGGCGTACGTCGTCGGGTGAGATGCCCAGACCCTCGCCGACGCGCAGACCCAGCTCGTCGTCGCACATCAGGAAGTGCCAGACCATCCGCTCCTGCACCTCGCGCACGGCCTCGGAGATGTTGGTGACCAGGTTGAGCACCAGGTCGTCCTTCTCCCACTGGTCCATCAGCTGATAGCGCTGGCCGGCCTGGGTGTAGTCGTTGGTGCGCGGGATGCGTTTGCGGGTCAGCCTGCCGCGGATCTCCGGGCCCACCTCGTCATGGGTGGGGTACTGCGCCTCCCGCAGTCCGCCGGTGATCGAGGGCTCGTAGTTGACGTGGGGGTTCGCACCGGTGTTGTCGACGTGGTACTGCATCATGCCGCCCTGCTGGTTCGTCGACACGGTGGCGTTCTTGGCCTGGTTGACGGGCAGTTGCAGGTAGTTGGGTCCCACGCGGTAGCGCTGGGTGTCCGAGTAGGAGAACGTGCGCCCGACGAGCATCTTGTCGTCGGAGAACTCCAGCCCGTCGACCAGCACGCCGGTGCCGAACGCGATCTGTTCGTTCTCGGCGAAATGGTTGGAGACGTTGCGGTTGAGCACCATCGTGCCGACGTGCTTGGGCGGGAACTCGTTCTCGGGCCACACCTTGGTGTCGTCGAGCGGGTCGAAGTCGAGTTCGGCGTGCTCGTCGTCGGACATCAGCTGCACCAGCAGATCCCACTGCGGGTAGTCGCCGGCCTCGATCGCCTCGTAGATGTCCTTGCTGGCGTGGCCGAGGTCCTGGGCCTGGATCGCGGCCGCATCGGCCTCGGTGAGGCTCTTCACGCCGATCTTCGGCATCCAATGGTACTTCACCAGATGCGTCTCGCCGTCGGCGTTGACCCAGCGGTAGGTGTTGACGCCGAAACCCTGCATGGTGCGGTAGTTCGCCGGGATGCCGCGCGGTGAGAACAGGTTCACCAGCATGTGCATCGACTCCGGTGTCTGCGACATGAAGTCGAAGATCCGGGCGGGTTCCTGGCGGAACGTCACCGGGTCGGGTTTGAGGGAGTGGATGACGTCGGGGAACTTCACCGCGTCGCGGATGAAGAACACGCCGATGTTGTTGCCGACGAGATCCCAGTTGCCGTCCTCGGTGTAGAACTTCACCGCGAAGCCGCGGGGGTCGCGGGCGGTCTCCGAGGAGTCGCGGCCGCCGATCACGCTGGAGAGCCGGATCGCCAGGTCCGTGCGCTTACCGGGTGTCGCGAAGATCTTGGCGCGGGTGTAGTTCTCGATCGGCTCGTCACCCCATTTGCCGGTGGTCTCGAAGTAGCCGTAGGCGACGAAACCGCGGGCGTGCACGACCCGCTCGGGGATCCGTTCCCGGTCGAAATGGCTGATCTTCTCGAGGAAGTGGTAGTTCTCCAGAGTGGCCGGACCGCGCGCGCCGACGGTGCGCTGGTTCTGGTTGTCGTAGATCGGATGGCCCTGGCGATCAGTCAGGATGTCGCGGTTGTCGCCGGGGTCGGGTGGCTGTGAGGACACGTCGGTCATGGGGTTTCCTTCGTCGGTCGGGCGGCCGGGCTGGGCCGATCGCCCCGCCGTACCCGCCGCCCGCGGCGTCAAACGGTGACCGACGCGCCGCGGTCGAGTTCGATGACCCGTTCGGCCAGACCGCGTCGCTTCATCTCCTCGAGGAAGTCCGACAGAGGCGACGCGAACACCCCGTAGTCGTTGAAGTGAACGGGGATGATCTTCGGCAGGTCAAGGAGTTCCGCGGCGCCCGCACCCTGTCTGCCGTCCATCGTCACGGTCAGTCCGAACGGCAGGTGCCTGCCGAACGGCAGCCGGGTGCCGCCGAGGTGCAGGACGCCGGCGTCGATGTCGGGGAAGCGGCGGGGGATCTCGTTCAGCTCCTCGATCAGCAGGGTGTCGCCGGAGATGTAGAGCCGCCGCGTCGGCCCGTCGGCGCCGGAGACCTCCACCATCGAACCCATCACCGGCGGCAGGAACCGGTTGATCGGGGTGGGCGCGTGCCGTCCCGGCAGCGCGGTGACGGTGACGGTGGTGGTGCCCTTGGTGATCGTGTGCCGCTGCCACGTCTCGAGCGCGACGGACTGGGCGAAACCGCGGTGGCGCAGCCGTTTGGCCGCGTGCGGTGTGGTCAGCACCGGCAGCGAGCGGTCGAGCCCGTTCTGCGCCACCCGGTCCCAGTGGTCACCGTGCATGTGGGACAGCAACACCGCGTCCAGCGGCGGCAGCCGGTCGATGTCGAGCGCCGGATCGTGTAACCGCTTCGACAGCAGCCCGTAGCCCAGATAGGCGTGTTCGCCAGCGTGCAGGAAGTTCGGGTCCGTCAGGAGGGTGATGCCGTCGGTGGTGAGCAGCGTGGTGGCGTTGCCGATGAACGTGACGGTGATGTCCATGAGGCGGGAGCTACCCGCGTTCGCGCGGGATATGCACGCACCGATCAAGCGAATACCGGTGTGGGCGTCACTAGCATCGGCGGGGTGGGCGAAGAAGTGAAGCAGACGGACTTCAGCCGGGCGCACCGCCGCGAGTACCGCCGCAAGGTGCAGCTGTGCCTCGACGTGTTCGAGACGATGCTGGCGCAGTCGAGCTTCGAATTCGAGCGCCCGCTGACCGGTATGGAGATCGAGTGCAATCTCGTCGACGGTGAGTACCAGCCCGCGATGAGCAATTCCGAGGTGCTCGCCTCGATCGCCGATCCGGCCTACCAGACCGAATTGGGCGCCTACAACATCGAATTCAACGTGCCGCCGCGACCGTTGCCCGGTCGCGCCGCACTCGAGCTGGAGGCCGAGGTGCGTGCCAGCCTCAACGCCGCCGAAGGCAAGGCCGGTGCCGACGGCGCCCACATCGTGATGATCGGCATCCTGCCGACGCTGATGCCCGAACACCTGTCGAACGGGTGGATGAGCGAGTCCACGCGCTATCAGGCCCTCAACGATTCGATCTTCACCGCGCGCGGCGAGGACATCCTCATCGACATCGCCGGCCCGGAGCGCCTCAGTCTGCAGGCGGCGACGATCGCCCCGGAGTCGGCGTGTACGAGCATGCAGTTGCACCTGCAGGTCTCCCCCGCCGACTTCGCGCGCAACTGGAACGCCGCCCAGGTGATCGCGGGCCCGCAGCTGGCGCTGGGCGCGAACTCGCCGTACTTCTTCGGCCACGAACTGTGGGCCGAGACGCGCATCGAGCTGTTCACACAGGCCACCGACACCAGGCCCGACGAGTTGAAGACCCAGGGGGTGCGGCCGAGGGTGTGGTTCGGCGAACGCTGGATCACCTCGATCTTCGACCTGTTCGAGGAGAACGTCCGCTACTTCCCCTCGCTGCTGCCCGAGGTCTCCGATGAGGATCCGGTCGCCGAACTGGCGGCGGGCCGCACGCCGAGGCTGTCCGAGCTGCGGCTGCACAACGGGACCATCTACCGGTGGAACCGACCCGTCTACGACGTGGTGAACGGCAAACCGCATCTGCGGGTGGAGAACCGGGTGCTGCCCGCCGGGCCGACGGTGATCGACATGCTCGCCAACTCGGCGTTCTACTACGGCGTGCTGCGCACGATGTCGGAGGAGGACCGCCCGTTGTGGACGAAGCTGAGCTTCGCGGCGGCCGAGCACAACTTCCGCGACGCCGCACAGCACGGTATGGAGGCCCGGCTGTACTGGCCGGGGCTCGGTGAGGTCACACCCGACGAGCTGGTGCTGCGGCAGCTACTTCCGATGGCCGACGAGGGCCTGCGCCGGTGGGGAGTCGCCGCGGAGGTGCGCGACCGCTACCTCGGGGTCATCGAAGGCCGCGCCAAGACCGGGCGCAACGGCGCTGCCTGGCAGATCGCCACGGTGCACGCGCTGCAGGAACGGGGGCTGGCGCGACCGGCCGCGCTGGCCGAGATGCTGCGGTTGTACTGCCAACGCATGCACAGCAACGAGCCCGTGCACTCGTGGGACGGTCCCGCGTAGGTTGGCGGCATGTCTGACGTGATGGATTGGGACAGCGCATACCGGGGCGACGGCGTTTTCGGCGGCCCTCCCCCGTGGAACATCGGTGAACCCCAGCCGGAGCTCGCGGCGCTGCACCGCGCGGGCCGCTTCCGCAGTGACGTGCTCGACGCCGGATGCGGGCACGCCGAGTTGTCGCTGGCGCTCGCCGAGGACGGCTACACCGTCGTGGGCCTCGACATCAGCCCGACCGCGGTTGCCGAGGCCAACAAGGCCGCGCAGTTGCGTGGTCTGGCCACGGCCAGTTTCGCGCAGGCCGACATCACGTCGTTCACCGGCTACGACGGACGGTTCAGCACCGTGCTCGACAGCACGCTGTTCCACTCGCTGCCGGTCGAGGGTCGCGACGGCTACCTGCGCGCGATTCACCGGGCCGCCGCACCCGGCGCCCAGCTGTTCATCCTGGCGTTCGCCAAGGGCGCCTTCCCGGCCGAACTCGAGACCAAGCCCAACGAGGTGGAGGAGTCCGAACTCCGGGAAGCGGTGTCTCGGCACTGGACCGTCGACGACATCCGTCCGGCGTTCATCCACGCCAACGCACCGGCGATGCCGGGCGTCCCCGCGGAGGTCCCCTACGACCGCGACGAGAAGGGCCGGCTGAAGTTCCCGGCGTTCCTGCTCACCGCCCACAAACCCGAGTAGGGCTCACAGCGCCGCGGCGTCGGACAGCGCGGCGGCCGCCAGGTTCAGGTCGTCTTCGGTGACGTCGACGTGCGGTGAGAGCCGCAGCACCGGCGTGGTCAGCTCGTTCGGCGCGCGCCGGGCGTCGCAGGCGGTGGTGACGACACCCCGTTCGGCGATCAGCCAGGCACGAACCTTGTGCGGGTCGGCGCCGTCGGTCGGTTCGAGCGTGGTGATGGCCGTCGGCTCGTCGACGGGTTCCACCACCCGCCACCCGGTGACGCCGGCCATCACCGTTCGGGTCAGGCGGCCCACCTCGGCCAGCCGGGCCCGGACCCGGCTGCCGCCCACCGCGAGGTACTCGCCGACGGCGACCGAGAAGCCCACCTGCGCCGCGGCGTTCGCCTCTCCGTGCGCCAGCTTCTGCAGCACGGTCATCGGTGCGTCGGGATCGGACGGCGGGAACCGGGGACGCAGTGTGCCGACGAGGTCGGGGTGGACGGCCAGCACTCCGACGCCGCGCGGGCCGGCCAGCCACTTGCGCGACGAGGAGTAGACCGCGGCGGGCGCCACCGCGCAGTCGAGGTGCCCGAGCGCCTGGGCGGCGTCGACGACGAGGGGCAGCGCGAGGTCCCGGCACACCTCGGCCAGCGCGTGCAGCGGCTGGGCCAGGCCTCGGTGGCTGCCCAGCGCGGTCAGGTGCACCAGGCCCGGCCGGTCGCGCCGCAGCGCCTCGGCCGCCTCGTCCACGCGCAACCGCCCGCATCCGTCGACCGGTAGCGCCGACACCCGAAACCCGTTGGCGGCCATCAGCGCCAGGTTCGGTCCGTACTCCCCGGGCAGGCATGCCGCGGAGCGGTCCCCGTCCCAGCTCCGGAGCAACAGGCCCAGCGCGTGGTTGGCCCCGGTGGTGAAGACGACGTCGGTGGCCGCCAGCCCGGTGAGTGCCGCGACGGCGGCGCGGCCGGCGTCGAGCACCGGCGCCGCGGCGTCGAGCGCGACGTAGCCGCCGACCTCGGCCTCGTGGCGGGCGTGCTGGGCGGCGGCGTCGATGGCGGCGAAGCCCTGCCGCGAACATGCCCCGCTGTCGATGTGCACACCGGCCGCCTTGGGCCGCGCCGCACGCCAGCGGTCGGCGAGAGTGTCGGTCACTTCACCGCCAGCGAGAGCCCGAAGTCGCCCGCCTGATCGGTCCACCAGTGGGTGCGGCGCAGACCCGCGGCGGACAGTTCGGCGGCGACATCGTCGGGCCGGAATTTGCACGACACCTCGGTGAGCATCTCCTCCCCCTCGGCGAACTCCACGCTCAGGTCGAGCGCTGCGATGCGTACGCGCTGGAAAGACGTTGCGCGCAACCACATCTCGATGCGCCGCTCGTCGGCGTTCCAGCGGGCCACGTGCGCGAAGGCCGCGACGTCGAAGTCGGCGCCGAGTTCCCGGTTCACCACGGCCAGCACATTGCGGTTGAATGCTGCGGTGACTCCCTGGCTGTCGTCGTAGGCGCGTACCAGCCGTCCGGTGTCCTTGACCAGGTCGGTGCCCAGCAGCAGCGCGTCACCGGGCGCCATCGTGTCGGCGAGGGTGGCGAGGAACTCCGCCCGCGGCGCCGGCGTGAGGTTGCCGATGGTCGACCCGAGGAATGCGATCACCCGTCGGCCGCCTTGCGGGAGCTTGCCGAGGTGCTCCTCGAAATCACCGCACACCGCCTCGATCTCGAGACCCGGGTACTCCGTCGCCAGTGCCGCGCCGGCACTGCGCAGCACGCCGGCGTCGACGTCGAACGGGACGAACCGGCGCAGCGAACCGTGTTCCCGCAACGCCGAGAGCAGCATCCGCGTCTTCTCCGAGGTGCCGCTGCCCAGTTCGACCAGGGTGTCGGCGGCCGTCGCGGCGGCGATCTCGGCGGAGCGGTCCCGCAGGATCTGCGCCTCGGCGCGGGTCGGGTAGTACTCGGGCAGCCGGGTGATCCGGTCGAACAGGTCGCTGCCGGTGGCGTCGTAGAACCACTTGGGCGGCAATGATTTCGGCGTGGCGGCCAGACCGTCGCGCACGTCGCGGCGCAACGCCTGTGCCGCCGAGTCGGCCGCCAGGTAGGTGGCGAGGGTGAACGTCATACCGATCCTCTCAGCGCCGTCATGTGCACGGCGGACCCGTCGGTGTGCACCAGGTGGCGGTCCGGGACCTCCTCCCAGCGCGGGTCGTCGTCGTAGGGCTCGCTGGCCAGGACCACCCCGTCACCGGTGCGCAGTACCGACAGGGTGTCTCCCCAGGTGGTGGCGACCATCTCGGATCCGTTGGCGGCCAGGATGTTCAGGCGCGCGTCGGGGTCGCGGGCGGCGACGTCGGCCACGGTGTCACCGAGCCGGTCCATCCCGCGGTCGAAGATCAGCGCGGCGAGCAGTGCGCTGTCCACGGTCGACTCGGCGCGTGCGGACAGCGGGAGCACCGCCCGGTCGACGAGCCCGTTGTGCGACAGCAGCCAGGTCCCGTCGGTGAAGGGCGCGGACGCCGTCGGCTCGATCGGCATCCCGATACTGGCCGACCGGACCGCCCCGACGACGCATCGGCTGCGCAGGGCGGGGGCGACGGAGGCGAACGACGCGTCACCCCACAGCGGTGCGGCGCTGCGCCACCGGCGCGCGATCCCGTCGTCATGGAAGCCGACGCCCCAGCCGTCGGCGTTCATCAGTCCGTGCTTCTGGCGGCGCGGGGCGTAGGACTGCACCAGCAGTCCGTAGGGCGGGTCGAGCAGGAGCTCGCCGACCGTGCGCGGCGCCCCCAGCCAGCCGAGGTGGCGGCACATCAGCTGTCGTCCTGGTCCTGCGACCACGCCAGTCGCACCCCGGAGAAGATCTGCCTGCGGATCGGGTGGTCCCAGTTGCGGAAGCTGGGCCGCAGGATGTCCGGCGCCACCGCCCACGATCCGCCACGCAGGACGCGATAGTCCCCGGACCCGGTCCCCTCGAAGAACGGTTGCGAATACCGGTCGTAGATCATCGGGGTGAATCCGGGCCACGGCCGCAGCGTCGAGGTGGTCCACTCCCACACGTCGCCGATCATCTGTTCGGCACCGTACGCCGACGCCCCGGCCGGATAGGCGCCGACGGGCGCGGGCCGCAGCGCGTCACCGCCCAGGTTGGCCAGATGTCCGGCCGGCGCCCAGGACCCCCACGGGTAGCGGCGGCGCTGTCCGACCGCGGGATCCCACGCGCAGGCCTTCTCCCACTCGATCTCGGTGGGCAGGCGCGCCCCCGCCCACGCCGCGTAGGCCTCCGCCTCGAAGAACGTGACGTGCTGGACCGGTTCGTCGGGGTGGATCTCCTCGACGTGGCCGAAGCGGGTGCGGGTGCCGTCGCCGTTCCAGAACTGCGGCGCGGTGAGTCCGGCCTCGCTGCGGTGCGCCCAGCCGGGAGTGGACCACCACTGGCGCCGGTCGTATCCGCCGTCGTCGATGAAGTGCTGCCATTCGGCGTTGGTGACCGGCACGCGCCCGATCCGGAACGCGGGCACGTCGACGACGTGGGCGGGGCGCTCGTTGTCGAGAGAATGCGGTTCGGTGACGGCGTCGACTCCGAGCACGAACGGCCCGCCCGGCACCGGCACCGACGTGCCTGCGAGGCCGGGCCGGCCCGCGGGAAGTGGCGTGCCCGCGCCGAGCAGCGGCGCTCCATTCCGCAGGTTCAGCGCCTGCAGCATGGTCTCGTCGTGCTGGTTCTCGTGGCTGATCACCAACGCGAAACGGAAGCCGGCGTCCTGGTCGGCGGGCAATGCGTCGAGGGTGTCGAGCACCTTGTCGCGCACGGTCCGGCAGTAGGCGCGGGCGTCCGTCGGCGGCAGCAGCGGCAGGTTCACCCGGCTCGCCCGCGAGTTCTCGAACGCGTCGTAGAGACGTTCGACACCGGGCGCCAGCATTCCGGGACGCTGGGTGTTCCCGTCGCGCAGCAGCCACAGTTCCTCCTGCTGCCCGATGTGGGCGAGGTCCCACACCAGCGGGCTCATCAACGGGTCGTACTGGCGGCGCAGTTCGGCGTCGTCGAAGTCGACGAGGCGAAGCGTGCGCTCGCGCGCCCGGATCAGTCCGTCGGCCAGGGTGTCACGTGGGGTCAAGACTCACCTTTCGCGAGTTGGCGCACCGCCGGACCGATTCCGTGGGCGACGGCCCGGTCGGCGAAGTCGTCCGCCGGGGACCTGCCTCCTTCGACCGAACGCACGAGTTGGCGCATCGATTCCATGATCGGCGCGGGCGCCCGCTCGGCGGCGGCCCCGACGCAGCGCATCGCCGCAGCGTGCAGCCGACGGTCGGCCAGACCCGAGCGTGCCGCCCGGTCCCACGCGGTGGCGACGGGTTCGGTGGCCTCCGCGGCGATGTCGGCGGCCACCGGATCGTCGAGCAGCGTGGCCATCGTGAACGCGACGGCCGGCCACAGCGCGTCGGACACCGCGTCCAGGTAACGGATCTCGAGCCAGCGCCGCGGCCGCACCGGCGGGAACAGCGTGGTGAGGTGGTAGTCGAGGTCGGCCCGGGTCGGGCGGCGGCCGCCGAGGATCGCCTGTCCGTCGGCCCAGTCGGCGAACGGGACCCAGTTCGTCACCGCCACCGGATCGGGGCTGTGGACCAGCATCACCGGCGCGCGCAGCGCGTACCGGGCCCAGTCGCTGGCGGGGTCGTCGCCGCTGGCGCCGAGGACCGGACCGCAGCGGGCCTCGTCCAGTTCACCCCAGACCCACTGTCGGCTGCTGCGCCACCCCGAGAACCGGCCGGCCAGCAGCGGTGAGTTCGCGGTGACGGCGATCATCGTCGGGCCCAGCGCATGCGCCAACCGCACCCGGTCCGCCCAGCCGCGCCGTGGGCCCGCATCGAGGTTGAGCTGTATCGACGCCGTCGAGGTCATCATGAAGGCACCGGCCGCTCCGGTGCCGCTGGCGCTGAAGAACGCCTCCATCGCGGAGTACCGGGAGCCCGGATTCACACGGCGTGGGCGGCGCAGCGGGTCAGCGCCGAGCAGCACCAGCCCGAGCCCGCGCCGCGCGAAGGCCGCCCGCAGCACCGCGCGGTCGGCGGTCATCGCGGCGATGGCGGTGACCGGACCGTCGACGGGCGGGCCGGACAGTTCGACCGCGCCGCCGGGTTCGACGGTGATCGTGCTGCCGCCCGGCAGCGCCGGGACGTTCGCGATCGCGTCGGTGACCTCACCCCAGTCGGGGCGCCGGTGCGGATCGGCCAGGTCGTAGGAGTGCGCCTCGATCTCGAGGCCCACCCGGCCGATCGGACCGTCGCGCAGACAGTGGGCGGTGATGTACTCGGCGGCCTCGGCTGCCGAGGCGAATTCGTCGGGTGCCGCATCGCACCCCGGGTCACACGTGATCGGAACGGTCAACTCACCCCATCCCTCCCGGGTCCGGACCGCAGGGACTGGACCGCTGGTAGGCAGCCGCGGGACCGGTCGATCCCGCTTCCGGTCTCATTGTCCAGAGCGGACCGACAAGTTCACCTCATTTACGGGTGACGGCTCGGTGACATGTGCGTGGCCGCACGGGCGGTCATTGCCCCAGGGTGTTCTGCATGGCCCCGGCCAGCACGTTGACGGCTGGACCGCCGTTGCCGGATTGGCACACCTTCGCTTGCAACAGCACGTTCTCGCGTTTACGGGTGGTGGTGAAGCAGCGCCGGTCGGTGCCCGCCTCCTGTTTAACCCAGTCGGCGTCGGCGGGACCGGCCGGCCCGCCGGTGAAGGTCCACACCTGGGTGGTGAAGTTGTCGAGGTGCATCGCGGTGGTCTGTCCGGCGCAGCCCGCGGTGCGGTCGACGACGCGGCGGTAGGCGCGCTCGGCGGCGTCGGTGGTGGCGAACACCCCGACCGCCTGTTTGACCAGGTGGGTGGCGTCGGTCGGCGACTCCTGCGCGACGGCACCGTTGAACGAGGCCAGGTCGGGATCGTTGTAGACCTCGGGCAGGCCGACATCCGCCCAGTTGTTGCACGCCGGGTTGTCGACGTAGAAGGCCTGCACCGGGTGGGTGAAGAACGACTCCCAGCGCAGCGAGGCCCCGACGATGTTGCCCACCGAACCCTTGCCGAGCACGGCGTAGTTGACCACGCCTGGATCGGAGGGGCGGGCCTGTGCGGGCGCCGCCACGGCCAGTGCGAGGCCGGCCGCGGCGACGCCCACCAGGAACCGCATCGGCACTAGACCTTCGCCGACAGCTTCACGTCGATGTTGCCGCGGGTGGCCTTCGAGTACGGGCAGAACGCGTGCGCCTTCTCCATCAGGTCGTCGGCGACGGACTGCTCGAGCCCGGGCAGGTAGCCGATCAGGTGGGCGGTGAGACCGAAGCCGCCCTCTGAGTCGGGACCGAACCCGACCTGCGCGGTGATGGCCGACGCCTCGTCGATCTGGATGTCGTTGTTCTTGGCCTGCAGGCGCAGCGCGCCGAGGAAGCAGGCGGCGTAGCCGGCCGAGAAGAGCAGCTCGGGGTTGACGCCCTCACCGCTGCCACCCATCTCCTTGGGCGGGCGGGTGTCGAAGTCGATCTTGTCGTCGCTGGACTTCACGTGGCCGTTGCGGCCGCCGCCGCTGGCCGTCGACTCTGCGGTGTACTTCACTTCGATGCTCATGGTCCACGATCATGCCAGCCTGGCCTGAGACGGCAAGACGCCCCGGCCGCGTCGGCGACCGGGGCGTCCCGTGGGGCTGCAGAGATGTCTATGCCTGCGCGCCGACCTTCACCTTCGGTTCGGCGCTGTCGCCGGCGACGGCGCTCTGGCCTTCCTGCGCCGGCTGGGTTCCGGCGCCGTCGGCCTCGGCGAGCTTGGCCTTGACACCCGCCTCGACCTTGGCGCCCAGGTCGGCGTCGACGTTGCGCCAGTACTGGTACACCCGCTCGAGCACCTCGGGCGTCACACCGTTCGAGGCGTGGCCGATGATGTTGTGCGCCAGGCGTTCCCGCTCCTCGGCGGTCATCACCTCACGCACCAGGGTACCGGCCTGTCCGAAGTCGTCGTCCTCGGCGTGCTGGACGTAACCCGCGCGCACGGCCGTGCCGTCGAAGCCCCACTGGCCGCCGTCGCCGGCGCGCTCGGGGTCGGCGTGCGGACCGCCGTAGGAGTTCGGCGCGTACACCGGCACATCGGGGGCGTTGAAGGTGTGGCGCATCGCGCCCTCCTTGGAGTAGGAGTTCACCTCGGCGGCGCGGGCGCGGTTCGGGGGCAGCTCGGCGTAGTTGGTGCCGATCCGGTACCGCTGGGCGTCGGCGTAGGAGAAGACGCGGCCCAGCAGCATCTTGTCCGGCGAGAAACCGATGCCCGGAACGATGTTCGACGGGGCGAACGCGGCCTGCTCGATCTCGACGAAGTAGTTCTGCGGGTTTCGGTTCAGCGTCCAGGTGCCGACCTCGATCAGCGGATAGTCCTTCTTCGACCACACCTTGGTCAGGTCGAACGGGTTGAACCGGTAGGACTCCGCCTCGTCGACGGGCATGATCTGGACCTTCAGCGTCCAGCTCGGGAACTCGCCGCGCTCGATGGCGTTCCACAGGTCGGCGCGGTGGTAATCCGGATCGCTGCCCGCCAGCCGGTCGGCCTCCTCCTGGGTGAGGAACTCGATGCCCTGGTTGGTCTTGAAGTGGTACTTCACCCAGAATCGCTCACCGGCGGCGTTGACCCACTGATAGGTGTGGCTGCCGTAGCCGTTCATGTGACGGTAGGTCTTCGGGATGCCGCGGTCACCCATCAGCCACGTCACCTGGTGGGCGGTCTCCGGGCGCAGGGTCCAGAAGTCCCACTGCATGTTGTGGTCGCGAAGTCCGTTGCCGGGCAGTCGCTTCTGGCTGCGGATGAAGTCGGGGAACTTGATCGCGTCGCGGATGAAGAAGACCGGCGTGTTGTTGCCGACGATGTCGTAGTTGCCGTCCTCGGTGTAGAACTTCACCGCGAAACCGCGCGGGTCACGCCACGTGTCGGGGCTGCCCTGCTCGCCGGCCACGGTGGAGAAGCGCACGAGCGATTCGGTGCGCGCACCGGGCTGGAACAGCTTGGCCTTGGTGTAGTTCGCGATCTCGGGATTGGTGACCACGAGTTCGCCGTAGGCGCCCGCACCCTTGGCGTGCACGATGCGTTCCGGCACCCGCTCGCGGTTGAACTGCGCGAGCTTTTCGATCAGGTACCAGTCGTGGAGCAGGACGGGACCCTGCGCGCCGGCGGTCAGCGACTCGTTGTCGCTCTCGACGGGTACCCCGGTGTTACTGGTGGTGGGTTTGGTCATTGGGCGAACTCCTCGTTGTGATGGAATGAATCCTGTTGCCGCGAGCGGCAATCCGCGCAGGTTCCCCAGAACACGACCTCGGCTTCGTCGACGGTGAAACCGTCTTCGACACTCGAGGGGTGCAGGCACGGCGCGGCGCCGACGACGCAGTCCACGTCGGCCACCCGGCCGCAGCCGCGGCACACCAGGTGGTGGTGGTTGTCGCCGATGCGGGTCTCGTAGCGCGCCGACGAACCCGCGGGCTCGATGCGGCGGACCAGGCCCGCGGACACACATGCCCGCAGGACGTCGTAGATCGCCTGCGTGGACACGGAGCCGAGCGCGTCGCGCACCCGGCTCGCGACGTCGTCGGCCGTCGAGTGTGGTGCCGCCGCGAGCGCGGACAGCACCGCGAGCCGGGGTGCGGTGACCCGAAGCCCCGCGGCCCGTAACCGGGCCTCGGGGCTGGAGTCGTGCGTCGGGGTCATGCCATCGAGTATGCGCCCTTTCTGGACTCAGTCAAGATAAGAACTGGAATGATTCCAATCACGGTCGGGCGGGCGCTGTGGTGGACGGACTACCGGGCTGCGCCGGCTGGGCGGGCTGCATGCCCGGCTGACCAGGGCCGAACGGCATGCCCGGCCGTTCCAGCTGAGCGCGCGGACCCATCGGGAACATGCCCGCCGGGGGTCCGTCGCGGAACATCATGTGGCCGTGGCCGGGACCGCCGTCGCGGTGGTGCCCGCCGCCGTTCGCGTTCTTGCCGAGCACGAAGCCGGAGAAGAAGACGACGGCCACGATGAACACGACGCCCGCGACGATGCCGACCCAGGCGGCGATCGTGGTCACGCGATTGGGGCGGCGGCGCTCCTCAGGCGTCTCGACGTAGGCGGCCTGCCGGGGCGGCGGCGCGTGGACGGGTTCGGTCTTGGGATCGGTCGACGACTCGGGACTGGACGGGTTTTCGGTCATGCGCCCGATGATGCGAGCGCTGCCGATGTGGCGGTCCTGTATGGGCTATGAATCCGCTGTGAAGTGGCCGGGGCTGGCCACGTGCGTAACGCCACGGCGGGAACACGGCCCGCGGAGCACCCTCCCGTTACGCGAATCCAGCGATGCGCGGATCTACCGCGGCGGCCACGGCAGCGGCTGACCGGGCTTGTACGGGTTGACCGCGAACTGGATGACCCGGTACGGCGCGTTGTCGCCGAGTGGTGTGGTGTTCCACTGGCTGACGAACACCCGCACCTCCTCCAGCGTCGAACCCGGTGAGATGTAGCCGCCGTAGGGCTGCGCCAACCGGTTCACCTCCGGTGGGGGCAGGAACTCGGCCCGCTCCGGCCAGTCGGCCGCCACGACCACCGTCGTCACCGGCGCCGTACCCAGCCCGACCGGGTGATCGGCCACCCGCATCTCCATGTTCCCGGTGCTGGCGTTGAAGTACGACAACACGGTCTTACCGTCGATCTGCCGCACACTCATCTCGCCGACCCGGTCCGGCCACAACGGCGTCGGCGCGAAACCCCAGCCCTCGGCCGCCGACCAGCCCTGCCACGCATCGCGATCGGTGAACTCGTGCGGCGTGACGCGGTACAGCGTCACCGGCCCGGTGCGGTCGAAGTTGTTGGCCACCACGTACACCCATCCGCGCGGCGAGTCGGCGGTCGGTATCGGGTCGTAGTAGCCGCTGATCTGCGACTGTGCGCCGTCGGCGTGCCCGGCGTCCCGCTCCGAACCGGGCACCGTGCGCCAGTGGCCCTGTCCCGATTCGGCTTTCACCAATCGGGAGCTCTGCGGGCGGAGGTCGCGGGTCGTCGTCACCAACATGTAGTTCTCACGGTTGATCTGCACCACACCGGCGGGCAGTTGCGACGCCCCGGGCGGGGTCGGGTCGGCCAGCAGCGGCGTGTCCACCCCGGTGACGCCGTCGTAGCGCACGCCGCCCGGGTCGAGGATCGAGTCCGTCTCCACGTGCAGCGCGATCGGCGAATACCACCCGCCGAAACCGACGCCCTGTCCGGCGAAGCTGTCCCCGCAGACCTGCAGGATCCCGCTCGGGAACTCCATGAACTCGCACAGGTCCGTCGCGCCGATGCCGTAGTCCCGGGTGGGGGTACCCGTGCCTGCGGTCGGCCCGATCCGCACCACCTGACCCGGCGCGAGCGGCGGCAGCACCGGGCCGGGCACCGGCGCGGGGGGTTGCGCGTAGGCCGCGACGGGCGCGGCAGCCATCGCCGAGATCGACGTAATGGCGAGAATCACTCGTACTTTCTCGCCCAAACGTTCGTTTCGGCGAGACGGGGTCACAACTGGGCGGCCAGCAACTCGGCGATCTGAATCGTGTTCAGCGCGGCGCCCTTCCGCAGGTTGTCGCCGGAGATGAACAGCGCCAGCCCGCGGCCCTCCGGAGCGCCCGGATCCTGGCGGATGCGGCCCACCAGCGATTCGTCGGCACCCGCGGCGGCCAGCGGCGTCGGCACGTCGACCAGCTTCACCCCGGGCGCGGTGGCCAGCAGTTCCTTCGCCCGTGCTGGCGAAAGCGGTTGCGCGAACTCGACATTCAGCGACAGCGAATGCCCCGTGTAGACCGGCACCCGCACACATGTCCCGCTCACCAGCAGGTCCGGGATGCCGAGGATCTTACGGCTCTCGTTGCGCAGCTTCTGGTCCTCGTCGGTCTCGCCGGAGCCGTCGTCGACCAGCGATCCGGCCAGCGGCACCACGTTGAACGCGATCGGCGCCACGTACTTGTTCGGCGCCGGGAAGTCCACCGCGCCACCGTGATGCACCAGGTCGCGGCTGTCCGAGACCACCGCGCTGGCCTGGTCGAACAGCTCCTCGACACCGGCGATCCCGCTCCCGGACACCGCCTGATAGGTCGACGCGACCATCCGCACCAGACCCGCCTCGTCATGCAGCGGTTTGAGCACCGGCATCGCGGCCATGGTGGTGCAGTTGGGGTTGGCGATGATGCCCTTGGGACGACGACCGGCGTCGCGCTCGAAGTTGACCTCGCTGACGACCAGCGGCACGTCGGGGTCCTTGCGCCACGCCGACGAGTTGTCGACGACGACGGCGCCGGCCTCCGCGAACCGCGGCGCCTGCACCCGCGACATCGTCGCGCCCGCGGAGAACAGCGCGATGTCCAGGCCGGACGGGTCCGCGGTCTCGGCGTTCTCGACCTCGATCTCCTGGCCGCGGAACGTCAGCTTCTTACCCTCCGAGCGCGGCGAGGCGAAGAACCGGACGCTGTCCGCCGGGAAGTCGCGCTCCTCCAACAACGTCCGCATCACCTGGCCGACCTGGCCCGTCGCGCCGACCACACCGATGGAAACCACTTATCGCCCCGTCCCTGCGTACACGACCGCCTCTTCGTCGCCGCCGAGGCCGAACGCCTCGTGCAACGCGGCGACCGCCTTGTCCAATTCCGTGTCCTTGACCAGCACCGAGATCCTGATCTCCGACGTGGAGATCAGGTCGATGTTCACGCCGACCTCGGCCAGGGCCTCGCAGAACGTCGCGGTGACGCCCGGATGGCTGCGCATCCCGGCCCCGATCAGCGACACCTTGCCGATGTGGTCGTCGTAGAGCACCCGGGTGAAGCCGATCTCGTCCTGCAGCGAGGTCAACTTCTCCACCGCGGTCGGGGCGTTGTCCCGCGCGCAGGTGAACGTGATGTCGGTCTTGCCGTCCTCGATCTTGCTGATGTTCTGCAGCACCATGTCGATGTTCACGTCGGCGTCGGCGACGGCGCGGAACACCTTGGCGGCGTAGCCGGGAACGTCGGGCAGGCCCACGACGGTGACCTTCGACTCACTGCGGTCGTGGGCAACTCCGGTCAGGATGGCGTCTTCCATGGCGATGTCCTCGATCGATCCTTTGACGATGGTGCCGGGCTTGTCGGAGTACGACGAGCGCACGTGGATGGGCAGGTCGTAGCGGCGGGCGTACTCCACGCAGCGCAGCATCAACACCTTGGCGCCGCACGCCGCCATCTCGAGCATCTCCTCGAAACTGACGGTGTCGAGCTTGTGGGCGTTGGGCACGATCCGCGGGTCGGCGGTGTAGACGCCGTCGACGTCGGTGTAGATCTCGCAGACGTCGGCGTTCAAGGCGGCGGCCACGGCGACCGCGGTGGTGTCCGACCCGCCCCGGCCCAGCGTCGTGACGTCCTTGGTGTCCTGACTCACACCCTGGAATCCGGCGACGAGCACGATCTGCCCCTCGTCGAGCGCCGAGCGCAACCGCGTCGGGGTGACGTCGATGATCTTGGCGTTGCCGTGCGTACCGGTCGTGACCACGCCGGCCTGCGACCCGGTGAACGAGCGGGCCTGCGCGCCGAGCGACTCGATGGCCATCGCGACCAGGGCGTTGGAGATGCGCTCACCCGCGGTGAGCAGCATGTCGAGTTCCCGCGCCGGCGGGGCCGGGCAGACCTGCTTGGCCAGGTCGAGCAGGTCGTCGGTGGTGTCACCCATCGCCGAGACGACCACGACGACGTCGTTGCCGGCCTTCTTGGTCTCGACGATGCGTTCGGCGACGCGGCGGATGCGCTCGGCGTCAGACACCGAGGATCCACCGTATTTCTGGACGACGAGCGCCACTGAACTAGCCTTTCGCGCGGGAAAAAGTCCCACCAAGGATAAGGGCTGCGCGCACCTGGTTTTTCCCGCCGGTAACTTTCAGGTGGTGGCCAACCCGCCCGCCGATCGGCACGCCGACACCCGCGTACCCATCCATCCCCACCTCGCCGCCCGCTGGAGTCCCCGCGTGTTCGATCCGGCGGCGGTCCTCGACGACGACGCGCTCACCGCGCTGCTGGAGGCCGCGCGGTGGTCGGCGACGTGGGGTGGCCGCCAACCGGTGCGCTTCGTCGTCGGCCGCCGCGGCGACCCGACGTTCGACGGCCTGGCCGGGGTGCTGCGCCGCGGCAACAGCTACGCGCGGGCGGCGAGCGCGCTGATCCTGGTGTGCGCCGACGAGGGAGAGGACGAGCGCACCGCGCGCTACGCCGTCTTCGACGCGGGCGCCGCGGTGGCGAACCTCAGCGTCGAGGCGGTGTCGCGGTCGCTGATCACCCACCCGATGGCCGGCTTCGACATCGACGGGGCGCGCGCGGCGTTCGCGATCCCCGACGGCGTTCTCCCCCTGGCCGTCGTCGCCGTCGGGCGCCTCGGCGACCACGCGCAGGCCGACGAGGCGCTCGTCGAACGCGACTCCCGGCCCCGTGCGCGGTTGCCGCTCGAGCAGGTGGCGTTCAGCGGGACGTGGGGCCACCCCGCGGTCGATTCCCCCTGTGACGACAATTAACGGCGATGCAACACGAATGACCCTGTCTCTGTAACAGAAACATCAGTTACTGCCTGTGATCGGCCGCCGTGGGCCGCTTATCCCTTGCAGAAGAGGTTTCACATGGATACAGGAACCACAGCATTCATGCTGTGTTGCGTCATCGGCCTCACGCTGATGATTCCGGGTCTTGCGCTGTTCTACGGCGGCATGGTCTCCGTCAAGAGTTCGACCAACATGATGATGATGACCTTCGGGGCCGTCGCATCCGTGGGGCTGCTGTGGGTGCTGTTCGGCTTCTCGATGGTGTTCGGCACCTCCTACGGGGGCTTCGTCGGCAGCGTCACCGAGTTCGCCGGGATGAAGGACCTCCTGGAGCCGATGACCACCGTCGACGGGCTCCCGATCAGCCTGTTCGCGGTCTTCCAGGCGCTGTTCGCGGCGATCACGGTGGCGCTGATCTCCGGCGCGGTCGCCGACCGGATGAAGTTCGGCGCGTGGATGGGCTTCGCCACGCTGTGGGCGGTGCTGGTGTACTTCCCCGTCGCGCACTGGGTGTTCGCGTTCGACGGTGTGGTGACCGAGAACTCGGTCGGCGGCTGGATCGCCAACACGCTCGGCGCCGTCGACTTCGCCGGCGGCACCGCGGTGCACATCAACGCCGGTGCCGCGGCGCTCGCCGTCGCG
Source organism: Mycolicibacterium litorale (assembly GCF_014218295.1). The sequence continues at coordinate 5,031,093 of NZ_AP023287.1, forward strand.
ATCGTGCTGGGCAAGTCGGCGATGTTCGGCCAGCTGCGCAAACCGCACAACGTCCCGTTGACGCTGCTCGGCGCGGGTCTGCTGTGGGCCGGCTGGTACGCCTTCAACGGTGGCTCCGCGCTGGCCGCGGGCAACTCCGCGGCCATCGTCATGGTCACGACGTTCGTGGCCACCTGCGCCGCGGTGCTGGCCTGGCTGGCCGTGGAGAAGATCAAGGACGGCCACGTCACCGGTGTCGGCGCGGCCTCGGGCGCGATCACCGGCCTGGTCGCGATCACCCCCGCCTGCGGTGCGGTCACCCCGGTCGGCGCGATCTTCGTCGGCGGGATCGCCGGCGCGGTGTGTGTCTACGCGGTCGGCCTGAAATCGCGTTTCGGATATGACGATTCGCTCGACGTGGTCGGTGTGCACCTCGTCGGCGGCGTGATCGGCACCCTGCTGATCGGCTTCTTCGCCAGCGAGGGGATGCCGAACGGCATCAACGGTCTGTTCTACGGCGGCGGTATCGACCAGCTGTGGAAGCAGGCGGTCGCGGCCGGTGCGGTGATGCTCTATTCGTTCGCGGTGGCCTACCTCATCGCGTTCGCGCTCAAGAAGACCGTCGGGATCCGCATCTCCCCCGACGAGGAGGAGCAGGGCATCGACGCCAAGTTCCACCGCGAATCCTCCTACGACATGCAACCGGTCTAGCCCGACCCTGCGGCCGGCGCGGGGCGTTCAGCCCCGTTCCGGCCGCATTTGCATGTCCATCGAGTTTCCTATCGTGATACAGTGATTCATCTCAAGAGACAGGGTTCCCATTATGTCCACCGATCTCGCCGCCCTCGCCGAGAAGACCGGCACCAAGTTCATCCTCGCTCTGTTCGTCGACCTGCGCGGAAAGCCTTGCGCCAAACTCGTTCCCGTCGAAGCGGTCGAACTGCTCGCCACTGAGGGCGTCGGCTTCGCCGGCTACGCCGTCGGCGCGATGGGCCAGGAGCCCAAGGACCCCGACCTCATGGCGATCCCCGACCCCGCATCGTTCACCCCGATCCCGTTCGTCAAAGACGGCCTGGCGATGGTGCATTGCGATCCCCACGTCGAAGGCAAACCGTGGCCGTACGCCCCGCGGGTGATCCTCAAGACCCTCATCCAGCAGGCCGCCGACGCCGGCTTCGAGCCCTGGGTCGGCGCGGAGGTCGAGTACTTCCTGCTCACCCGCAACCCCGACGGCAGCCTCGCCACCGCCGACGCCGCCGACACCGCCGCCCAGCCGTGCTACGACGCCCGCGGCGTCACCCGCATGTACGACCACCTCACCGCGATCTCCAGTGCGATGAACCAGCTGGGCTGGTCGAACTACGCCAACGACCACGAGGACGGCAACGGCCAGTTCGAGCAGAACTTCCAGTTCTCCGACGCACTCACCACCGCCGACCGGGTCATCACGCTGCGCTACCTGCTCTCGATGATCGCCGCCGAGCGCGGCATGGTCGCCACCTTCATGCCCAAACCGTTCGGTGACCGCACGGGCAGCGGTCTGCACCTGCACCTGTCGCTGACCAGCGCGGGCACCCCCGTGTTCCCCTGCGATTCCGACGACCGGGGCCTGGGCCTGTCGGACGCCGCCTACTCGTTCATCGGCGGGATTCTGGACCACGCCTGTGCGCTGCAGTCGGTGATCGCACCGACGGTCAACTCCTACAAGCGAACCGGGGCCACCAGTACCGCGTCGGGGGCATCCTGGGCGCCGCGCAGCGCGACCTTCGGCGGCAACGACCGCACCCACTACATCCGCGTCCCCGACTCGCAGCGGATCGAACTGCGCGGCGGCGACGGATCGGCCAACCCGTACCTCGCGGTCGCCGCGGCTCTGGGCGCCGGCCTCGACGGCATCAAGCGGTCGGCCGACCCCGGCCCGATCGGCGCGGTCGTGGAGAGCCGCTCGACGCTGCCGCCCACGCTGCTGCACGCGGTCGAGCAACTCGAGAGCGATGCCGTCGTCTCCGGAGTCCTCGACGCCGCGGGCGAGGGGGTCGCGCGCTATTTCGCCGACCTCAAGCGGCACGAGTTCTTCGACTACCACGGGACGGTCAGCCCGTGGGAGGTCGATCAGTACCTGACGGCGTTCTAGACCGTCCTGAACCACCGAAGACAGACAGAGAAAGCGAGCGACTGATGTGTGGGATCGTCGGGTTGCACCTGCGCAACCCCGAACTCCATCCACGGCTGGGTGAGCTGCTCACCGGAATGCTGTGCGAGATGTCCGACCGCGGAAGCGATTCCACGGGAGTGGCGGTGTACGGCGACCCGGCGTGGACGCCACCCGGCCACGGCTGCGTCTCCCTGTTGGAGATCGGGGCGTCCCCGGAGTCGGCGTCCGAGGCCATCGGCACCGCGTTGGGGGTGCCGGTGTCGGTGACCGTGCTCGACGCCACCTACCTGGTGACCGCGCAGGCCGAGTCGGAAGCGGTGCTCGCCGCCGCTCGCGCGGCGTTCCCCGAGGCACTGATCGCCGGCTTCGGTGAGGATCTCGCGGTCCTCAAGGGGGTGGGCGATCCGCGGAAGTTGACCGAGGCGTGGGGACTGGCGACGGCTCAGGGCTGGCAGGGCGTCGGGCACACCCGCATGGCCACCGAGTCCGCGGTCACCCCGTCGGGTGCGCACCCGTACGCGGTCGGACCCGACCAGTGCCTGGTGCACAACGGATCGTTCGCCAATCACGCCACCATTCGTCGCGAATTGCGCGCCGCCGGTGTGGAATTCGACAGCGAGAACGACACCGAGGTCGGGGCGCGGTTCGTCGCCACCCAGCTGGCCGCCGGCCGTGACATCGAGACCGCGCTGAAGGAACTGTGCGCCACGTTCGACGGCTTCTACACCCTGCTGGTGTCGAACCGGGACTCGTTCGCGGTCGTGCGTGACGCGATCGCCTGCAAACCCGCGGTGATCGCCGAGACCGCCGACTGGGTCGCCATGGCCAGTGAGTACCGCGCGCTGTCCGGTCTGCCCGGCGTCGGGAACGCCGCGATCTGGGAGCCCGAGCCCGAGGTGGTGTACGCATGGAAGAGATGAAGACCGCGGTGTCCGCATGGGATCTGCGCACGACCAAGCTGCGTGAGGTCAACGCGGCCCTGCACCAACCGGACCTCGCCGGCGACTTCGTGATCCAGCACCCCGATGGTGCGCACAACGTCGCCGTGGGGATCAACGCCCCCGTCCGGGTGACGGTCGAGGGCCACGTCGGCTACTACGCCGCCGGGATGAACCAACAGGCCGAGGTCGTCATCGACGGCAACGCGGGCACCGGCGTCGCCGAGAACATGATGAGCGGCACGGTGTGGGTCAAGGGCAACGCCTCGCAGTCCGCAGGCGCCACCGGTCACGGCGGCCTGCTGGTGATCGAGGGCAATGCCGCTGCCCGGTGCGGGATCTCGATGAAGGGCATCGACATCGTCGTCGGCGGAGACATCGGCCACATGAGCGCCTTCATGGCTCAGGCCGGCCGGCTGGTGGTGCGCGGCGACGCCGGTGAGGCACTGGGTGACTCGATCTACGAGGCCCGGCTCTACGTCCGCGGCTCGGTGGCCTCACTGGGTGCCGACTGTGTCGCCAAGGAGATGCGTGCCGAACACCACGAGGAACTCGGGCGGCTGCTCAAGGCCGCGGGTTTCGAGGACGACGACACCGCCGCCTACACCCGCTACGGCTCGGCCCGCGAGCTCTACCACTTCCACGTCGACAACGCAGGGGCGTACTGATGACCTACTCCATGGACGACCGCACCCGGCTGGGGCTGCGCGAATCCGCCACCTTCGACCGCGCCACCATCGCCGGCATCCAGCGCGCGGCGGAGACCGGTGTCTACGACATCCGCGGCTGGGGCGCCAAGCGCGCCCTCCCGCACTTCGACGATCTGCTCTTCCTCGGCGCCTCGATGTCGCGCTATCCCCTGGAGGGCTATCGCGAGAAGTGCGCCACCGACGTGGTTCTCGGTGACCGCCACGCCAAATACCCGTTGCACCTGGACATCCCGGTCACCATCGCCGGAATGTCGTTCGGCGCGCTGTCCGGTCAGGCCAAGGAGGCGCTGGGCCGCGGCGCCAGCGAGGTCGGCACCTCCACCACCACCGGTGACGGCGGAATGACGCCGGAGGAGCGCGGGCAGAGCAAGCACCTGGTGTACCAGTACCTGCCGTCGCGCTACGGCATGAACCCCGACGATCTGCGCAAGGCGGATGCGATCGAGGTGGTGCTCGGCCAGGGCGCCAAACCGGGCGGCGGCGGCATGCTTTTGGGACAGAAGATCTCCGAGCGCGTCGCGGGAATGCGCACACTGCCGCAGGGCATCGACCAGCGGTCGGCATGCCGGCACCCGGACTGGACCGGCCCGGACGATCTGACCATCAAGATCAATGAACTGCGTGAACTCACCGACTGGGAGAAGCCGATCTACGTCAAGGTCGGGGCCACCCGCACCTACTACGACGTCAAGCTCGCGGTGCACGCCGGGGCCGACGTCGTGGTCGTCGACGGGATGCAGGGCGGCACCGCCGCCACCCAGGAGGTGTTCATCGAGCACGTCGGCGTCCCGACGCTGGCGGCGATCCCGCAGGCGGTGCAGGCGCTGCAGGAACTGGGTGTCCATCGAAAAGTACAACTCATCGTGTCGGGCGGCATCCGCACCGGCGCCGACGTGGCCAAGGCGCTCGCACTGGGCGCCGATGCGGTCGCGATCGGCACCGCGGCGCTGATCGCGCTCGGCGACAACCATCCGCGCTACGCCGCCGAGTACGAGAAGATCGGCAGTGCCGCGGGCTTCTACGACGATTTCCAGGACGGGCGGGATCCCGCAGGCATCACCACCCAGGACCCGGAACTGGCCGCGCGCCTCGACCCGGTGGAGGCCGGCCGCCGGCTCGCCAACTACCTGCGGGTCCTGACGATGGAGGCGCAGACCATCGCCCGCGCCTGCGGTAAGGCCCACGTGTGCCACCTGGAACCCGAGGATCTGGTGGCCGTCACGATCGAGGCGGCCGCGATGGCGCGCATCCCGCTGGCCGGCACCAACTGGATTCCCGGACAGAGCGGAGCGGGGTTCTGATGACCGACACCGCGGACGTCGTCATCGTCGGCGGCGGCCTCGAAGGTGCCGCCGCCGCCTGGGCGCTCGCCGAGCGCGGCGTCACCAATGTCGTTGTGGCCGAACGCAACACCGTGGGCGCGGGGATGACCGGCAAGTCGAGCGGTATCGTGCGCTGCCACTACGGGGTCAGCTCGCTGGCCGCGATGGCCAACGCCGGGCTCGAGGTGTTCGAGAACCCACAGAAGTACCTGGGCGAACAGGCCGACGACATCGGCTTCCGGCAGACCGGTTACGTCGTCGGGGTCGGGGAGCAGAACGTCGACGCGATGCGCAAGAGCCTCGCCGCGCAGCGTGCCGTCGGCGTGCAGACCGAGGAGATCGACGCCGCCGAGGTCGCCAAGATGTGGCCGTACGCCGACCTCGAGCCGTTCGCGGCGTTCGGCTGGGAGCCCCGCGGCGGATACGGCGACGCCTACCAGACGGCCCAGGCGTTCGCGGCCGCCGCCCGTTCGGCGGGTGTGCGCGTGCGCCAGAGTACGGAGGTGCAGAGCCTGGTGACCGACGGCGAGCGGGCCCTCGGTGTGACGCTCACCGACGGCAGCCGGATCTCGGCCGAGACCGTCGTCGTGGCCACCGGCGCCTGGACCCGCCCGTTCCTCGCCCAGCACGGCATCGACGTACCGATCCGGGTCGTGCGCGAACAGATCGTGCTCATCGATCCGGGCGTGGAACTCGGTCCGGTGCCGGTGTTCTCCGATCTGGTGTCGCTGCAGTACATCCGGCCCGAACCCGACGGCACCGTGCTGTTCGGCAACAGCGATCTGGCCGACAACGAGGAGACCGATCCGGACAACTACCTCAACCGCGCCACCGACGACTTCGTCGACATCACCGTCGACAAGGTCGGCACCCGGTTCCCCGGTTTCCCCGACGCGTCGATCACCAGCAGCTACGCCGGCTGCTACGACGTCACGCCGGACTGGAATCCGGTGATCTCGCGCACAGACCTCGACGGGCTCGTCGTCGCCGCGGGGTTCAGCGGGCACGGCTTCAAGATCGCCCCGGCGGTCGGCCGGCTGGTGGCCGACATCGTCGTCGACGGGCGCAGCGGCGACCCGCGGATCCCCGAGACCGACTTCCGGCTGTCCCGCTTCGCCGAGGGTGACCTGCTCAAGACGCCATACCCGTACGTCGGGGCCGGCGAGATGCGCTAGACAGGTGTCGTGGCCCCCTCCGACGATGCCGTTCCGCTCCTCCGCAACCAGTCGGGGACCGCGCGTGAGCGCGATCCCCGCGAACCCGTCGAGGACACCGAGTTCGAGGCGGCGATCGGGCGCAACGTGCGCCAGCTGCGCCAGCAGCACGGGCTGACCGTCGCCGAGATGGCGTCCCGGGTCGGCATCTCCAAGGCGATGATGAGCAAGATCGAGAACGCTCAGACGTCGTGCAGCCTGTCGACGCTGGCGCTGCTCGCCAAGGGTTTCGACGTGCCGGTCACCAGCCTGTTCCGCGGGGCGGACGTCGAGCGTCCCGCGGCCTTCGTCAAGGCTGGGACCGGCGCGCGGATCGTGCGCAACGGCACCAAGGAGGGCCACGATTACCAGCTGCTCGGGTCGCTGCGCGGTGAGCACAAGCGGCTCGAGTGCCTGGAGGTCACGCTGTCGGAGAAGAGCAAGACCTATCCGCTGTTCCAGCACCCGGGCACCGAGTTCATCTACATGCTCGAAGGCGTGATGGATTACAGCCACAGCCGGTCGGTGTACCGCCTGCACCCCGGCGACTCGCTGCAGATCGACGGTGAAGGCGCGCACGGACCCGTCGACCTGGTGGAACTGCCGATCCGCTTCCTGTCGGTCATCGCGTTCCCCGACTCCCAGGTCTAGCCGCGTTTGGGTGCTCGGGGACCGGCACGCTACAGTGGGGCTAACCATGTTTGTGCAGCGGGCGCTTCTTCTCGGTCGCCGCGGCGGGGTCTGACCAGACCGGCTTCCCGTCGCGGGTTTTCGCGATGCGCCGGTCGAGTCCCTCGTCCCACTCCCGGAGCAATCGATATGAACACCCCGAATCCGTCAGACGCCTTCTCCTCCGTACGCACCATCACCACCCCGTCGGGTCCGCGGCATCCCGGCCAGCCGGCGTGGAACACCCAGCGCGGCTCGTCGATGCCGGTCAGCCGCTACCGCAGCTTCGCCGAAGAGGTCGAGCCGATCACGCTGCCCGACCGGACCTGGCCCGACAAGGTCGTCGACACCGCGCCGATGTGGTGCGCGGTGGACCTGCGTGACGGCAACCAGGCGCTGATCGACCCGATGAGCCCGGCCCGCAAACGTCGCATGTTCGACCTGCTGGTGCGCATGGGCTACAAGGAGATCGAGGTCGGTTTCCCGTCGGCCAGCCAAACCGACTTCGACTTCGTCCGCGAGATCATCGAGCAGGGCGCGATCCCCGACGACGTCACCATCCAGGTGCTCACGCAGTGCCGGCCCGAGCTGATCACCCGCACCTTCGAGGCCTGCCAGGGCGCGCCGCGGGCGATCGTGCACTTCTACAACTCGACGTCGATCCTGCAGCGCCGCGTGGTGTTCCGCGCCGACCGCGACGCCGTCAAGCAGATCGCCGTCGAGGGCGCGCGGCTGTGCGTCGAGGAGGCCGCGAAGTACCCGGAGACGCAGTGGCGGTTCGAGTACTCCCCCGAGTCGTACACGGGCACCGAGCTGGAATACGCCGTCGACGTGTGCAACGCGGTCGCCGACATCGTCAAGCCCACCCCCGAGGTGCCGCTGATCGTCAACCTGCCCGCCACGGTCGAGATGGCCACCCCGAACGTCTACGCCGACTCGATCGAGTGGATGAACCGGCACCTGACCCCTCGGGACAGCATCATCTTGAGCCTGCACCCGCACAACGACCGCGGAACCGCCGTCGCCGCAGCGGAACTGGGCTATCAGGCCGGGGCGGATCGCATCGAGGGCTGCCTGTTCGGCAACGGTGAGCGCACCGGCAACGTGTGCCTGGTGACGTTGGGCCTGAACCTGTTCAGCCGCGGCGTCGACCCGCAGATCGACTTCTCCAACATCGACGAGATCCGCCGCACCGTCGAGTACTGCAACCAGCTGCCCGTGCACGAACGGCACCCGTACGGCGGCGATCTGGTGTACACGGCGTTCTCCGGCAGCCACCAGGACGCGATCAACAAGGGCTTGGACCAGATGAAAGTGGATGCGGATGCCGCCGACGCCGATATGGACGACATCCTGTGGCAGGTGCCGTATCTGCCGATCGACCCGAAGGATGTCGGCCGTACGTACGAGGCCGTGATCCGGGTGAATTCGCAGTCGGGCAAGGGCGGGGTGGCCTACATCATGAAGGCCGACCACGGTCTGGTGCTGCCGCGGCGCCTGCAGATCGAGTTCAGCCAGGCGATCCAGAAGATCACCGACGGCGAGGGCGGCGAGGTGTCGCCCAAGGAGATGTGGGACGTCTTCGCCGAGGAGTACCTGTCCCCGATCCGGCCACTGGAGCGGATACGTCAGCGCGTGGACGCCGCGGAGGAGGACGGCGGCACCGACACGATCACCGCGACGGTGTTGGTCGACGGCGTGGAGCGCGAGATCGTCGGCGCGGGCAACGGTCCGCTGGCGGCGTTCGTGGACGCACTGGGCGCGATCGGATTCGACATCAGCGTGCTGGACTACTCCGAGCACGCGCTCTCGGCCGGTGAGGAGGCGCAGGCCGCGGCCTACGTCGAGGCCTCCGTGGACGGGAAGACGGTGTGGGGTGTCGGGATCGCGACGTCGATCACGACGGCCTCGCTGCGCGCGGTGGTGTCGGCGGTGAACCGGGCCGCCCGCGGCTGAGCCTGTCGACACGAGAACCGGCCGGGCCGAGCGATGCGCTCGACCCGGCCGGTTCTCGTTGCCGGGCAGCCGGATTCGTCAGGGCTTGAGGCTGGCCACCATGGGCGCGACTTTGGTGCCCACCAACTCGAAGCTCTTGCGGTAGACCTCGGGGTTGTCGACGTACTCGTGGCCGAACGAGATCAGCGAGCCGAAGCCGCCGACCTCCTGGTAGAGCGCCTCGATCTTGGCGGCCACGGTCTCCGGCGAGCCGACGATGTGGAAGTTGTCGACCATCCATTCGGCGCCGAGCTCATCCGGGGAGATGGTGCCGCCCGTCATCAGCTCGCCGAGCCCGAGCCTGATGAACGTGGGGATGTTGTAGTTGCCCCACAGGTCACCCATCGAGCCGTTCAGGTACGCGTCGCGGGCTTCCTCGTCGGAGTCCGCCACCAGCACGTCCCGGCAGATGCGCCAATCGGCGCGGTCCGGCGTGTGGCCCGCGGATTGCGCTGCCGCGGCGTAGGTGGCCCAGTGCTCGCGCAGCACCGACGTGTGCACCTGCTGGCTCATCGGGAAGTAGCCGTTCCTGCCCGCGACGGTCAGCGTCGGCGACTTGGCCTGCATCCCGGTCATGATCACGGGGATGCGCTCCTGGAACGGCTTGAGGTGCGGACCGTGGATGTCGTCGTCGTAGGCCGGCATGTCGACGGTCCAGTACTGGCCCTCGATGCGGAACGGGCCCTGCTTCGTCCAGATGCTCTCGATGATCTCGAGCGCCTCGGTCATCATCTCGGGGTTCTTCTTACCCGTGTTGAACAGCTGCGCATCGCTGGGGAAGGCGCCCGGCGCGAAGCCGGCGATGTAGCGGCCCTCGGTCATGTGGTCGAGCCACATGATCCGGTGCGCCAGTGCGATGGGGTTGTGATAGGCGAGCAGATGGGCCGCGGCGCCCAGTTTGATCTGCGACGTGATCTGTGAGGCCGCGGCGATCATCGCGTCCGGCGCCGGACTCGGCTCGCCGCCGAGGGTGTAGTGCTCGGCGAAATAAGCCTCGGACCAACCGTATTCATCCGCCCACTTGGTGATCGTCAGATCCCAGTCGATGACCTGCTTGGCGGTGCGCCGCCCGCCCGAGTAGCCGCGCGAGTAGGGGATGTTGAAGATTCCGAACTTCATCTCGTGCCCTTTCTAGTTGGAGAGGACACGGAAAGTCCTGTGTCCCTACCGATCGAGTCAATTTTTATACATTCGTTGAAAGTTGCGATGTGGGTCAAAGTAGTGCCGCACGGCAGAGGTGTCAACCGGAACGCGAAATCGACTAGATCAGCGATAGTCGCAACGGACACAACGACATTGATGATCCGCCAGACGCGAAGGCGGGCGGCCGACAGCGGCCCCGCGACCTGCGATTTCTACATCAGTAGCACTCACGCCATGAGTTGCCGCTCGCCGATCCGGCGATCAGGGGTGAGGTACCCTCAGCTGGTGAAGCGATCCGGCAGCCGCTCAGAGGCGACAGCCATGGCCCTCGTGGAAGCAGCACTGCAGATCATCCGGGAGTCCGGGGTCAAGAGCGTCACGCACCGCAAGGTCTGCAGCTACGCCGGCGTGGCGCTGGGCAGCAGCACCTACCACTACGAGAATCTCGACAACCTTCTGCTCGACGCGTTCGCACACTACGTGGAGACCGTCTCGGCCGGATACGAGAAGCACTTCGAGGGCGTCACCTCCGACGAGGATCTGGTTGACGCGGTCCTGGAGCTGGTCAACACCCTCACCGAGGACATGGGTAACGCGATCCTGGAATGGGAGCTGCTGGCGGCCGCCGGGCGTGAAGAGGCCTATCGCCTCCTCGGCCAGAAATGGTCGCGGCGCGCGCGTAGCGCGGTGGAGCGCTACGTATCGCCCAGCACCGCCCACATGATCGAGGCGATCTGGGACGGCGCGACCGTCCAACGGGCGTTCAACGGTCCCAAGTTCACCGACGCGACGCTTCGCAGCCTCATTCATGCAGCGCTGCAAACAGATCCGAAGCGGAAGTACCCGACCGACGCGGCGCCGGCGAAGCGGCCCGCCAAGAAGACCGCCAAGGCGGTGGCGAAGAAGCCGGCTACGAAGCGAACCGCCACGACGAACCGTCGCACGAAGGCCTCGTAGCCCGCCCGTCCCCGCGTCACTGGTTGACGATGAACACCTTGCGGATCTTCTCGTGCACGGTCCAGGTGGTCTTCTCCCCCGGATCGACGATCACCAGGTCGCCCGGGCCCACGTCCACCGTGATCCCCGACGAACCCTCGACTGTGGCCCGCCCCGTGAGGATGACGACCGTCTCCTGGCCCTGGTACTCCCGGTGCACACCGGGTTCGGCCTCCCAGACACCGTGTTTCTGGCCACCGTCGGCGTACAGGCTCACCGAGCGCACCGGCGCGGTGCTCGCCGGCCGGTCCGCTTCGGTCAGGTCCACGGTCAACGGGTCGTAACGGTTGATCACAGTTCTCCTCGGTTTCTGATGGGTTCAGCCGACCACGGGGTCCGGCTGGTCGAGCTGGCGGAATGCGGAACGAAAGAACACCAGCGGCTGCGCGTCGGGTGCGGCACGCAGGCTCAGCACGTCGACCGTGATGATCACGTGGTCGCCGCCATCGTAGGTACAGGCCACCTCACCCTCGATCCACGCCTGAGCGCCCTCGATCAGGGGCACGCCGGTAAGGGCTGCGGGGCGCCAGGGGATCTGCGCGAACTTGTCGGCACCGGACTTGGCGAACGTGAGCGCGACGTCGGCCTGATCGGCGGCCATCACGTTCACCGCGAGCTTCCCCGTGGCTGCGATCCGGGGCCAAGTCGTCGACGTGCGGTCGACCGACAGCAGGATCATCGGTGGCCGTAGGGAAAGCGCCATGAACGACTGCACCGTCAGCCCGACCGGAGCGCCGTCGGACAGACCGCTGACCACCACGACCCCGGTCGGGAAAAGCCCCAGCACTCTTCGGTATTCGTCGATCAGCTGCGGGTCTTCCGCCATCGTCCTCGCCTCGGTCTCGTCGGTCACGGGAGTGAACTGGTCGGGATCTCGAACGGTGCCATGGCGCCGGCGCCCACGACCATGGTCGTCCCGGTGACGTAGCGGGCGGCGTTGGATGCCAGGTACAGCACCGCGTTGCTGATGTCGACGGGTTCGACGAACGGAATGGGCAAGGCGTTCATCGCTTGGTGTGCCGGAATCGAATCACGCTGCGTCGCATTCGGTTTGCCGCCGGAGAACAACGTGTTGTAGGCGTCGTTGTCGATCATCAGAGTGTCGACGTTGGTCGGGTTCACCGAGTTCACCCGGATGTGGTGCGGCGCGAGTTCGCCGGCCAGCGTCCGCATCAGTCCGTTGAACCCGTGTTTGGCCGCGGCGTAGTGGCCGACGTTGAGCTCGGCGACCAGCCCCGAGATCGAGCTGATGAGAATGATCGACCCGCTTCACCCTGTTCGAGGTCATGTCGAGGGGATTGATCTTCACGCCGCTCCTCAGCCTTGCGCTTCAACGGATGTAGAAATCGGACGGAACAGTACGACCAAGCGAATCCGATGTCAATGGTTTGCCGGAATGTTCAATGCGGTTGCCAGCCAAAGCCTCCCGGCGCAACGCACCCGGGCGCCAAGATCAGCCGGACCGGCGTTGACAGCTCCGTCGGCCACCGCTACCGTAACGCCGGTCACACTTTCAACAAATGTTCACATTCGAGTCGCCGGGTCACCGCGCAGCTGGCACGATCCTCCACGACCAGAGGCCGAGCTGCGCCGAATGGGCATGATCACGAGAAGGGCATTCACCATGACGACACCTCGCCGACTGGTCGGACGAATCGCGCTGGTCACGGGCGGTGGCAACGGACAGGGCGCGGCCCATACCCGTCGCCTGGCGCAAGAGGGCGCGATCACCTACTTCTCCGACGTCGACGAGAAGTCCGGCCTCGAGCTCGAAGCGAGCCTGCAGGCCGAAGGCTTCGACGTGTCCTTCCGCCGTCAGGACGTCAGCAGCTTCCAGCAGTGGCAGGACGTGCTGGCGGGTATCGACGCCGACCACGGCCGGCTCGACATCCTGGTCAACAACGCCGGCGTCCTGGACCTCTACGCCGCCGAGGATGCCACCGAGGAATCCTGGCAGCGCACGCTCGACATCAACACCAAGAGCATCTTCCTGGCGTTCAAGGCCGCGCTCCCGTTGCTGCGCAAGAGCTCGTCGGCGTCGGTGATCAACACCTCGAGCATCTTCGGGCTGGTCGGCGCCGACGGCTACCTCGCCTATGTCGCGTCCAAGGGCGCGGTGACCACCATGACGAAATCACTTGCGGTCACCCACGGGCGAGACGGCGTCAGGGTCAACAGCATCCACCCCGGCTACATCGACACCCCGATGCTGCGCGAGGAGCTCGCCGGCCTCCCGGAGGGCTCGGAGGCCGGCATCCTGGAATCGATTCCGCTGGGCCGCTTCTCGCGTTCCGACGAGATCTCCGGCGCGGTGGCATTCCTCGCTTCCGACGACGCCTCGTACATCAGCGGAGCCGAGCTGATCATCGACGGCGCGCACCTGGCCGGACGCTGAGGTAACCACCGTGGAACTCGTTGGGCAGGCCATCATCTGGGTGATGATGGGCTTCATGGTGCTCGGCGCGGGCGCCTACATCCTGCGGCCCGGATCCCCACTGGCGGGTGAATTCCGGGACGGCATCCTCACCATCGGGCAGATCTTCATCCCGGTGGCAGGGATGATGGGCATCATTCCGCTGCTGGTACCGGCGATCGAGAAGACGATCGGTCCGATCTACCGGTGGTTGCACTCCGACCCCGCGATCGCGGTCAGCACGTTCCTGCCCAGCGATCAGGGCGCATACGCCCTGATCGCTGGAGGTGGCCGGAAGTCACTCGGCATGGATCCTGGGATTCACCGTGAGCCTCACCTCGGGCGCGGTGATCGCGTTCTCGATCCCCATCGGGCTGGCGATGCTGAACCGCAAGTACCACAAGTACATGGCGCTGGGCACCATGTGCGGCTTGCTGGCGATCCCCTTCACCTCGTTGGTGATGGCGCTGGTCCTCATGCAGAGCGGGGTCCTGCTGCGCGAAGACCTCGACACCTCCGGACCGGGTACGCGGCCGTTCGACCTGTCGGTCGGTGAGGTGCTGCTCAACCTGATCCCGCTCGTCGTCATCATGGTGGCGCTGGCCCTTGCCCTGAAGTTCTTCACCGATTTCATGGTCAAGGCGTTCCTGGTGTTCGGTAAGGCCATCGTGGTGGTCACCACCATCTCGATGACGGCCAACGTGGTGGAGTACTTCACCGGTGTGTTCTCGATGGTGTTCGGTTCGTTCCCGCTCGCGCCGTTCATCGCCGATGCGGAGGATCAGTTCCGGGCGCTCGAGGTGGTCGGCTACATCGGTGTGATGCTGGCGGGCGCGTTCCCCATGGTGTACGCGATCCGCACCGGGCTGGCCAAACCGCTGCAGGCGGTCGGTGACCGGTTCGGAGTGTCGGAGTCCGGCATCACCGGCTTCCTCGCCGGTGCGACGAACATCCTCGCGCTGTACCGGATCGTCCCCCTGATGCCGCCACGCGACCGCGTGCTGACCATCGCCTTCTCGGTCTGCGCGGCATTCGCCTTCGGCGACTACCTGGCGTTCACGGCGAACTTCCAGCCCAACATGATCGTTCCGATGATCGCCGGGAAGCTGGTCGGCGGCGTGATCGCCGTCGGGGTCGCCATGTGGCTGGCGGTGCCGTACCTCAAGCGCTTCGCCGACGAGGACGACGAGGACCCGGCCGAGGATCCCGAACAGCAGGCAGACCTGGAACCCAACAAGGTCTGACATACCTGCGGCCGGGGGTCGGCCGCCCCGCGCAATATCGGCGGTACGGCGGCGACACCGGCCAGTAACGCATCGCTGTTTGCCTGTTCTCACCAGACAGTGATGGGAGAACGTATGACCGGCAAGTTCCATCTGGCGTGGTTCCTCAACTTCGTCGCCGACGAATGGAACGGACCCTGGGGCGACGGCGGGCGGGACTTCACCGGCGACTTCTACGTCGAGATGGCTCGCGACCTCGAACGCGCCAAGTTCGACTACGTGCTCATCGAGGACAAGCTCATGGTGTCGACCGCCTACGGCGGCACGATGGAGTACGACCTCAAGCACGGGGTGAACCCCAAACACGATCCGGTGCCACTGGCGGTGTTGATGGCCAACGCCACCAGCCGACTCGGCGTCGTCCCGACCATGTCGACCAGTTTCTATCCGCCGTTCCTGCTGGCCCGGCTGTGCAGCACCATCGACCACATCGCCCGCGGCCGGTTCGGCTGGAACGTCGTCACCTCCGGTGAGGACCGCTCCGCGCAGAACTTCGGCCTCGACAAGCTCTACGAACACGACGAGCGCTACGCCCGCGCCACCGAGTACCTCGAACTGGTCACCAAGCTGTGGGAGTCGTGGGACCGCGACGCCATCGTGCGCGACCAGGAGACCGGAACCTACGCCGACTACACCCGGGTGCGCACCATCGACTTCGAGGGCAAGTACTACAAGTCCCGGGGCCCGCTGAACACCGCTCCGTCGCCGCAGTACCGCCCGACCATCGCCCAGGCCGGTGCCTCCCCGCCCGGACGGGAACTGGCCGCCCAGCATGCGGACACGATCGTCGCACCGGCCGACGGCCCGGAGAAGATGAAGGCCTACCGCGACGACATCCACGCCCGGATGAAGGCCAACGGGCGCGATCCCTCGCACTGCAAGGTGTTCTACCTGGTGTCGCCGATCGTGGCCGACACCACCGCGGAGGCGTACGCCAAGCGGGAGCGGTGGTTCAACGATCCGCTCTACATCGAGTACATGCTGGCCGAGATCTCCTCGATCACCGAGATCGACTTCTCGCAGTTCGACCTCGACAAGCCGCTGCCCGAGGTGTGGACCAACGGTGAACGGGGGTCGCTGGAGAGTTTCGTCGGCCGCGGCAAGGACAAGACACTGCGCGAACTGGTCACCGGCAGCGGAATGACCAGCCACGTCCAATTCACCGGCACCCCAGCCGAAGTCGCGCAGGAGATGGCCGACGTGATGGACGAGGTCGGCGGTGACGGATATCTGATCACCAGCCCGGTGATGCGGCTCAACCGCCGCTACGTCACCGAGATCACCGACGGCCTGGTGCCGGCGCTGCAGAAACTCGGCCGGACTCGCATCGAGTACACCACCGAGATGCTGCGCGACCACCTGCGCGAGTTCTGACGTGTCGCTGATCGGGCTCCGCCGACGTGGGCAGAGCGCCGACGCGCCGCACGCAACCGTCGACGAAGCCGTCGCCGCGCTGCGCCGCGGGCAGATGGTGATCACCGTCGACGGTGAAAGCCCCGAGGACTACGGCGATCTCACGCTCGCAGCCGCGCATGCCACGGCCGGCCGGATCGCGTTCATGGTGCGCCACACCGGCGGTATCCTCGCGGTGCCGATGACGGCGGGCGATCTCGACCGGCTGCAACTGCCGCCGATGGTGGCGGTGAGCGAAGACCCGCGCGGCACCGGGTACGCGGTGTCGGTGAACGCGCGGACCGGCATCGGCGGCGGGGTCTCGGCAGCCGACCGGGCCCGCACCATCGCCCTGCTCGCCGACCCCGGGACCAGAGCGACCGATCTGAGCCGGCCCGGGTACGTGTTCCCGCTGCGGGCCGTCGACGGTGGGGTGCTGCGCCGGTCCGGGCACACCGAGGCGGCCGTCGACCTCGCCCGGCTGGCGGAGCTGCCCCCGGCGGCGGTGATCGGTGAGATCGTCGACGACGACGGAACCCTGGTGCGGGGCGGGCGGTTGCGGGCGTTCGCCGCCGCGCACGGGCTGCCGATCGTGACGGTCGCGGACCTCATCGCCTACCGGCACCGCACCGAGCGGCTCGTCGAGTTCAGGGCCGCCAGCCGCATGCCGACGCGCTACGGCGATTTCCAGGCCCACGGCTTCGAGTCGGTGCTCGACGGCCGTGAGCACATCGCGCTGGTGCTGGGGGACGTGATGGAGGACGGGGCAGGCCGATACCGGACCCCCACCCTGGTGCGGGTGCAGTCGGAGTGCCTGACGGGCAACGTCTTCGGCTCGGCGGGATGTGACTGCGATGCGCAACTGCGGCACGCCATGGAGGCTGTCGCCTCGGAGGGACGCGGCGTCGTGGTGTACCTGCGGGGGCACGACGGCGGCCGGGCCGGACTCCTCCCGAAGGGGCATCGCGGTGAAGGGAGCCAACCGGCCGACGCGCGCGACTACGGCATCGGGGCCCAGATCCTCGCCCACCTCGGCGTGCGGCGCATGCGGCTGCTGACGAACAACCCCGTCAAACGCGTGGGACTGGAGGCCTACGGACTCGAGATCACCGAAGCGGTGCCGGTTCCCGGACGGCTCGGCCACGAACCGAGCACCGGCCAGACCGCCACTGCCTGGTGACGGCCAACGCCGTCGCCCGGTGCCGCGGATTCCTGCCACTGATGGTGGCAGCGGGGGCCACCCTGGCGCTCACCGCCCCACTGGAAGTGCTGTTCGTTCGTGAGATCTCGCGGAGCAGCGTGTACATCGGGGTGTTCATGCTCGGCGCGGCTGCCGGCGTGATCGCCGTCGACGTGTTCGGATCGCGGTTCGTCCCCGCGCTCGACGCACGGATGGCCTTGGCGGTCGGGCTGGGGCTCTTCGGGCTCGCCTGTATCGGGATGGGGCTCGCGCCGGGCGGCATGCCGCTGCTGGCGGCGCGCGTCCTGCAGGGACTCGGCGGCGGGATCGTCCTCGGGGCGGGTCTGCAGGCGGCGGTGCGGTTACCGGATGCCACGGCCGACCTCGCACGGTCTCTGGGACGGTTCAACGTGGCGTTCCTGTTCGGCGGCGCGGTCGCCTCGCCCGGCGGTCTGCTGGTCGCCGGGCTCGTCGACGGCCGGATCGGCTATCAGGTCGCACTGGTGGGCACCGGGGTGCTGGCGCTGCTGGTCGCCACCGGAGTGGCCGTCGCTCTCCCCCGGCTGTCGGCGCCTGCCGGCAGTGCACCACCGCGGATCGGCCTGCCGCGTCTCGACCGCACACCCGGCGGCGGCGCCGCCCTCGTTCTGGCGATGAGCGGTGAGTTCCTGCGCGGCGGGGTGTTGTTCACCGCGCTGCCATTGGCCGGCGCGGCCCGCGGCCATGCGGTCGCCACGATCACGGTGGCCGTCGCCCTGATGTCGGCTGTCGAGATCGTCGCGCTGTCGCTGGCGTACCGGCTCATCCGCCACACCGGGGTGATGAGGATGCTCGTCGCCTCGTTCCTCCTCGGCACCCTGTGTTCTGTGGCGCTGGCCCTGACCGCCGGGTCGGCGGCCTATCTGGTGGTGTCGGCGCTGCTCGGAGTGACGCTCGCGGGTGCCACCGCCGCGCTGCCGGTGATGATCGTCGACCAGGTCGGCGAATCCTCCACAGGGCTGGCGACGTTCCGCATCTCGGCCGGCATCGGGCTGCTCACCGGATCCGTCGGGTGTGCCGTCGTGGGCGCCCAGCTCGGTGTCGCGGCACTTTTCGCCGCGACCGCCGTGGTCCTGTCGGGCTGTGCCTACCTCGCCCATCTCGTGGGCGCACGTAACTCCGCCGACTCGGCCACGCCCGGGTCCGGTAACAATCGCCTGCTCCAATGACTGCCTGAGCAACGGGGAAAGGACTGATCGCGCGTGCCAGGAGCAGAACGAGCAGCGTCCGGTGGGTGCCGAAACCGGTTGCGCCCCGTTGAGCCGACGCGGCCGGAAGTCGCCTATCAGCGACAGCGGCAGAGTCCCGACCGGCTCAACAACTCGCCGCGGCGCACCTACGATCTGCTGCGCTCCACGCTGGTCACCTCGGGCGGCAGGCCGCTGCTCGTCGAGCACGAGTTGACCGACGCGCTGTCGGCGAGCCGCAACACCGTTCGCGCGGTGCTGCAGCAACTCGCGCGTGAGGGACTGGTCACCCGCGAGCCCAAGAACGGCACCCGCGCCATCGGCGCGTTGGTCCTGCCCATCGACGAACTGACCCCCGTCGAGGCGCGCCTGCTCGAACGCCGGCCCCTGGGTTGCCCACCGCTGGTGCGTGACCGCCTGAACCTGCCGGTGGGGTGGACGGTGTTGCTGACCGAGGCGGTGCTCTTGCAAGACGGCCTGCCACTGGGCATCTCGGTCAACTACGTGGCCCTGGGCGAGGAACAGTCGCTCGACATCGACGAACCCGACGTCATCCACATCCTCGAGAAGAAGCTCGGATTGCGTATCGGCGGCAGCCGCACCACGATCGGTGCCGTCGCCGCCGACGAGCAGACGGCCGAACTGGTCGGCGTGGAGTTCGGCGCCCCGCTGGTCTGGCTCGAGGACGTCATCGAAGACGATTCCGGGCAGCCGCGTGCGCTATCGCAGCTACGGCTGCGCGGCGACCGAGTGGCCTTCTCCGCCAACGCCTACCGCACCGCTTGACGGAACCGCCGCCGCTGGTGGCCCCAGCAGTCGGCGGTTGAGCACGATGGTGGCGCCGAGTGCGGCCAGCCCGGCCAGGCCGGTCGCCAGCATCGCCCGTTGCGGTCCCAGCAGGCTGGAGGTGACGCCGAGGACCACCATGCCCGTCGGCAGCGCCACCCCGATGGTGGTGGTGAGCAGCCCGAACGCGGCGGCCCGGTCATGGGCGGCGACGGAGGCCACCGGCAGGGTGGCCTGCGTCGAGCTGAACAACCCCTGACCCACGCCGGCCAGCCCGAGGGCGAGCAGCGCGACGGACAGCAACGGCGTGGCGGCCAGCACGCAGAGACCGGCCAGGCACAGCGCCACGCCGACGGCGTACGCGGCCAGTGGCCGGCGCAACGGCCGCAGCACCAACAACGTGGCCACCGCGAGCTGCACCATGCCGGCCGTCGAGCCGATCACGCCGGTCATCGAGGCGCCGGCACCGAGATGCTCGGCGATCACCGGCACGAGCGGGATGAACGCGAAGTAGCAGAGGTTGCAGATCACCGTCACCAGCAGCGTGACCGTCAGCGCCCGCGAGCGGCGCAACAATTGCCAATTCGCCTGCGGCGCAGCCATGGCCACCATGTCGGGTGGCGCGGACAGATGACGCGTAGACAGCCACAACAACGGTACCGACCCCGCCAGCAGTACCGCCAGCACACCGAACGAGGCGCCCAGCCCGAAGGCCCCGATGCTGACGCCACCCAACAGTGGACCTGCCATCATCGCGCTCGCCATCCCGGTCACCTCGGCGTTGAGGACCTTCGTGGCACGCGCTTCACCGCCGACCCGCAACAGCAGCTCACGCTGCGCGGTCATGTTGACCATGCCGCCGACCCCGTAGGCCAGCTCGAACGGATACACCATCCACGTCTGCACGGCGCCCGACCCGACGAGCAGAGCCATCGCCACCGATACCGGCAACAGCGCGATCTCGGTGAGCAGCACCAGCTTCCGGGTGTCGAGACCGCGGCGCAGGCACCCCGCGACGAAGGTACCCAACAGCATCGGTGCGAACATCGCCACCCCGACGGACTGGTTGGCGATCGGATGTGCGCCCAGCTCCGTCACGAGGTAGGTGCCGAGGAACAGCCCGCTCCACCGGGTCACGTGCCACAGCCAGGAACTGATCAGCAGCCACGCCAGCGGCTTTCGTCCGGTCTGCGTCAGAGCGCGACCCTCGGATCGGCGAGCGACTGCAACGCGTCGACCACGATGTTGGTCATCACGTACAGCAACCCGATCACCAGTGTCACACCGGCGATCGCGTTGAAGTCCGCCTTGTCGATCGCCCTGGCGATGTAGAACCCGATACCCGGGCGCGCAAAGATCAACTCGACCAGGATGCAGTTGCCGACCATCACCGCGATCTGCAGCCCCACCAGCGCGAGCACGGGCCCCAGTGAATTGCGGGCGGTGTGCATGAACAGGATCCGCTTCTCGCTGAGGCCCTTCGCGCGGACGGTGCGGGTGTGGTCGGCGCGCATCGTCGTCTCCAGGCTGCTGCGCAGGACGCGTCCCACCGCCACCGCGGGTGTCAGCGCCAGGCAGAACGCCGGGAGGATCAGGTGGTAGAGCCCGTCGGCGAAGACGTCCGGCCGACCGGCGAGCAGACTGTCGAGGAGCAGGAAGTGCGTTGGACCCGTGGGCGCGTCGTCATACGACGTCTCCCCCGTCACCGGCAGGATGTTCAGGTAGCGGTAGAACACCAGCATGCCCAGCAGGCAGGCGAGGAACACGGGAACCGACGCACCGGAGACCATCACCACGCGCAGGACACCGGACCCGCGCCAGCCCTGCGCGGTCGCCAGACCGAGCAGCGCTCCGATGACGACGGTGAAGATCATCGCCACCAGAAGCAGTTCCAGGGTGACCGGCAGGAACGTGGTGATGTCGGAGAGCACGGGCGTGCGGGTGAGGCTCGACTGGCCGAGATCGCCCTGCAGCGCGTTGACGAGATAATTCCAGAACTGCACGATCAGCGGACGGTCGTAGCCGAGTTCGTGTCGGGCGGCGGCGTACACCTCGGGGGAGGCCTTCGCGCCGACGACGGCCGCCACCGGATCGACCGGCGCCACCTGCTGCAGGATGAAAACCGCGAGCACAAGCACGAAGAGCACGGGAATCGCACCGAGCAGGCGCCGGGGCAGGACGGTCAGCATCAGCGGTCCCGGATGCGGTCGCGCAGCGCGTCGCCGGCGAAGTTGGCGACGATCGCGATCAGCGCCACCGCCGCGGCCGGCATGATCGGGATCCACCACGCGCTGAAGATGTAGGTGACACCCTGAGCGCTCATCGACCCCAGTTCGGGCGCCGGCTGCGGGGCGCCCAGGCCCAGGAACGACAGGCTCGCCAGCATCAGCACGAGTGCCGCGACGTCGAGGCTCGCCGTCACGATCGTCACGGGAACCGCGCCGGGCAATAGGTGTCGGCGCAGTTGGCGTCGACGACTCACCCCGCCGACCCGAGCGGCCTCCATGTGCGGGGAGGCCCGCAGTTTGCGGACTTCTGACCGCACGATCCTGGCGTAGAGCGGCCACCAGACGATGGCGACGCCGATCAGCGTGTGCGTGTACGACCGGCCGAGGGCGGCCACTACGGCGAGCGCCAGGATCGGGCCGGGCAGCGCCAGGAACGCATCGGTGATCCGCATCAGCACGGTGTCGACCCAGCCGCCGCTGGCCCCGGCGACCAATCCGACGAGCCCACCGAACACGACCGAGAAGGCGACCACCGCAAGCGCACCGAACCAGCTCGTCTGCATACCGCACAGCACCCTGCTGAGGACGTCACGACCCACCGTGTCCGTGCCGAGCAGGTTTGCGCCGCTGGGTGCGGACATCGGTTTGCCGACGGCCAGCAGCGGGTCGAACGGTGCGATCTGCCTGGCGAAAATGGTCACCAGGAACAGCACCGCCAGCGCACCGAAGGCGATGTAGCCGGCCACCGGCGTGCCCTGGAAGTACTGCCGGGTCGCCAGCCCCAGCCGTCCCCGGTACCGGACCAGCCCGGTGGGTACGTAATACTCCGCAACCGCCATTGACGTCTCCTCATGGTGGTGGAACCGGGTGCGCCCGGACAACGGTGGCCGGGCGCGGGATCAGAACTCGCGCAAGGTCTCCCGCAGGGTGGTGCCGGTGTACTCGGTGCGGGTCAGGCCCATGCGCTGCAGTTCGGGCACCAACCCGTCGGTGATCGACGCGATGTAGCTGCGGTTGAGGTCCCAGCCCGGCTTCATGATGAGGAAGCCGTCACCGCCGATCTCCTCCATCGCCTCGCCCATCTGGCTGGCGACCTGTTGCGGTGTGCCGACGAACTCGACCCCCGTGGTGGCCCAGTCGATGGCCAACCGCCGCAGGGTCTTCGGACCGGGGCTGCCGTCACCGCGCATGAAGTGCTCGAGCGAACCGCGCTCACCATTGGTGGTCAGGTCCGCCGGCAGAGGTTCGTCCCAGTCGAACTGCTTGAAGTCGATCTCGGTGTTCGACGAGATGCCCACGAGCTGCTTTTCGATGTAGCTGTCGGTGGACACCAGGCGTTCGACCTCCGCCCGCGCCTCGGCCTCGGTCGGTGCCACCACGGGTGAGACGCAGAACATCAACTTGATGTCGTCGGGGTTGCGGCCCTCCGCCGCGGCACGTGCCCGGATGTCGTCGCGGTAGGCCTTCATCCCGGCGGTTCCGGTGCCGACGGCGACGATCGCGTCGGCGGCGCGTGCCGCGAACGCGCGACCTCGGGGCGAGGCGCCGGCCTGCAGGATCGTCGGGCGGTGCTGCGGCGAGGGGACGGTGTTGAGCGGGCCGCGCGACTTGAAGTACTTGCCGACGAAGTCGATGGTGCGCACCTTCCTGTAGTCGGCGTACGTGTGGGTCTCTCGGTCCATCACCACCGCGTCCGCGTCCCACGAATCCCACAGCTGAGTGACGACGTCGAAGTACTCGTCGGCGACGTTGTAGCGTTCGTCGTGCTCGGGCAGTGCGTCGAGGCCGAAGTTCTGGGCGGCGCGGTCCTCGGCCGAGGACACGATGTTCCAGCCGAACCGGCCCTCCGACAAGGAGTCGACGGTGGAGGCCAGCCGGGCCAGCAGATAGGGCGGGTAGAACGAGGTGGACATCGTCGCCACCACACCGAGGTGCGAGGTGTGGGACGCGATCTTGACCGCCAGCGGCACCGGATCGTGTTTCGGGGCGAACACCGAGTTCTTCAGCGCCCCCTCCATCGAGCGCCCGTAGGCGTCGGCCACCATCACGGTGTCCTCGATCATGATGAAGTCGAAGCAGGCGCGTTCCATGCTGCGCGCCATGTCGACGTAGAACTGCCCGTTGGGCCAGCGCGCCACATCCGGCGATGCTCGCGGTGTATCCCATTCCGGGGGAATGAAATTCATGAACCAGCCGAGGTGGAACTTCTTCGTCACTGCCATCTCCTGTGTGTAGTGCGGGCGAAAACCATTGGTCAGCCGACGAGGCGCTGATCAGCCTGTGGTGTGGTGAGCAGGCAGGCGGCGAGGTGCCTGCTGGTGTCGTCGGCGGACAGCAGGTCGGGCACCTCGGTCGAGCAGCGCGCCACCCGCTCGCGGCAGCGGGGGTGGAAGGCGCATCCCGACGGGACCGCCAGCGGGCTCGCCGGCTCGCCGGCCAGCCGAACCGGCTCCTTGCCTGGGCTCGGAATCGCGGCCAGAAGCGCCTTGGTGTAGGGGTGTTCGGGAGTGGCGATGAGATCCTCGGTCGGTGCCAGTTCGACGATCTGGCCCAAGTACATGACCGCGATCCGATCGGCGATGAACCGTGCGGCTGCCAGGTCGTGGGTGACGAATACGACCGCCATGCCCAGCTCACGCCGCAACTCCTGCAGCAGGTTGAGGACCGACGCCGCCAGCGACGCGTCGAGCGCGGAGGTCGGCTCGTCGCACAGCAGAACCCGGGGCGGATCGATGATGGCGCGGGCGAAGGCCACCCGTTGGCGTTGGCCACCGGACAGGCTCGACGCCTTGACACTCGTGACATCCGGCGGCAATCCGACCTGCCGCAGCACAGCGTCCACCCGCGCACCACGCTCAATCCGATTCGTCGACCCGAGCAGCCGCTCACCCACGATCTCGCCGACCGTCAGCCACGGCGTGAGTGAGGCGCCGGCGTCCTGGAAGACCATCTGAGGCCGGGTCCCCGTGTACTTCACGGTGCCGCCGTCGGGTTCGATCAGGCCGGCGACGACGCGCAGCAGCGTCGACTTTCCCGAACCCGATTCACCGACCACGGCGATGGACTCACCGGGGGCGACGTCGAGGATGACGTGACGCAGCGCGTGGAGGCTGTCGCGCCGTCCGATTCCCCGCCGCACGCTGAACCGCTTCTCGACCCCGTTGATCCGCAGCACCGGCCGCGGGTCGTCGGGAACGCTCACAGGGGCGAATTCTGGTGTCTCCAAACGGATCCGGCTCTGCGCGGGCGCGGTGGGAACGATGCACGCGGCGGCACCGGAGTGGGTGCCGGCGGGCGTCGGTTCGGGCAACACCTCCGTACAGGCGGGCGTCACCGCCGGGCAGCGCGGCGAGAACGCGCATCCGTCCGGATGGGCGCGCGGATCCGGCGGATGGCCCGGAAGGGCGCTGATCGCCCGGCCCAGCGGCAGATCGAGGTCGAGCCGCGAATTCAGCAGCCCGAACGTGTACGGATGCGAAGGGGCGGCCAGCACCTCGTCCATCCCGCCGATCTCCGCGAGCCGCCCGCCGTACATCACCGCGACGCGGTCGGCGATCTGCGAGGCCACGCCGATGTCGTGGGTGACCACGATGAACGAGGTGCCCAGTTCCGCGCACAGATCGCGCAGCAGGCGCAGCACCTGCGCCTGCACGGTGACATCGAGCGCGGTGGTCGGCTCGTCGGCGATCACCAGGTCGGGCCCACCGGCGACCGCCATCGCGATCATCACTCGCTGCCGCAGCCCTCCGGAGAGTTCATGGGGGTAGGCCTTCATCCTCCGCACCGGGTCGGGCACGCCGACCAGCTCCAGGAGCCGACGCGCCTCGTCGGGATCGCCCGCCACCTCGGTGATCTGCCTGCCCACCCGCATCGTGGGGTCCAGCGATGTCATGGGGTCCTGGAACACCGCGCCGAGATGTGCCTTCCGGATCCGGCGACGCTCCTCGGCACTCGCGCTGACCATGTCGACGCCGCACACCTCGGCCCGCCCCGAGATGACGGGTGCCGGTTCGGCGCCGAGCAGGCCGAGGAGCCCGAGCCCGAGCACGCTCTTACCCGAGCCGGACTCCCCGACCAGCGCGAGCACCTCGCCGGGCCGGACGTCGAGGCTGACGCCACGTAGGGCGTGCAGAGGCACCCCGCGGCGCTGGAAGGTGACGGTCAGATCACGCACCCGCGCCCGCGGCGCTACCTCGGCGGCCTGCGCCGGCGCCGTGCGCAGGCCGATCCCGTCGTCGATGGTCATGGTCCAAGCCCCTCGATTGCCGCGATGAGACATCGCGATGGAGGTGAGACGGGTGCGCGGCCGGCGCTGGCTCTGCGGCATCCACATCTCGGAATGCGATGAGCAAACCTGCTGTGCGTGACGTGTTCACGACAAGTCGATGTCCATCGCATTGCGCCGCCGCCCGGCGCCGTTCCGGGGCGCACGGCGCAATGCAGCGTTTACCGCAGGGCGCGGCCGAGGAAACGGAGTCCTCCTTGACTGCAAGAATGTGGTCGATGCCGGAGAGTGGGAGGATGCGCAGATGACGGTCGTAGTCGTAGGGAATCCGAAACCGATGTCACGGACCCGCGCTGCCGCGGAACTGGTCGCCGAGAAGCTGACCGGGGCCGCGCCCGAGCACGTGATCGACGTCGTCGACCTCGGCGCCGGGCTCCTCGGATGGGGCGACCCGAAAGTGGCCGAGGCCAAGGACATCGTGAAGTCGGCCGACTCCCTGGTGGTGGCCTCCCCCACGTTCAAGGCGACCTACACCGGGCTGCTGAAGCTGTTCCTCGACCAGTTCGGCGCCGGAGAGCTCGGGCAGGTGACCACGTTCCCGCTCATGCTCGGCGGCTCGCTGGCCCACGCGCTCGCACCTGAACTGACACTGCGCCCGGTCCTCGTCGAGATCGGCGCCAGTTGCCCGGCCCCGAGCCTGTATCTCATCGACTCCGAATACGAGACGTCACCGGAGCTGGAGAAGTGGCTCGAGGTGGCGCGTCGGTTCGTCCCGCAGGCGTCGTCGTGATCACCGCGGTCGAGGGTCAGTTCGATCAGGCCCTGCTGCGGCAGGCGTTCGGTTGCTTCCCCAGCGGCGTGACGGCGTTCTGCGGTCTGGTCGACGGTGTCGCCGAGGGGATGGCGGCGAGTTCCTTCACCTCGGTGTCGCTCGATCCGCCGCTGGTGTCGGTGTGCGTCGCCAACACGTCCACGACCTGGCCGAAGCTCGCGCAGCTCGACCGACTCGGGTTGTCGGTGCTGGCGGGCGACCACGGGCCCATCGCGCGCTCGTTGTCGGCCAAGACCGGTGACCGGTTCGCCGAGGTGCAGTGGGAGGCGACCGACACCGGTGCGGTGTTCGTGCACGGCTCGACGCTGTGGCTCGAGTGCGCGCCCTACAAGCGGGTCGAGGCCGGTGACCACGAGATCGTCGTCCTGCAGATCATG
Source organism: Mycolicibacterium litorale (assembly GCF_014218295.1). Next base: position 5,058,135 of record NZ_AP023287.1, read on the forward strand.
GCGTTGGCGATCTACCCCGACGTCGCCCCGATGGTGTTCCACCGCAGCGGGTTCCACGGTCTGGCCGCCGCAACCTGACGCGGGCGCGGCGGAGGGCGGTACCCGCTGAGTCCGGTACCGCCCCTCGCACCATCTCAGGCGCGTTTGAGGGTGGGAGGCCAAATGATCTGGGGATAGAAGGAATTGGCTTCGATGCCCGTCAGACCGTTCTGCGCGACGATGGCGTTCGGGGGTAGGCAGAGCGGAATCCAGAGTGCCTCGTCGACGACCATCCGGCTGCAGCGCTGATAGACCTCGTTCATCTGCTCGGTGGTCGGCTGGCGCACGGCCTCGTCCATCAGCGTGTCCAACTGCGGATTCGAGTACTGGAAGAAATTCAGTGGTTTGGCGCCGGTGCGCAGCAGGATACGGAACGTGGTGTCCAGGTGCAGCGTGTCTCCGCCGAGGAACGCCACCAGGATGTCCGGGCGCTTCTCGGGCGGTTGGTTGGCCAAGTCGAACATCTCCGCCACCGGCATCGTGCGTACCGTGACGTCGAGCCCCAGGGCGGCGAGCTGGTTCTGCACCAGTTCGGCCATCTGCTGGCGCGGCGCCCCACCGTCCGCTGCCCATGCCAGATCCACCTTCTTCGACGGCAGCGATGCCACCATGGCGGCCAACGGGCCGGTATCGACCTCGGACGGGAACGGCGCCAGTGCGGGCGGCAACGAATTGGGTGACCACATCGACTCCTGGACCGCCGCCAGCCCGCCCCATGCGGTGTCGACGATGGCCTTACGATCGAGCGCGGTCAGCACGGCGCGGCGCAGCGCGACGTCGGCGAAGATGCCCGAGGTCGGGTTGAGCCAGATGGCCTCCCCCACCCCGCCGACGGCCGTGACAACGGTGAAATCCGGATTCTGTTGATAGGCAAGCACATCCGGGATGGCGAAACCCTTGGTGACGATGTCGAACGCACCGGAGTCCAGCTGGAGTTTCTGTGTCGTGATATCCGGGGTGATCTCGATGCGGATGGTCTCGAACGCGGGCGTGCCGCCCCAGTAATCGCCGAAGGCGGACAGCGTGTAGTGACTGCCGGGCACGAATTCGGTGAAGGTGTAGGGACCCGTACCCGCATCGTGGGTCTTGAGCCATTCCTGCGCCAGGTCGTCACCTTTGGCGTTGGCGGCCACCGCCGTCGGGCTCACGGCGAACGGCTGCCAGGGGCACGCCAGGTAGTGCAGGAACGCGTTGTTGGGCTCAGAAAGCGTCACCACGAACGTCGTCGGGTCCGGCGCGGCCGTGCCGGCCACTCCGGCCACCATGTAGGCGGGGCCCTGGTTGACGGCTGCCCGGCGCTCGAAGCTCTTCACCCAGGCCTGCGCGTCGGCGATCGTGCCGTCGTGGAACTTGACGCCCGGGTGCAGGGTGAACGTGTAGGTCAGCTGGTCGTCGGAGACCGTCCACGACTTGGCGAGTCCGCCGATGACGGTAGCCGAACCGGGTTGGTAGCGCACCAGGCCCTCGTAGGCCGATTCCATCACCTGGACGCCTTCCCCCTCGTACATGATGTCGGGATCGGGCACCTGCATGTCGGCGAGGAACGGCATCCGCAGCGTCAGCGTGCCCTTGCTCGACCCGCCACCCCCGGCTCCGCAGGCCGCGAGAAACGAGGCCAGGGTCAGACCGCCGACGGTGAGACCGCCGGCTTTGAGGAAGGTGCGGCGGTCGAACCCGGTGGAAGGTGAGAGCTGTACTGGCACGGCGTCTCCTACGTGAGAAGGCATGGGGCGGAGCACGGCGTTCGGTGGCGTGTCTCGATATCGCCGAGTCAAACCCGACCACGTGACGTGTCCGCGTCGTGTCGGTGCCTCTTGTATTACGCCGGTCCACGCTGAGGCCTCGAGCCGGCGGTCCCGGAATGCCTTGTGGACGTTGAGGTCCCGACCGAGCCGCGGCGTCGTCGCGCGAACGCCCCGGCACCGGTGATGTCGGCGGTGTTGCGCCGTGTGACGATCGGTGACAACCGGAACCCGTCGGCCCCGCGACTCTCATCGTCCCGCAGCGGATTTCACGGTCTGCCCGCCGCGCCCTGACGCGGGCGATTCGCGCGTCAGAACAACGCGAACTGGTCGCCCACCGTAGTGGAGTCGACGAACTCCTCGATACCGGTGCCGCCGACGACGTGGTCGAGCGCGCGCATGAACTCGCCGTCGGTGAGCACCGGTACGCCGAACTCCTGCGCCTGGTAGCCCTTGCCCTGTTCGACGTCGGGCTGGTTGCAGATGACCAGCGAGGTGACCGGGTCGACGGTGTCGACGTAGGCGAGGCCTGTCGCGATCATCCGCTCGATCAGTTCCTCGTGGGTGCGGGTCACCTCGGCCGACACCGCCACCCGCATCCCCTTCACCAGCGGGCGGCCCGGAACGTAGCGGCCCGGGTTGAGGTACGGGCACGGCATCCGCGCCGCCAGCATCTTGAGCGGTTGCACCTCGTCGTGGGTGACCCGGCCGTTGGGCCACCGCCGCCGGCCCACCGGACGCGTCGGCAGCCAGGCCCTGCGTTCGCGGGCGCGGGCGAGTGTCGGTTTGAGGATCTGGGCCAGCACCTGTGCATCGTCGAGTGCGTCGTGCGGTTTGAGCTGCGGCACACCCCAGTGCGCGGCGAGCGTCTCCAACCGCAGGTTCTCCGTGCCGAGATCGAGCCGGCGGGCGAGTTCGACCGTGCACATCACCGAGTCGATCGGCAGTTCGGCGCCGACGAGCTCGGCTTCGGCGGTGAGGAACGAATAGTCGAACCCGACGTTGTGGGCGACGAGGGTGCGGCCGCGCAGCAGCTCGGCGAGGTCGGCCACGACGTCACCGAACGTGGGCGCGCCCTGCAGCATCTGCGCGGTCAGCCCGTGCACATGGGTGGGGCCTGGATCGACGCCAGGATCGAGCAGCGTCGCCAGGCTGTGCTCGACGTTGCCGTCGTCCCCCACGGCGAGTGCGGCCAGGCTCACAATCCGCGCCTGTCCGGGCCGGAAACCCGACGTCTCGACATCGACGACGGCCCAGCCTGTACCGGTTTCGACCGCCGGTCTTCCCCAACCGTGGCTCACCACCTCAGCGTGGCACGCCCCTCCGACAATCCTCGGATCGCAGCGCTGCGTGTCGGGCACCTAAACTGCCGGGGATGGTCACGCTTCGAGGACGCACTGCGCTGGCGGCCGGAGCCGCCGCCCGGTGGGCGTCGCGCGTCACCGGCCGCGGTGCGGGCGCGATGATCGGCGGGCTCGTCGCGATGTCGCTGGACCGGTCGATCCTCGGCCAGCTGGGCGCCGGGCGGCGCACCGTCGTCATCACCGGCACCAACGGCAAGTCCACCACCACGCGGATGACCGCGGCGGCGCTGGGCACCCTCGGCGCGGTCGCGACCAACGCCGAGGGCGCGAACATGGACGCCGGCCTGGTCGCCGCCCTCGCCGCCGACCGCACCGCGCGCTTGGCCGCCCTCGAGGTCGACGAGATGCACGTACCGCACGTCTCCGACGCGGTCGCCCCGTCGGTCGTCGTCCTGCTCAACCTGTCGCGCGACCAACTCGACCGGGTCGGCGAGATCAATCACATCGAACGCACGCTGCGCGCCGGACTGGCCCGCCATCCGTCGGCCGTCGTGGTCGCCAACTGCGACGACGTGCTGATGACGTCGGCGGCCTACGACAGCCCGAACGTGGTGTGGGTGGCCGCAGGCGGCAGCTGGGCCAACGACTCGGTGAGCTGCCCGCGCTCCGGGGAGGTCATCGTCCGCGACGGCGTCGACTGGTATTCGACGGGCACCGATTTCAAGCGCCCCACACCGCAGTGGTGGTACGACGACACCCACCTCTACGGCCCGGACGGCCTGTCCCTGCCGATGACGCTGGCGCTGCCCGGTGCGGTGAACCGTGGCAACGCCGCCCAGGCGGTCGCCGCCGCCGTCACCCTGGGCGCCGATCCGGCGGCCGCCGTGGCGGCCGTGTCGGGCGTCGACGAGGTGGCGGGGCGCTACCGGACCGTGCGGATCGGCTCGCACACCGTGCGGGTGCTGCTGGCGAAGAACCCGGCCGGCTGGCAGGAGGCGCTGGCGATGGTCGACAAACACGGCGCCGGAGTGGTCATCTCCGTCAACGGTCAGGTGCCCGACGGAGAAGACCTGTCGTGGCTGTGGGATGTGCGCTTCGAGCACTTCGGGGACACGCAGGTGGTGGCGGCCGGGGAACGCGGTACCGACCTGGCGGTGCGGCTCGGCTACGCCGGCGTGGAACACACGCTGGTGCACGACACCCTCGCGGCGATCCAGTCGTGTCCTGCCGGGCACGTCGAGGTGATCGCGAACTACACCGCGTTCCTGCAACTGAATCGGCGGTTGGCGCGTTATGAGTGAATCGACGGTGCGGATCGGGCTGGTCCTGCCCGATGTGATGGGCACCTACGGCGACGGCGGCAACTCAGTGGTGCTGCGGCAGCGGTTGCGGCTGCGCGGGATCGACGCCGAGGTCGTCGAGATCACGCTGGCCGATCCGGTGCCCGCCGAACTCGACCTCTACACCCTGGGCGGCGCGGAGGACTACGCGCAACGACTGGCGACCAAACACCTGCAGCGCTACCCCGGCCTGCAGCAGGCCGCCGAGCGCGGCGCCCCGGTGCTGGCGATCTGCGCGGCGATCCAGGTGCTGGGCCACTGGTATGAGACGTCGTCGGGCGAACGGGTCGAGGGGGTGGGGATGCTCGACGTCACCACGTCACCGCAGCCGGTCCGCACGATCGGTGAAGTGGTGTCCCGACCGCTGGTCGACGGCCTGTCCGAGAAACTGACGGGCTTCGAAAACCACAGGGGCGGGACTGTTTTGGGCCCGGAGGCCGCACCGCTGGCCCGGGTGGAGAAGGGCGCGGGCAATCGCGAGGGCGACGGCGTCGACGGGGCGGTGCAGGGCAGCGTCGTCGCGACGTACCTGCACGGCCCGTGCCTGGCCCGCAACCCTGAGTTGGCCGACCACCTGCTGAGCAAGGTCGTCGGCGACCTACCGCCGCTGGACCTCGACGAGGTGGCCCGGCTGCGACGGGAACGCCTGGCGGCTCCGCGCCGCGCTTAGGCCGCCGTTTCGTTTCGCCCAAACGAACGTATGGGCGCCATAGGTCGAGACGATTCGGGCATTTCGTCGATCTCGGCGCGACGCTTGAACGCCTCACGCACGCGGGCCAGCACCGCACCGGGATGGTCTTCCTTGATCACCCGGATCACTTCCCAGCCGCACCGCCGAATCCTCTCCAGCCGCCGGATGTCGTTGACGTAGATCGGCCGGCTGGTCCGATGCTGGTCACCGTCGTACTCGACCGCCAGCCGTAGCTGCCGCCACCCCATGTCGACGAACGCGAACGCCTCACCGGTCTCGTCGACGATCGGGATCTGCGTCTCCGGAATCGGGAAGCCGTCGTCGATTAGCAGCAGCCGCAGCCAGCTCTCCTTGAGGGACTCCGCGCCGGGATCGATCAGCGGCAGCAACTGCCGGAGTTGACGGACTCCGCGCACCGGTCCGTAGCGGTCCATCAGCGCCGTCACCTCGGATCGCTCGAACGGCGCCGCGCGCATCAGCGCGTCGAGCCTGCCCATGGCCGCGGCACGCTTCAGATAGCGGCCCATGTCGAAAGCGGTGCGCGCTCGCGTCGCCACCGGCAGGCCGTCGAGCGTGACCACCTCGTCGTCGGCGACCCGATCCATGCGCACCAGGAGCCCCGCCTGCTTGCGTCTCTCATGGACGAGGATCTCGATCGGTTCGTCGTCGTCGACCCAGTCGGCGCCGTGCCATGCCGATGCGGCGACCCCGGTGACCACGCCGGTTCGGCCCGACGTCAACCATGCGGCCACGGCCCGATCGCGCAGCGTCGGGGTCGCGTTCTTCGGGATGTACACCCCGCGGAATATCGGGCGATACCACCGGCGCAGCTCGCTGCGGGGCAGGCCGTCGCCGAGGGCCTCCACGCCCAGGAATACCTCAGTCATGGCCGCATGGTTGTCGACGGGTCCGACACGCCCGCCGAGATCGACGAAATGGCGGGATCTACTCGCACAAGTTCGCCCGTTTGTTCGTTTGGGCGAACGAGGACTCACGCCATCGCGCGGCGGCCGGCCAACGCCCGGCCCAGCGTGAGCTCGTCGGCGAACTCAAGGTCCCCGCCCATCGGCAGGCCGGAGGCGATCCGCGTGACGGTCAGACCCGGGATGTCGCGCAGCATCCGCACCAGGTAGGTGGCCGTCGCCTCGCCCTCGGTGTTCGGATCGGTGGCGATGATCACCTCGGCGACGTCCACGCCGTCGACCCGCTCGCCGATCCGGTTCAACAGCTCACGGATGCGCAGCTGGTCCGGCCCGATCCCGCTCAACGGGTCGAGCGCCCCGCCCAGCACGTGGTAGCGGCCGCGGAACTCCCGCGTGCGTTCGACGGCCTGCACGTCCTTCGGCTCCTCTACCACGCACACCAGCGATGCGTCGCGGCGCGGATCGCTGCAGATGCGGCAGCGGTCCTCGTCGGAGACGTTGCCGCAGACCTCGCAGAACGTCACCCCGTCGCGGATCCGGTTGAGCACGGCGGTCAGCCGGTCGATGTCCGGCGGCTCGACGCTCAACAGGTGGAACGCGATGCGCTGCGCGCTCTTCGGACCGATCCCCGGCAGCTTGCCGAGTTCGTCGATCAGATCCTGGACGGGCCCCTCGAACAAATCAGAGGCCCGGGATGCCCAGGCCGCCCATTCCGCCGGCGAGCGGCCCGAGCCGGTCGTGCGCCAGGATGGTGACCTGCTTGGAGGCGTCGGCGATCGCGCCGACGATCAGATCCTGCAGCGTCTCGACGTCGTCGGGGTCGACGACCTTGGGGTCGATCGCCACCGACACGACCTCCCCGCTGCCCTTCATCGTGACCTGCACCAAGCCGCCGCCGGCCTGCCCGTGCACCTCGGAGTTGGCGAGCGACTCCTGGGCCTCCATCAGCTGCTGCTGCATCTGCTGGGCCTGGGCGAGGAGTGCGGACATATCGGGCTGGCCACCACCGGGTTGCATGACTGGTCCCCTTGCGTGTTGATGTCGTGTTGGTCTCGACTTGGTTTCTCTCGCCCGTATGCGGCGCTTTGGGCTTTAAGCGTAGTCCGCACGCGGGCTACGGTGGCGCCCGTGCCTGCCAGCCTGCGTGTCGGGGCCGCGATCGCCACCAGCCTGCTCATCGCCGCCTCGACCTTCGCCGCCCCCGCTGTCGCCGCGCCCGCCAACATCGCAGGCAAGATCGTGTTCCTCGACCCCGGGCACAACGGCGCCAACGACGCCTCCATCAGCAGGCAGGTGCCCACCGGCCGCGGCGGCACCAAGGACTGCCAGGCCAGCGGCACGTCCACCGAGGACGGCTATCCCGAGCACACGTTCGCGTGGGACACCACACTGCGCATCCGGCAGGCGTTGACCGCGCTCGGCGTGCGCACCGCGATGTCGCGCGGCAACGACAACGCGCTCGGGCCGTGCGTCGACGAACGCGCCGCCCTGGCCAACTCCGTGCGGCCCAACGCGATCGTGTCCGTGCACGCCGACGGCGGTCCGCCGACCGGACGCGGCTTCCATGTGCTGTACTCGTCGCCCCCGCTCAACGAGGCGCAGGCTGGGCCCGCCGTACAGTTCGCCCGCATCATGCGCGACCAGCTGTCGGGGTCGGGATTCGTGCCGTCGACCTACATCGGGTCCGGCGGGCTGAACCCGCGCAGCGACATCGCCGGGCTCAACCTCGCGCAGTACCCGTCGATCCTGGTCGAACTGGGCAACATGAAGAACCCGGCGGACTCGGCGGTGATGAAGACCGCCGAGGGCAGACAGCGCTACGCCGATGCGGTGGTGCGGGGTATCGCCGCGTTCCTCGCCGTGTCCTGACGGGGTCAGCTGCCCGACTCGACCTCGCGCTTGAGGTTCTCCAGCACCTGGGCCTGGATCTTCTTCAGACCCAGCGGTGCGAAGGTCTTCTCGAAGAACCCCTTGACGCCGCCGGCGCCGGTCCACGACGTCTTGACCGTCACCGAGGAGCCCGGCCCGGCGGGGGCGACGGTGTAGTTCGTCACCAGCGTCGAGTTCGCATCCTTCTCGATCACGGTGTGCCCGGCCACGTCGACGCTGGCCTTGACGTCGCGCACCCGGGATTTGGTGGCCTGCAGCTTCCAGGTGGCGACGGTGCCCGCGCCCTGTCCACCTTCGAGCACCCGGTAGTCGCGGTAGTGCTCCGAGAGGATCTTCGGCCGGACGGTCTGGTAGTCGGCGACGGCTGCCAGCACCGCCGCGGGTTCGGCGTTGATCAGTACGGTGCTGGACGCGCTGACCTGTCCCATGTTGTGACACTCCTTCGTCGCAGTGCGGTCGCATCGGATGCGGCCGCGGACTAGCGTATATCCGTGTCTGTTGTCCCGACCGACGCACGGGCTGCTCACGCCGACGGCGTGGAGCGGCTACTCGCCAGCTACCGGGCGATTCCGCCGAATGCCACAGTGCGTCTCGCCAAACCCACCTCCAACCTGTTCCGAGCCCGCGCCAAGAGCACCGCCAAGGGTCTCGACGTGTCCGGCCTGACCGGTGTGATCGCCGTCGACCCCGACGCGCGCACCGCTGATGTCGCCGGGATGTGCACCTACGAGGACCTCGTCGCCGCGACGCTGCCGTACGGGCTTGCGCCGTTGGTGGTGCCGCAGCTCAAGACGATCACGCTCGGTGGCGCGGTCACCGGGCTCGGCATCGAGTCGACCTCGTTCCGCAACGGCCTACCCCACGAGTCGGTCCTGGAGATGGACATCCTCACCGGCACCGGCGAGGTGCTCACCGCCAGCCGCGACCAGCATCCCGACCTGTTTCACGCGTTCCCCAACTCCTATGGCACGCTCGGATACTCGGTGCGCTTGAGGATCGAACTGGAACCGGTCACACCGTTCGTGGCGCTGCGCCACCTGCGGTTCCATTCGCTGACCGATCTGATCGCGGCGATGGATCGCATCGTCGAAACCGGTGGCTTGGACGGCGAACCCGTCGACTACCTCGACGGTGTGGTGTTCAGCGCCGACGAGAGCTACCTGTGCGTCGGTGTGCGCACCGCGACACCGGGGCCGGTCAGCGACTACACCGGCCAGCAGATCTACTATCGCTCGATCCAGCACGGCGCGGGTGAGAAGCACGACCGGCTCACCATCCACGACTACCTGTGGCGCTGGGACACCGACTGGTTCTGGTGCTCACGGGCTTTCGGCGCGCAGAACCCGAGGATCCGGCGCTTCTGGCCGCGCCGCTACCGGCGAAGCAGCTTCTACTGGAAACTCATCGGCTACGACCAGCGGTTCGACATCGCCGACCGCATCGAGATCCGCAACGGCAGGCCGCCGCGGGAGCGGGTGGTGCAGGACGTCGAGGTGCCGATCGCGCGCACCGCCGAATTCCTGGCGTGGTTTCTGGAGAACGTCCCGATCGAGCCGATCTGGTTGTGCCCGCTGCGGTTACGCGATGACACCGGGTGGCCGCTGTATCCGATCCGGCCGGGGCACACCTACGTCAACGTGGGTTTCTGGTCGTCGGTGCCGGTCGGTCCCGAGGAGGGTCACACCAACCGGCTCATCGAACGCAAGGTCAGTGAGCTCGACGGGCACAAATCGCTGTACTCGGACGCGTACTACTCCCGCGAGGAGTTCGACGAACTCTACGGCGGCGAGGCATACAAGACGGTCAAGAAGGCATACGACCCCGATTCACGACTCCTCGATCTCTACGCCAAAGCGGTGCAGAGGCGATGAGCGACGGCACGAGCATTCCGGAGGCAGTCATGGCGAAACGGGTAACGGACGACAAGCTGACACTGGCGCAGATCCTGGAGATCTTCGTCGCAGGCGGCCAGGAACCGTTGAAGTTCAGCGCCTACGACGGCAGCACCGCAGGCCCGGCGGACGCGAAGCTCGGCCTGGAGCTCAAGACGCCGCGGGGCACCACGTATCTGGCGACGGCGCCGAGCGATCTGGGCCTGGCCCGCGCCTACGTCTCCGGTGACCTCGAACTCACCGGCGTGCACCCGGGTGACCCGTACGAGCTGCTGCGGTCGCTGACCGAGAAGATGCAGTTCAAACGACCGCCCGCCAAGGTGCTGGCGAACATCGTGCGCTCCATCGGATTCGAACACCTCAAACCGATCGCCCCGCCGCCGCAGGAGACGCTGCCACGCTGGCGCCGGATCGCCGAGGGCCTGCGACACAGCAAGCACCGTGACGCCGAGGTGATCCACCACCACTACGACGTGTCGAACACGTTCTACGAGTGGGTGCTCGGCCCGTCGATGACCTACACCTGCGCCTGCTACCCGCGGCTCGACGCGACTCTGGAGGAGGCGCAGGAGAACAAGTACCGCTTGGTGTTCGAGAAGCTGCGCCTGCAGCCCGGCGACCGACTGCTCGACGTCGGTTGCGGCTGGGGCGGCATGGTGCGTTACGCGGCGCGTCACGGCGTGAAGGCCGTCGGCGTCACCCTGTCGAAGGAACAAGCGCTGTGGGGGCAGAAGGCGATCGCCGAAGAGGGCCTGACGGAGCTGGCGGAGATCCGGCACGGCGACTACCGCGACGTGCGTGAGATCGGTTTCGACGCGGTGTCGTCGATCGGACTCACCGAACACATCGGCGTGCACAACTATCCGTCGTACTTCCGCTTTCTGCAGTCGAAGCTGCGCACCGGCGGTCTGCTGCTCAACCACTGCATCACCCGGCCGGACAACCGGTCCGCCCCGTCCGCGGGCGGTTTCATCGACCGCTACGTGTTCCCCGACGGGGAGCTGACCGGGTCGGGCCGCATCATCACCGAGGCGCAGGACGTCGGCCTGGAGGTGGTGCACGAGGAGAACCTGCGTCACCACTATGCGATGACGCTGCGCGACTGGTGCCGCAACCTGGTCGAGCACTGGGACGAGGCGGTCGCGGAGGTGGGGCTGGGCACCGCGAAGGTGTGGGGGCTCTACATGGCCGGCTCGCGGCTCGGCTTCGAGACGAACATCGTTCAGCTGCACCAGGTTCTGGCGGTCAAGCTCGACGAGCGGGGCAACGACGGCGGACTGCCGCTGCGGCCCTGGTGGTCGGCGTAGGTCCGGTCTTCGCGCGGAGATTGCACTGAAGGTCGCTGCGCGGGCGACCGGCACAGCCGTCGGTGCAATGTCCGGGGGCGCTTCGCGCTAGCCGCCGTCGATGCGGCGGGCGCCGAGTTCGTTCTGCAGCAGTTCGAGAGCGGCTTCCTCCGGATCGCGACGGGGCGCGGCATCCTGGTGCACCGCTTCGGCCAGCATGCTCTCCTCGTCGTCGCCGGGCGGCTCGGGCGGGGCGACCGGCGCCGACCGGACCGGCTCGGGGGCGGCTGCCGCGGGCGCGGCGCCGGCTTCGCACTGAATCTTCCAGTTCACCCCGAGCGCATCCTTGAGCGCCTCGCGGATGACATCGGAGTTGCGTTGCTCCACAAGGCGTTTGGCCAGCGGGGCGGATTCGTGGCTCAGGATCAGCGTGTCGTTCTCGACCGCGCGGACGATCGCCCCCGCCAGCATCACGTCGATGGTGCGGCTGCGCTGGCGGACCTTTTCCCGCACCGTCGTCCACATGCTGCGCACGGCCGCGGCGTTCGGCGCGCCGGCGGCCGGTGGCGGGGTGGTGGCCGGGGCCTCGACCACCGGATCGGCGGGCGGGCGCACCGGAGGCGGTGACGGACGCGTCGGCTCCGGCGCGGGCCGCTCCGGCGCGGGCTGCGGAGGCGGCGAGACCGGTGCAGGCGGCGCCGGCCGGGACACGGGTGCCGGCGGCGGCTCCGCGGCGGGCGCCGGCGCCTCCTGCACCTGACTCCTGCGGGTGAAGGTCTTCACCGGCTCCGCGGCAGGCCGCGCGGTCGCCGCCATGTCCGAGGCCGGGATCGACATGTCGAGGCGGGTCTCGATGCGCTCGACCCGTTGCAGCAGAGCCGATTCGGTATCGCTGGCCGACGGCAGCAGCAGCCGCGCGCAGACCACTTCCAACAGCAGCCGGGGCGCGGTGGCGCCACGCATCTCGCCGAGGCCGGCGTGCACCACCTCGGCGTAGCGGGTCAGCGTCGCCGCACCCAGCCGTTCGGCCTGGTCCCGCATGCGCTCGAGCACGTCGCCGGGGGCGTCGACCACGCCGCGGGCCGCCGCGTCGGGCACCGCCTGGAGGACGATGAGGTCGCGGAACCGCTCCAGCAGATCGGTGGCGAACCGGCGCGGATCGTGACCGGCGTCGATGACCGATTCGACGGCGCCGAACAGTGCGGCGGCGTCACCGGCGGCCAGCGCGTCGACCGCGTCGTCGATCAGCGCGACGTCGGTCGCGCCGAGCAGCGACAGTGCGCGGCCGTACTCGACGCGGTTGTTCGCCGCCCCGGCCAGCAGCTGGTCGAGCACCGACAGCGTGTCGCGCGGTGAACCGCCACCGGCGCGGATGACCAGCGGATACACCGCGTCGTCGACCGTGACACCTTCGTCGGCGCAGATGCGTTCCAGCAGCGTGCGCATGGTCTTGGGGGCCAGCAGCCGGAACGGGTAGTGGTGGGTGCGCGACCGGATCGTCGGCAGCACCTTCTCCGGTTCGGTGGTGGCGAACACGAAGATCAGGTGTTCCGGCGGCTCTTCGACGATCTTGAGCAGCGCGTTGAAGCCGGCCGTGGTGACCATGTGGGCTTCGTCGACGATGAAGATGCGGTACCGCGACTGCGCCGGGGCGTAGAACGCGCGGTCGCGCAGTTCGCGGGTGTCGTCGACGCCGCCGTGGCTGGCCGCGTCGAGTTCGGTGACGTCCATGTTGCCCGGCCCGTTGGGCGCCAGGGCGACGCACGAGTCGCACGTCCCGCACGGTGTCGGGGTGGGCCCCTGCTCGCAGTTCAGTGAGCGGGCGAGGATGCGGGCCGACGAGGTCTTCCCGCAGCCGCGGGGACCGGAGAACAGGTAGGCGTGGTTGATCCGGCCCGCCGACAGTGCGGTGGACAGCGGTTCGGTGACATGCTCCTGCCCGACCACCTCCGCGAAGGTCGCCGGTCGGTACTTGCGGTAGAGCGCCACGGTCAGCAGGCTACCGACGGACTACGACGGATGGTCAACCGAGCAGTGACTCGGTGGCGGCCAGCAGCGCACATGTCGCCAGACCGTCGATGGCCGACCGCAGATCGTCCTCCGAGGGGAACGACGGGGCGATCCGGATGTTCTTGTCCTCGGGGTCTTTTCGGTAGGGGAAAGCCGATCCGGCTTCGGTCACCGCGATCCCCGCGTCCTTGGCCAGCGCGACCGTGCGCTTGGCGGTACCCGGCCAGACGTCGAGGCTGACGAAGTAGCCGCCCTTGGGATCGGTCCACGAGGCGATCTTGGACTCACCGAGCCGGTCCTCGAGGATCTCGCCGACGAGCGCGAACTTCGGCGCCAGCAGCGCACGGTGGCGCTGCATCAGCAGTCGCACGCCGTCGGCGTCGCCGAAGAACCGCAGGTGCCTCAGCTGGTTGACCTTGTCGGGGCCGATCGTCTTCTTGCCCGCGTGCTGCAGGTACCAGGCGATGTTGCCCAGCGAGCCGCCCAGGAAGCTCACCCCGGCGCCGGCGAAGGTGATCTTGCTGGTCGAGGCGAACACCAGCGGCCGATTCTGGTTACCGGCCGCGGCCGCCAACCCGAGCACGTCGACCTGGCGCACGAAATCGGGTGTCAGCGTGTGCACCGCGTACGCGTTGTCCCAGAACAACCGGAAATCGCTTGCGGCCGTGCGCATCTGAACCAGGCGGCGAACCACTTCCCAGGAATAGGTGACGCCGGTGGGGTTGCCGAACACCGGGACGCACCACATGCCCTTGATGGCGGGATCGGCGGCGACGAGTTCCTCGATGAGGTCGACGTCGGGACCGTCCTCGAGCATCGGCACCGGGATCATCTCGATCCCCAGGTTCTCGGTGATCGCGAAGTGCCGGTCGTAGCCGGGTGCCGGGCACAGGAACTTCACGACGGGTTCGGCGACCCAGGGCCGCGGCGAGTCGACGCCGCCGTGCAGCAGCGAGAACACGACGGTGTCGTGCATCAGCTCGAGGCTGGCGTTGTTGCCCGCGATCAGGTTGGGCACGGGGATGCCGAGCAGTTCGCCGAAGATCGCGCGCAGTTCCGGCAGGCCGTGCAGCCCGCCGTAGTTGCGGACGTCGGTGCCGTCGCCGTCGCGGAAGTCCGCCCTGCCGGGCAGCTCGAGCAGCGCGTTGGACAGGTCGAGCTGCTCGGGTGACGGCTTACCGCGGGTCAGGTCCAGTCGCAGCCCCTTGGCCTGCAGGTCGGCGTAGTTGCGCTGCTGCAGTTCGTGCTGGGCGCGGAGTTCGTCGCGCCCGAGGGACTGGAACGACACCGCGAACCTTTCACCAGAAACCGGAAAAGAAGGGGACCCCGCGCACCCGCCAGAGCCCGTTGACCCTTGCTGCCTTCCGGCCCTGGGGGAGTTCACAGGATGGACGCCGCGCGGGGTCCGACCTGAGTGTAGTACCCGGCGGTGGGCCCATCGCGACGGGAGCATTCCGTACGTCGGCTACCATGGCCCGCGGAGGATTCGCCTAGTGGCCTATGGCGCTCGCCTGGAACGCGGGTTGGGTTAACAGCCCTCGCGGGTTCAAATCCCGCATCCTCCGCACTCGGTCCGGGGGTGCGGTCAGCGACGGAAGTCCTGATCGCACCGCCGGCCACCAATCTCGAGGAGGAGTATGCGGCGCTCGGTTGCGGTCATCTGGCACGCATCGTTCTCCGTCATCGCCGCCGTCCTCTACTTCTTCTTCGTCCTGCCCCGCTGGTTCGAGTTGATGGGGTCGACGTCGCACACGCTCGGCACGGTGCTGCGCATCGTGACGGCGGCGCTGATCGGGCTCGCCGCGCTGCCGGTGGTGTTCACGCTGCTGCGCACGCGCAGGCCCGAGTTCGGCACGCCTCAGCTGGCGCTGCGCCTGCGGGTGCTGTCGATCGTGCTGCACGTGCTGGCCGGTGTGCTGATCCTGGGGGCCGCCATCAGCGAGATCTGGCTGGACCTCGACAGCGCCGGCCCCTGGTTGTTCGGCATCTACGGGGCGGCCGCCGCCATCGCACTGCTCGGCATCTTCGCCTTCTACCTGGCGTTCGTCGCCGAGATGCCGCCGCCACCGCCCAAACCCCTCAAGCCGAAGGCCCAGACCCGTCGGCGCGGCCGCCGCAAGGCCGACAAGGAGGCGGAGTCGGACCAGGAGGAGACCACGACGGAGTCGGACTCGGACGAGACCGCCACCATCGACGCGTCGGACGCCGCCGCTGAGAGCGCTGAGGTTTCTGGGTCTGAGGAGGCAGACGAGGCAGCCGAGGCCGCCGAGTCGGACACTGCCGAACCCGCCGAAGCGGACGCCGCCGACGAACCCGCCGCCGACGAACCCGCCGCCGACGAACCCGCCGAAGCGGACGCCGCCGACGAACCCGCCGCCGACAATGGCCGGCTCCGCAACCGGCGGCCGTCGGGCAAGGGCGATTCACCGCGCCGACGACGCCGTTCCCGCGGTGGCGTCGCCGTCGAAGACTGAGGTCAGAGACCTGCCTTCGACACTTCGGCGTTCTATCACGAACAATGTGGGAAGAACCCGAGTTACAAAACGTCGTCGAAGGGCAATCCATGGGCATGCTCCGTCTTCGTTGGCTGTCCAGGCTGTCGGTCGTCCTGACCGCGACGCTTGCGCTTGTCATCCCCCTGGTTCCGGCCACCGCGAGCGCCGCACCGGCTGATCCGCTCGCGGCGGCGGCCGCCGTCGAGCCCGCCGTCGCGCGCATCGACACCGAGATCGACTACCAGAACGCCTTCGGGGCGGGCACCGGCATCGTGCTCGATCCGGGTGGTCAGGTACTGACCAACTACCACGTCGTCCAGGGCGCCGACCGGATCAACGCCACCGTCGCGGGCCGGTCGTTTCCCGCCGAGCTGGTCGGCTACGACCGGGGCCGTGACATCGCGGTGATCCAGTTGCTCGGTGCGGGCGGACTGCCGGTCGCGCCGATCGGCGACTCGGCCGCGCTGGCCGCCGGTGAGCCCGTCGTCGCGCTGGGCAACGCCGAGGGTACGGCCGCGCCGCTGACCCGCGAGGTCGGCAGCGTCACCGCGTTCGGGCGCACGGTCAACGCCGAGGACTCGCTGACCGGTGCCTCCGACGAGCTGACCGGCTTGATCGAGTTCGCCGCGCCGGTCCGCGCCGGCGACTCGGGTGGCCCGGTGGTCAACAGCGCCGGCCAGGTCGTGGGCATCACCACGGCCGCGTCGGTCAGTTACCGGATGGGTCCCGGCGGCAAGGGCTTCGCGATCCCGATCAACGAGGCGATCGGCGTCGCCAACCAGATCCGGTCGCGTATCCCCTCCGACACCGTCCACATCGGTCCGCCCGCCCTGCTGGGCGTCGGGGTCCGCACCGCGGCGAGCGACGTGCCCGGTGTCCTCATCCAGGAGGTGCTGCGCGGCGGACCCGCCGAAGCAGCCGGGCTGATGGGCGGCGACGTGCTGGTCGCGATCAACGGCAGCCGCGTCACCTCGGCCACCGCGCTGACCTACACCCTGGACCGGTTCTATCCGGGCGACGTCGTCGACGTGACCTGGATCGACCGCGCCGGCCAGGAGCGCACGGGCAAGGCGACGCTGGCGCCCGGCCCCTGAGGCTCACCCCCGCAGGCGGCGCTGCAGACCGTCGATCGCGAGGTCTAGTTCGAACTCGAACTGCCCTTCCTCCGGTGACGGCGCCGCGGCGAGCACCCGCCTCAGCGCCGGATAGTCCGTCTCGGCGGACCGCTGGAGCGCGGCGCGGGTCTGCCCCCGATGGAAGTCGCGCACCGAGGTGTGCAGGATGTCGTGGGCTGCCGACTGGGCGATGTTCGCGACCGCGGTGACGCCGCGACGGGCGTCGTCGGGTTCGAACCCGGCGCTCAGCATCGCGGCGAGCACCCGCTCGGCCAGTGCCAGGACCGCGACGGCGCCCACCCCGCTGAACGGCATCTGGTCGACGCCCTCCCCGACCTGCACGATGCCGTCGCGGAACGCGTAGGCGTAGGCGCGCAGTACCGCTTGCCAGTCGCCGTCGTCGGGCAGTTGGACGCGGTGCAGCTCCTGTTCGAAACGGTCGAGCACGACGAGGGTCAGCAGGCCCTGACGGTCGCCGACGTAGTAATGCAGCGCTTTGCGGGTGACGCCGAGTTCGTCGGCGACGGCCTGCATGGTGAGTGTCGTTCCGGAGGCGCGGCGGGCGGCGGCGACGATCTGTTCGCGGCTGATGCGGGCGGGCCTGCCCCTGGTGCGGCGCGGCTCCTCGGTGTCGGACACCGGATCAGCGTACGCAGCGGTGACCGAATTTTCGCCGATCGGGAAAAATCCTGTGCGTCCCGCCCTAACCTGAGCGAGTGCCAAACACTCCCTATCGGGTCGTCCAGTGGACGACCGGCAATGTCGGTAAGAGTTCGGTCGCGGCGATCGCGGCCAATCCGAATCTGGAACTGGTCGGCTGCTACGCCTGGTCGGCGGAGAAGGTGGGCCGCGACGTCGGCGAACTGGCCGGGATCGAGCCGCTCGGCGTCAACGCCACCGACGACGTCGACGCACTGCTCGCGCTGAAACCCGATGCGGTGGTGTACAACCCGATGTGGATCGACGTCGACGAACTGGTGCGCATCCTGGAGGCCGGGGTGAACGTGGTGGCGAGCGCGTCGTTCATCACCGGCCACAACCTCGGCGACGGCCGGGCCCGGTTGATCGAGGCGTGTGAGCGCGGCGGCGCGACGCTGTTCGGCTCCGGCGTCAGCCCGGGCTTCGCCGAGTTGCTGGCGATCGTGGCGGCGACGGCGTGCGACCGCGTCGACAAGGTCACCATCGCCGAGTCGGCCGACACCACGCTGTACGACTCCCCCGACACCGAACGGCCGGTGGGTTTCGGCACCGCGATCGACGATCCGGATCTGCAGCCGATGGCGGCGAACGGCACGGCGGTGTTCGCCGAGGCAGTGCAACTGGTCGCCGACTCGCTGGGCGTCGATCTCGACGAGATCGTCTGTGAGGCCGAGTACGCGCAGACCACCGAGGATCTTCCGATGGCCTCATGGACCATCCCCGCCGGTCACGTCGCAGGGGTCGCCGCCAGCTGGCAGGGCCGCGTCGGCGGCCGGACGATCATCGACGTCAACGTGCGGTGGAAGAAGGGTCAGACCCTGTCGCCCGACTGGCAGCTCGACGGTGACGGCTGGAAGATCACGATCGACGGGCGGCCCACGGTCAACATGGCCGTCGGCTTCCTGCCGCCGCAGGACATGATCGAGAACGCCACGGCACTCGAGGACTTCTTCGTCCTCGGCCACATCATGACCGCGATGCCGCCGATCCACGCCATCCCGGCGGTGGTGGCCGCCGCCCCCGGCATCGCGACCTACACCGACCTGCCGCTGCCGCAGGCGCGCGGGGTGGTGCCGAGCTAGCGGCGGTTGCCCTCGTCGTCCCAGTGCGCGGCGACCTTCTTGCTGGGTTGCACCCGCGGCGGCTCGCCCGGCATCTTCGGATAGTTCGGCGGATAGGGCAGGTCGCCGAGCCCACGTTCCTCGTCGGCGGCGACCATCTCCAGCAGCTTCTCGATCGACTGCGCGTTGTCCTCGATGTCGGCCCACGGATCCGGGCGCCCGGCCACGATCGACGGCACCGTGGCGATCGTGTAGTCGTCGGGATCGGCATCGGCCAGTTCGGCCCACGTCAGCGGTGTCGACACCGTAGCGATCGGCGTCTTGCGCGCCGAATAGGCGGAGGCGAACGTGCGGTCGCGGGCGTTCTGGTTGTAGTCGATGAACAACCGCTCGCCCCGCTCCTCCTTCCACCACGACGTGGTGACAGCGTCGGGTGCGCGCCTCTCGACCTCACGCGCCAGCGCGATCCCGGCGCGTCTCACCGCGATGAAATCCCAGTCGGTCCTGATGCGCAGGAACACGTGCACCCCTCGACCGCCCGAGGTCTTCGGATAGCCGACCAGCCCGAGTTCGTCGAGCAGCGGTTTGAGGACGTCGACCGCGATGGTGGCGGCTTCGCGGAAACCGGTGCCCGGCTGCGGGTCGAGGTCGATCCGCAGTTCGTCGGGATGTTCGACGTCGGGACAGCGCACCTGCCACGGATGCAGCGTGATCGTTCCCATCTGCGCCGCCCAGGCGATCGCCGACGGATGGGTCACCTTGAGCGCATCCGCGGTACGGCCGGACGGGAACGTCACCGTGCAGGTCTGGAGGTAGTCCGGATGCTTCTGCGGCACCCGCTTCTGGTAGATCTCCTCACCGTCGATCCCGTCGGGGAACCGCTGCAGATGCACCGGCCGGTTCCGCAACAGGGACACCATCCGGTCGCTGACCGACAGGTAGTACTCCACCAGTGCGCGCTTCGTCCCGGCCGCGCCGAGCTTCGGGAAATACACCTTGTCGGGGTTGGTCAGCCGCACGGCCACACCGTCGACGTCGATTTCTTCTGCGGGCGTCGCCATCAGGAACTCTCCAACACGTCGTACAGATCGTAGGTGAGCGGGACTTCGAGCTGATCGAACGTACAGCTGGCCGGGTCACGGTCCGGCCGCCACCGCCGGAACTTGACCGCATGGCGGAACCGCCTGCCCTGCACGGAGTTTCCCTCCATCTGGTCGTAGGCGACCTCGGCGACCCGCTCCGGCCGGATGGGTATCCAACGTTTGTCCGCCGCGGAGTTCCACCGGCTCGGATCACCCTCCCGCACCTCGTCCCCCTCGCGCAGGGGTTCGAGTTCGGCGAGCATCCTGAGCCGGTCTTTCGCGGTGAAAGACGCTGCGCCGCCGACCATCTGCAACTCACCCTGGTCGGTGTACAGACCGAGGAGCAGCGAGCCGATCCCCTCACCGCTCTTGTGGATGCGGTAGCCGATGGCCACGCAGTCGGCATCGCGGGCGTGCTTGACCTTCACCATCTCCCGCTTGCCCGGCAGGTACGGCCCGTCGAGCCGTTTGGCGATGACGCCGTCGAGGCCCGCCCCCTCGAACTCCTCGAGCCACTGGGCACCCAAGGCGGCGTCCTCGGTGGTGCGGGTGACGTGACACCACTGCTTCTCGTCGACCGCGGTCAACAGCGCCTCCCGGCGCACCCGGAACGGCTCCTTCATCAGCGACGCGTCACCGGTCGCGAGCGCGTCGAAGCCGATGAAATGCGACGGGGTCTGCTCGGCCAGCATCTTCACCCGGCTGGCGGCGGGGTGCACACGCTGCGAGAGCGACTCCCAGTCCAGCCGGACGCGGCCGCCGATCTCGCGTGGCACGACGATCTCCCCGTCCAGCACGCAGCGTTCTGCGAGTTCGTCGCGCAGCGCGTCGAGCAGCTCCGGGAAGTAGCGACCGAGGTCTTTGCCGTTGCGCGACTGCAGCAGCACCTCGGCGCCGTCGCGGAAGACCAGCGCGCGGCTAGTTGACTGAACTTCGGCGAGCCTCCCGATGGAGTGGATGCGGCGAGCGGAGGATCCGGATATGGGTGAGGTGGGGCGAGTCGAGGCGGCGCAGAGCGGGTTGCCATGGCGGGTGATCTTCCCCGACGCCGAGCACGCGGGGGCAACGTCATACCTGCGAGAGCTAGCGGCGTCTGATTGCAGTCCACTCACGGTTCGAAGCTACGCGTTCGACTTGCTGCGGTGGTTCCGATTCCTCCATGACCGCCTGATCGGTTGGGAGCGAGCCGAGCGGATTGACGTCCGTGCGTTTGTCGAGCACTTACGGGAGGCGCCCAATCCGCAGCGGTTGCGGCGGAATCCGGACAGACCCCCGCCGGGCTCGGTGAACGCGGTGACCGGCAAGGCCGAGTTGTCCGGCAAGTACTCGCCGCGCACCATCAACCATCAGCTGTCGGTGCTATTCGGGTTTTATGAACATGCCTGTGCCGCTGATTTGGGTCCGCTGGTCAATCCCGTTCCGGCGCAACGCGCCAGGCAGGGCGGACGACCTCATGCCCACCACAACCCAATGGAAGACTTCATGATCTTCCGGCGCGCCAACTATCGGCAGAAGACCCCCCGGCCGGTGTGGCGAGCGATCCCCGATGACGCCGCTGCGGCGCTGTTCGACGAGTTGCGCAGCCACCGCGATCGCGCGTTGGTGAGTTTTTATTTGTCTTCGGGTGTGCGGGCATCGGAGCTGCTGGGTTTATGCCACGGTGATCTGGATGCAGGCCGCTACACCATCACGGTCACCAGCAAGGGCAGTCGCGCGCGAGAGACGGTTCCGGCGTCGGTGGATTCATTCGTATGGTTGGCGCTGTATTTGGCTGAACACCCGCCGATGGAGCCGGCTGGTCCGGTGTGGTGGACCCGACGCTCGCAGCCGGCACCGCTGAACTACCACGCAATGCGTGCAGTGCTGCGCCGCGCCAACGCCAGCTTGGGCGCGAACTGGTCTCTGCACGACTTCCGCCACACCGCTGCCGCGCGGATGCTGGCCGACCCCGCGTTCACGCTGGTCGATGTGCAGACCGTCTTGCGGCATGCCAGCGTGACGACCACTCAGATCTACACCCAGCCTCGCCTGGAAGACCTGATTGGCAAGGTCTTGGAGCATCATGCCCGGCCGAAAGCGGGCATGGCGACCATCGAACCCGCCTACGACGCCGCGGCGGTCCGAGAACTATTGGGGCTGCCGACTTGAGCACCGAGGACACTCGGTCACCGCAACGCCGGCAGGCCGCCGCGACGCGCCGTACGATGAGCCCACAGGTCCAACTGTTGTCACGGCCCGATTCACCGCACCTGCAAGCGATCCCAGCAGACAGCCGGTTCGGCCCCGCCGGCCTGGTACGGCACCTGTCGGGCTACGACGCCAACCATGAGCCGCCACCGCTGCCAAAGGGCGCTCGCGGTGCGGCGATGCAACACCGCACCATTACCGAGTTGTGCGACGTCGTAACCGAGCACCATCGGACGCTGCCACCCCAACAGCTTCAGCCGATGATTCGGGGAACGCAGGCTCTGCTGGGTGTGCTGGCTCAATATGCAGGGCAGACGTGGGAGCAGCGTTGGCTCGCAAGCGGTTACGACGCCGCGCCCCGCACCTGGTTCGAGCATGATGCATTGCCGCACTACGACCACTGGTCACCCACGCTCAATGCCCTCAACGCATTACTTGAGGTGCGAGTACTGCGGCCGTCCTACAGTTGGATGCTGGATTCCAGGCAGCGGGTAGCTCTCGGCAGATTCCTCGACCGCAACGGCGGGCCGGCCTTGGAACGGCTGCGTAAGCTGCCCGCCTACCAGGACGCGGTGCCCAAGTACCAGGCCGACGCGGAAAAAGCACTGGCGCGGGTGATGATTCGCACCGGAAAGGACATCGAACAGCTGTGCGGCGATGATTTGCTGTTCTACGCAGACGTGGTCCGCACCTCGGGACGGCAGCGCCGCGAGCACCTCATCTGGGAGTTGCTGGTTGCCCTCGGTCCCTTGGCCGAGGAGGCACCGACGCTGCGGGCAACGTGGTCGGCGCGCGGCAACACACGCCAGCACAGCGCCGCGACGTTGGTCGACCGCTACGGCATCCCTGCTTCAGGGGTGCGCGACCTGCTTGTGGGTTACCTCGAGGAGCTACAGCCGAACATGGACTACAGCTCCCTGGAGGGCCTCGCCTATCGCCTGGCCCGATTGTTCTGGTGGGAGATCCTGCAAATCAACCCCGACCAGGCCGACCTGGCGATTTCGGCCGAGGTTGCGACGGCCTGGCGGGAACGGTTGTCGGTAACCGTCGACGGCCGCCCCCGGCGCGAAGTGCACTCGATCCTGTTCGCCATCCGCGGCATGTACCGCGATCTGGCCGAGTGGTCGCACGACGATCCCGTCCGCTGGGGTGTCTGGGTGGCGCCGTGCCCAGTACCGCGGGCGCTCAGCCGTGCGGCCGCCAAGCAGAAACGGCGACAGAAGGCCTCGATGCAGGATCGCACCCGCATGCTGACTCCGCTGCTGCCGGCACTCCTGGCCGCGGCTACCGCGCACAAGGACCGGACCGCGACGCTTCTACAGCGTGCCTTGGCCTGCGAGCACGACCAAGAGTTCGTCGTCGACGGCTCCACATTTCTTCGGCACTGCCCACCCTTGCGGCGCGACGGCGACGCTCGCGCCCGGATTTGGGCGCACCTGGCACCCGGACAGCAGCGGCCGGGATGGGTCCGGGGCCGCGCTCAGCGCATCGACGTGACAGCACTCGAAGAGGAGGGTTTTTGGGGTTGGGCGCTTGTTGAGACTCTGCGCCACACCGGTATTCGCATCGAGGAGCTTCTTGAACTGACCCAGTTGTCGCTGCGGCACTACACCGCCTCCACCACGGCTACGCTGGTGCCATTGCTCCACATCGTGCCGTCCAAGACCGACTGCGAGCGCCTCATCCCGATGACTCCCGAATTGGTCTCGGTGCTGCTTGAGGTACTGCGCCGCGCCAAGGCCGGTAAAGATTACGTGCCGCTGTCGATCGCCTATGACACCAATGACAAGGTCCACAGCGAACCTTTCCCGCACCTGTTCGCGCGCCCCTTGGGCACCCGCCATGAAGTGCTGGGCCGGCACTACGTGCGCCAGATCCTGACCCACCTCGCCACGATCGCAGGGTTGACCGATGCTGGCCGACCGGTGCACTTCACCCCGCACGACTTCCGACGCCTGTTCGCCACCGACGCGGTTAATAATGGCTTACCGCTGCACATCGCCGCGGCGTTGCTCGGACATCTCAACCTCGACACGACTCGCGGCTACACGGCGGTGTTCCCTGAGCACATCGTCGCGGCACACCAGGCATTCATCGAACGCCGTCGCCAACTGCGACCTTTCGAGGAGGCCAAGGTCGCCGACGACGACGAGTGGGCCGACTTCGAAGAGCACTTCCTGCTGCGCCGCGTCGCACTCGGAGAGTGTCACCGCCCCTATGGCACGCCCTGCGTCCATGAGCACGCGTGCACGCGATGCCGTTTTCTGCGCGTCGACCCCGCCCAACTGGGCCGCATCAACGAAATGACCGAAAACGCCGAACAGCGCCTCATCGAGGCAAAGGACCGGGCATGGCTCGGCGAGGTCGCCGCCCTTGAAGAGAGCATCAAGCATCTACGCGTTCGACAAACCGAGGCGCAGCAACGACTTTCACACGGCGGTAACCCGTTCGCCGCGCAGAGACCACAATGAGACGATGAAGCTCCCCGTTATGCCGCCGGTCTCGCCGATGTTGGCCAAGTCGGTGCCGACGATCCCTCCCGGTGCGTCTTATGAGCCGAAGTGGGACGGCTTCCGCTCGATTTGTTTTCGTGACGGCGCCGATGTCGAGCTGGGAAGTCGCAATGAGCGGCCCCTGACCAGGTACTTTCCTGAACTGGTCGCCTCCGTCATCGCCGAGCTGCCCGAGCGTTGCGTGATTGATGGCGAGATAGTTATCGCCACCGACCACGGATTGGACTTCGAGGCGCTACAGCAGCGCATCCACCCGGCGGACTCGCGGGTGCGGTTGCTCGCGGAGAAGACCCCAGCGTCGTTCGTAGCGTTCGATCTCCTCGTGTTGGGAGATGCAGACTACACCCGGCGGCCGTTTACCGAGCGTCGTGCAGCACTCGTTGAGGCGTTGACCGACTCCGGTCCCTCGGTCCATGTCACACCAGCGACCACCGACCTTGCGACCGCTCAGCGCTGGTTTGAAGAGTTCGAGGGGGCCGGCCTCGACGGGGTGATCGCCAAACCGTTGACGGGCACCTACCAGCCCGACAAGCGGGTGATGTTCAAGGTCAAGCATCAGCGGACGGCGGACTGTGTCATCGCTGGTTATCGCCTACATAAATCCAGCGACGATGCGATCGGCTCCCTATTGTTGGGCCTCTATACCGATGGCGGCACCCTCTCGTCGGTGGGTGTGATTGGGGCGTTTCCGATGGCTACGCGGCGACAGTTGTTCATCGAAATGCAGCCATTGGTAACCAGTTTCGACAATCACCCGTGGAACTGGGCAGCCCACGACGCTGGAGACCGTACACCGCGCAAGAACGAGGCTTCACGTTGGAACGCCGGAAAGGATCTCTCGTTCGTCCCGTTGCGACCTGAGCGTGTGGTTGAGGTGCGCTATGACCACATGGAAGGCGAACGATTTCGCCACACCGCGCAATTCAACCGCTGGCGGCAAGACCGCGACCCAGCCTCGTGCACCTACGCGCAGTTAGAGCTACCCCTGGCGTACAACTTGAGTGACATCCTCCCTGGGCTGGCCCCATAGGAACCAGCCCCGACCCAAACGCCGACCTTCTAACGCGTCACGAGTTCGATCGTGTGCGGGTAGCCGATTCCGTTGCAGGCTGAGCACTCTGACCGCAACGTGAGTTCATTTGCTGCAACCACCCCCGAACCATGGCCGTGGCCGGGCCACGGTTCGGGGTCATCACGGCGGAGTCAGCAACTGCCGGCAGGTGGAACCTCATTGCTTGCTTAAGGCTCCGTCCGCTCACGATTCGTGGCGACGTATTGCGGACTCGACCTCGGTAGCGGGCAGTTGTCTCGTGCAGAAGAACCAGTCTTCACATTCCACGCCCTTGACACGCTCGTCCATTCTTTCTTTGGCGGTTCCGCACGAGCCTGCGGTGGGCACGATCACGCGGTCGCCGGGGCGCCAGTCGGCGGGGGTCGCGACGTCGAACTGGTCTGCTGTCTGGAGCGCTTTGACGACGCGGAGCAATTCGTCGAAGTTGCGGCCGAGCGAGAGGGGGTAGTAGATGATGGTTCGCACGGTTCCGGTCGGGTCGATCACGAACACGGCTCGGACGGCTTTCGTTGAATCCTCGCCCGGCATGATCATTCCGTACTTGCCGGCGACCTCCATCGAGACGTCCTCGATGAGTGGAAAGGTCACCTCGACGTTGCGCATGTCGTTGAAGGCGATCTTGTCCTTGATGGTGCGCAGCCAGGCGATGTGGCTGTACAGCCCGTCCACCGAGAGCCCGACCAGCTCGGTGTTGTAGGCGGCGAACTCCTTCTGCATTGACGCGAATGTGATGAATTCGCTTGTGCATACGGGAGTGAAGTCCGCTGGGTGGGAGAACAGGATCACCCACTTGCCGGCGTAGTCAGCGGGGAAGTTGATGTCACCCTGGGTGGTCTTCGCCCGGAATGCCGGTGCAGGATCGCCGATGCGCGGCATCGTCGCCATAGGGGCGGTGTCTCCGGAAACGGTTGACATGGAATTCCTTTCGTAGCGGTTGTATGACATAGAGTTCAACTGCATACCCCTGGGGGTATATTCCAGACGATGCTGACGTTGCCGCGCAGTTTCGACGTTGGCAGCAGGCCCGGACCTCATCCCGACGGCTATGGCCGGTGGCGTTGTATATGACCGCCTGCCGCCGGGTGAACTTCGGTCGGGCTACGCGGTTACTTCGCGGTCAGGCCCAGCTCCCCGGCTTTGGCGAACGTGTCATCGATCAAAACGACCTCTATGCCGGCGCGGTCCAGGAGCGACGTTGCGATGGAGGCGCGGTAGCCCGATCCGCAGTGGACCCATACCGGCCCGGCGGGCATGTCGTCGAGCCGGTTCGGCAGTTCGTGCAGGGGAATGTTGGTTGCGCCGGGGATGTGCTCTTTGTCGTATTCGTGGGTTTGTCGTACGTCTAGGACGGACACCGATTCGGAGCCGACTTTCCCTGCGAGATCAGTGAAATCGGCGACCGGGTAGGAAGCGAGCCGGCTGCCGCCAGCGAGTGCATCGATGGAGTCGGTGGCAGCGCCGGTGAGCCGGTCGACGCCGATGCGCACCAGTTCGCGTTTGGCGTCGGCGACGTGTTCGGCCGAATCACCGATCACGGTGATCGGTGCGCCCCAGTCGTAGAGCCAGCCGAAGTAGCTGACGAACGATCCGGATAGCTCGAAACCCACGGTGCCGGGCAGGTGTCCAGCGGCGAACGCGGTCCGGGTGCGCAGGTCGACGACCCATTCGCCGGCGTCGATTCGGCGGCGCAGCTCGGTGGGGTCGACGATCGCCGGTGGTGTGAGGTCTACCGGTGCGGGACCTTCGCGGTTGATGACGCCCATGTGGGCGTAGTAGGCGGGGTAGGCCGATAGTCCTGCGAGCAGTTCGTCGACGAAGCTTTGTTCGTCTTGGGTCAGTGCCGGGTTGGTGCTGCGTTGTTCGGCGATGGTCGAGGAGTCTCCGGAGGCGGGTGTGGCCGAGCAGAAGCTGCCGAAGCCGTGGGTCGGGTAGATCGGGGTGTCGGGCGGCAGGCGGTCGGCGAGTTTGTGGACCGAGTGGTATTGGGCGTGTGAAAGTCCCTCGGTTTCGTCGGGCCCGATGAGGTCGGTGCGTCCGGTGGTGCCGTAGAGCATCGAGCCGCCGGTGAACACACCGTGGACGGTGCCGGTGTCGTCGCGCAGCACGTAGCTGACGTGGTGGTGGGTGTGGCCAGGGGTGTGCAGGACCTCGAGGTGAATCGGCCCGGCGTCGATGATGTCGCCGTCGGTGACCGCGCGTCGGTCGTAGTCGACGTCATCGCCTGCCGGCACTGCGTAGTCGGCGCCGACGGTGCGGGACAGTTCGAGCCCTCCGGTGACGTAGTCGTTGTGCAGGTGGGTTTCCAGCACGTGGGTGATGCGGACCTCGCGCTTCTCCGCGAGGTTGAGTATGCGGTCGATGTCGCGTTGCGGATCGACCACGACCGCGATGCCGTGGTGGGTGACCAGGTAGCTGCGGTCACCGAGTCCGGAGGTTTCGATGATTGAGACGTCCATGTTGCTCCTTCGTGGGTTCAGTGGAGGATGAGGGTGTCGACGAGCACGTAGGCGGCGACGGCGAAGACCAGGTAGGCGAACCAGCGCTGCAGACGGGTGGTGTCGGTTTGGGTGCCGAAGTATCCGGCGACCAGTGAGGTAGCCATCGCGGCGGCGACGAAGGCGCCGGTGACCCACCAGTCGACGGTGATGCCGCCTAGGTGAGAGGCGATGCCGGCGATGGAGTTGGCGATGATGATCAACAGCGAGGTGCCGATGGCGGTCGACATTTCGACGCCGAGCACCACGACCAGTGCCGGGATGATGAGGAATCCGCCGCCGACACCGAATAGTCCGGTGAGCAACCCGACCAACAGTCCGGCACCGATCGAGCGGGGTGCGCAGCGGCGCCAGTTGACCTGGCCGGAGCGCACCTCGCAGGCGGTTCCCTTGGCGCCCTGGTCGGCGAGCATGCGGATGCCCGCGAGGACCATGACGGCCGCGAATCCGATCATCAGTACTGGCTGGGGTAGGTGGGAGCTAAGGGCGCTGCCGGCGATCGTGGCGGGTATCCCGGCGGCGGCGAAGATGCCCGCCATGCGCCACCGCACTTGTTTGGCTCGGATCTTGGGGAGCACCCCGACCGCCGACGCTGCGGCGACCACGATCAACGAAATCGGGATCGCCTGCTCCATGGTGAAGCCCATCCCGTAGACCAGCGCCGGGACGGCGAGGATGGATCCCCCGCCGCCGAGCAGACCCAGCAGCACGCCGATCAGCGCTCCCAGTGCCAGGCCGATCGTGATCGCCATGACGGTTCCCCTACCCGTTCCACCGTTGGCGCAACATGGCGGCAAACCCTTGCGGCGTTCCCGTTCGCTGTGTGCATCGACACTGTCGCGCGGCGGATACCGAGCCCATGACGTCCTCGACGTGGTGGCCGCAGCCATCCCAGGTCACCTTGCCGCACACCCGGCAGTCAACGGCGTAACACATATTGAACTCCTTCCGTGATAGGTCCGGGTCAGACTGCGGCGTGGGCGTCGGCCCAGGCGTTGTATCCCCCGAGCAGGTCGGACACCTGCGCAATGTCGTTGGCGCGCAACAACGATGCGGCCACGCTGGAACGCCAGCCACCCGCGCAGTGCACGATGATCGGCTTGTCGGTCGGCACCTCTGCGAGGCGCAGACGCAACTGGGCCAGCGGGATGTGCAGCGAGTGGGGGATGGCGCCGCTCTCGCGTTCACCGGGGTTGCGGATGTCGATCAGCGTCACCGCGTCGTCGGCGAGCAGTTCGTCGAGTTCGGTGACGGTGGTGCGGGGTGCGGCTTGCACGAGGTCGGCGAGTTCTGTGGGAAATTGTCCGTCGCGGCCGACGGTGAGGTAGCCGATCGCGTCATCGGAGCCGATACGCGCCAGTCGCAACGCCGCCTGCTGCTCATCACCAGGGTAGGTGATCAGGGCGATCTGCCCGCCGATGTCGGCCACCATGCCCCCGGTTTCGGCGAACCGGCCGTCGAAGCCGACGTTGACCGTGCCTCGTAGGTGCCCGGCGGCGAAGTCTTCGACGCTGCGGGCGTCGAGCACCCACACACCCGCGTCGAGCGCGGCACGGATCTGCTGGGGCGTCATCTCGGGCACGCGGCGATCGGTCTGCAGCAGGGGGTGCACCCGCTTGTTCATCGCTGCGTCGGAGGCGAAGTACGCCGGCGCGGCAGGCTGGCCCGCGGTGAGCATTGCGACGAACGCGTCCTCGTGCATCGGCTGCACTGACGGGTTGCTCACCCGCTGCTCCCCGATGGTGGAGGTCAGTTCGGTGGACAAATTCTTCCCACATGACGAACCGGCCCCGTGAGCCGGCATCACCGTCACGGCATCCGGCAAGGTCATGAGCTTGTCATGCAGTGTGCGGTACATCGCGCGAGCCAGGTCGGCGCTTGAGCCGTCACCGAGGTTGACCAGATCCGGGCGGCCGACGTCGCCGATGAACAGCGAGTCACCAGTCAGTACCGCCACCGGCTCCGCGCCGGGGTGCTCGCGGACCAGCACACTGATCGATTCCCAGGTGTGTCCCGGGGTCGACAGGATCTCCAGATCCACCTCACCCAGCGACAGATGCTCTCCGTCGGAGAGCCGGCGGATCGGATAGTCGGTCTCAGCGGCCTCGCCGAAACCGATCCACGCGCCGGTCGCGTCCACCAATTCCAGGTGCCCGGAGACAAAGTCGGCGTGGAAGTGGGTGTTGATCACCCCGTCGATGGTCAGCCCGAATTTGTGCGCGTCATCGAGATAGTCGCCGATGTCGCGGCGCGGATCGACGACCACCGCGCGGCCGGTGGTCTCATCACCGATCAGATACGAGGCGTGCGACAGACACTCGATGTAGTACTGCTCCAAGATCATCGCCAGCTCCTTTCACTGCGTTGTCGGGCGCTCTTCGCAATGGCCCGCTGAACAGTTCTACGATACCCCTAGGGGTATTTATTCCAACCCGGGTTAGATACCCTGCTGGGTATGCTACGGTTCACCAGAACATACCCCCAGAGGTATGCGTCAAACGACCCGATGGAACCACACTTGATGCCACCCGCCACGATCGACGCCGCAGCGCTGCACGATCAGCTCTCGTCGACCAATCCGCCCCGCCTCATTGACGTCCGAACACCTGCGGAGTTCGAGACTCGACACATCAGTGGCGCCTACAACGTTCCCCTCGACCTGCTGCGCGAGCACCGCGACGACATCGCCGGCCACCTCGACCAGCCGGTGGTGCTGATCTGCCGCTCCGGTCAGCGTGCTGCCCAGGCTGAGGAATCGCTGCGTAACGCTGGGCTGACAAACGTCTGGATCCTGAACGGCGGGATCTCCGGCTGGCAGGCCGGTGGGTTCGCACTCAACCGCGGCAGACAGCGCTGGGAGTTGGAACGCCAAGTGCGTCTGATCGCCGGGCTGATCGTCGCACTGAGCGTGCTGGCCGGCGCATTCATTCCCTACCTCGAATGGGTCGCCTTCGCCATCGGTACCGGCCTCACCATCGCTGCGCTGACCAACACCTGCGCCATGGGAATGCTGCTGGCCCGGTTGCCATACAACCGCGCTGGCACCACCTGCGACGCTAAGGACATCGTCAACCAGCTGGCGCCCGCATCGCAGACCCCCAGGTGATACGACCGCAACCACGACTGCACACCACACGTCGATACGCGGCTGCCGCCTCGGGAATCTCAATGGCGGCGGTGTCGTTGACCAGACACAGGGGATACCCCCTCGGGTAATCTCTGCATAGCGGCGACGAAAGGGATCATGATGGTTGGCGACGAAGAGGCAATGAGCGCAGTCCTGAATCGACTGCGCCGCGCACAAGGCCAGCTGGCCGGAGTCATCTCGATGATCGAACAAGGGCGCGAGTGCAAAGACGTCGTGACCCAACTGGCCGCCGTTTCCCGCGCACTCGACCGCGCCGGCTTCAAGATTGTGGCCACCGGATTGCGGGAATGCGTCACCGGAGAACAAGCCGGCACCGACAAGCCCATGACCGAAGCGGAACTGGAGAAGTTGTTCCTCGCACTCGCCTAAGCAACGACGACAAAGGAGTCATCATGAGCATCGCCCTAGCTACCAGCCTGAAGACCACCTTCGACGACGCTGTAGCCCGCACGCGAGAAGCGCTGTCGGAACAGGGATTCGGCGTCCTCACCGAGATCGACGTCAAAGCTACCCTCAAGGACAAGCTCGACGAGGACGTTGAGAACTACCTGATCCTAGGTGCGTGCAACCCGCCACTAGCGCACCGCGCAATTACGGCGAACCGTCAAATCGGGCTGCTGCTGCCCTGCAACGTCGTGGTGCGCAGCGACCCCGACAACCCAGAAAACACCCTCGTTGAGGCCATGAACCCGCAACTGCTCGTCGACGTCACCAACGAACCGCAGCTACAACCGATCGCCAAAGAAGTAGCCGACAAACTGATGGCCGCCGTCGCAGCGTTGACGAGCTGACCCGAGGAACGGCGGTTCCGCCGTTCCTACCCAACCCCACTGACGACTCATCGGTCCGAGCCGCACCTCGTGGCCGTCTTGACAAGTTCAGTGAAGGAAGCCGTCCCACTTCGGTTCGTAGGACCACACCCCCTCGTCGCTCGGCACCTTCACCTGAGCTTTGGCCAGCATCGGTTCGAGCGGAGGCATCACGGGGAGGTCCACGTGTTCATTCTTACGCCCACGGGGTGACGGGCACCCGGGCTATCCGACGGCTGGGCGAATCGGTGACAAAATACGACCATGGCGACCTCGTCGCGGCGCGTCGGCGCCGAAACATCCAAGACCAGGGACACCCTGCTCGACTGTGTCGAGAAGATGATGCTCGACGAGGGGTACGCCAGCGTCACCTACCGGGCTCTGGCCGCCAAGGCCGGCGTCACCCCCAGCCTGGTGCAGTACTACTTCCCCAGCCTCGACGACATCTTCGTCGCCGCGATCCGCCGCTACTCCGAACGCAACCTCGACTACCTGAACAAGGCGCTCGAGAAACGGTCCGACGACCCGCTGCGGGCCGTGTGGGAGTACAGCTGGGACGAGGCGACCGGTGCGTTGATGACCGAGTTCATGGCTTTGGGCAACCACCGCAAGTCCATCCGCGCCGAGATCGCCGCGGTGACCGAGAGCGTGCGCAAGGTGCAGCTCGACGCACTCACCACCAAGTTCGGCGCGGACGCCCGGCCCTTCGGTGACCTGTCGCTGCCCGCCGTGCAGCTGCTGATCTCGAGCCTTCCCAAATTCCTCAATCTGGAGAAGGGCGTGGGCGTCGACATGGCGCACGCCGAGCTGACCGAGGCGTTCGAACGCCTCCTGGATTCGGTCGAGCCGGCCCCCAAGCGCAAACCGGCCGGACGGCGACGCACCCGCTGATCGCGATCACGAATCAGCGGCGTCGCCGTTCGCCGCGTCGAGCAATGCCGCGATCGCCGCAGGCGCCACGGACTTTCCGGTGAAGGCCAGCACGCGGCTCAGCGGCATCGACGCCACCATGTCGAGCAATTCCGGGTGATCCTGCAGCATCGATTCCTGCCCACCGTCGCCTTCGGCCATCAGGCCCACCAACGCTTCCCGTGCGTTCGGCCTCGCCATCCACTCCCCAATCGACGAGTCGATGGTCAACGGCAGGACGGGTGCGGGAACGGTGAGGTCGATGTCGGCACCGAGGCGCAGGTCGCGTGAGGAGGCACCGATCGACACGCGGAAGGTGCCCGGTTCGACGGCCCAGGCGCTTCGCCGCTCGTCCCAGAACGCGAAATCCCGCTCCAGCAGGCTGATCTCGACACGGCAGGACTCTCCCGGAGCCAAGCGCACTTTACGGAACGCCTTCAGTTCTCGGTCCGGCCGGTCGGCCGAGGCTTCCAGGTCTGCGACGTACACCTGGGCGACGTCGGTTCCGGCGCGATCGCCGGTGTTGGTGACGGTGAACGTCACCGTCGCCTCGTTACGGCCGCGGTCGGGCACGTCCACCCGCAGGTCGCTGTACTCGAACGTGGTGTAGGACAGGCCATGCCCGAACGGGTGCGCCACATCGCGGCCCGTCCGGTCATACCAGCGGTACCCGACATAGAGGCGTTCGCCGTAGAGCACCCGCTGCGGCGTACCCGGGAAGTTGCAGTACGCAGGTGTGTCGGTCAATGCCCGAGGAATGGTCTCGGCGAGCCGCCCGCCGGGTTCGGTCAATCCGAACAGGATGTCGGCGGTCGCACCTCCACCGGCCTGTCCGGGCAGCCACATCTCGAGGACCGCGCGGGCATGCCGCTGCACCGGTTCGGTCAGCACTGCCCCGCCGTTGCACAGCACGACCGCGATGTTCGGGTTGACCGACGCGATTTCGGCGAGCAGTCGCAACTGGTCGGAGGGCAGTTCCAGCGTCGTGCGGTCGAATCCCTCCGACTCGGCGGCCTCGGGAAGGCCGACGAACATCACCACCGCGTCCGCACCCCGTGCCGCCTCAATGGCATCGACGAGCAGTAGCTCGGACACCGCGCCGTCGAGACCGAACCCAGGCGCGAACCGGATCTCGCGCCGACCGTCGACGATGGCTGCCATTTCGGTCAGCGCCGATTCCAGCCGGGTCGGGTGCACATGGGAGCTGCCGCCGCCTTGGTAACGCGGCGTTACGGCGAACTGCCCGATGACGGCCAGTCCGCCACCGCCGCTGGGGTCGAGCGGCAGCAGCCCGTCGTTGGTGAGCAGGACGGCGGATTCCGCGGCGGCTCGGCGGGCGAGCCGATGGTGGCCGTCCAGGTCGACCACCGGTTCCCTCTCGGCACGGACGGCCGCCAGTCGCTCCACACCCGCGAGGATCCGCTCGGCCGCCCGGTCGAGGACGGCCTCGGCCAGACGTCCGCCGCCGACGGCCTCGACCAGCGCCACGGCCGCCGCACCGCCTGTGCCGGGCATGGCCAGATCGAGTCCGGCGTGCACGGACGCCACCGGGTCGACGACAGCACCCCAGTCCGAGACGACGACACCGTCGAAACCCCACTCGTCGCGGAGGAGATCGGTGAGCAGCCATCGATTCTGGCTCGCCGGGACACCGTTGACGGCGTTGTACGCCGCCATCACCGTGACCGGGCGGGCCTGCGAGACGATGTGTTCGAACGCCGGCAGGTAGATCTCGCGAAGCGTCCGCTCGTCGACCTCGGCGCTGACCCGCATGCGGTTGGTTTCCTGGTTGTTGGCGGCGAAGTGTTTGACCGATGCGCCGACGCCACACCGTTGGACACCGCTCACCCACGCCGCACCCAGCCGCCCCGACAGCACCGGGTCTTCGGAGAAGTACTCGAAATTCCTTCCGCACAACGGCGTTCGTTTGATGTTCACCCCTGGGCCGAGCAGGACGTCCACGTCCAGGGCGCGGCTCTCTGCACCGAGCGCGCCGCCGACCTCCTCGAGTAGATCCGGGTCCCAGGACGAGCCGGTGGCCGCCGCCGTCGGGAACGCCGTCGCCGGCTCGCATTCGTAGATGTCCTGGGGGTCGGCACCCTCGGCGACGCGGCGCACGCCGTGCGGTCCATCGGTCAACGTCAGCGACGGCACGTGCAGCCGCTCGATCACGACCGTCGACCACATGTCCGCCCCGGTGACCAGCGCGGCCTTTTCGGACAGCGTCATCTCCGCGACGACGGATCTCGGATCGGGCATCGCGTTCCTTTCGCCGAAGCCGCCGGTCGAGCCCCGGCCCGGGCGTACCGGGCTCGGGGCCTCAAGCCACGCTACGGCATGACCCCGCCGCACGCCGCCGTGTGCTATACACACGTACAACACAAGGTCGCATCGGAGGGACTCACATGACGAATGACGATGAACTCGAACGACTTCGCCGGCGCGTGCAGTACCTCGAGGACCGCTCGGCGATCCTCGACTGCGTGATGAGACAGGCTCGCGGCCATGACCGTCACGACGTCGAGCTCATGGGCAGCGCCTACTTCGAGGACGGGGTCGACGAACACGGCCCGACCGTCAAAGCAGGCCCCGAGTACGGCGAGTGGGCCAACGAGGCTCACGCCGCGGTGTTCGAGGATCACCTGCACAACATCACCACCCACACGTGTGAGATCGACGGCGACGAGGCGCATGCCGAGAGCTATGTGATGGGCGCGATGAGGGTCAAAGGTGGACATATCGTGTCGCTGGTCGGCGGCCGCTACCTCGACCGGCTCGAGCGCCGCGACGGTGTCTGGAAGATCGCGGTGCGCCGGTGCACCATCGAGTGGATGGTCAGCGGCGATTCGTCGGCGCTCAATTCCGGTGCGGTCGAGGGGTTCATCAAGGGTAGATGGGACAAGGGCGACGCCTCCTACGTCCGCCCGCTGACCGTGCGGAGCGCGCCCGTCGACCGGTGGTGAGCAGGCGGACACGCCGCACGGTCAGACTCCGGCCGGGCCGGGACCGCCGTGCATGTAGAGCGTCTGGCCGGAGCAGTAGCTGGAGGCATCGGAGGCGAAGAACAGAACCCCGTAGCCGATCTCGTCGGGTTCGGCGATACGTCCCGACGCATTCGTCTGACCGATCACGTCGACGGCGAAGCCCTGATGCTGCGCTTCCGCCTCCAACCCCGGCGTGCGGACAGCGCCGCACGCGATGCAGTTGACGCGCACACCTTTGCGAGTCCAAGCCGCCGCCATCGAACCCGTCAGGTTGTTCAGCCCGGCCTTGGCCGCCGCGTACGCCGGAGCCTGCGGCATCGCCAGCAGGCCGGCACCCGACGAGATGTTGACGATGGCGCCCTTGCCCTGCGCCAGCATCGGTTCGGCCGCGGCTCGCGACAGGTACCACGCACTGGACAGGTTCAGGTCGAGGGCATGCTGCCACTCGTCGTCGGTCCACGTCATCAACGCCTTCGTCGCGCCGCCCCCGGCGTGGTTGACCAGCACGTCGAGGTGGCCCAACTCGGCGATCGTGGTGTCGACGAGGGTCCTGCACTCGTCGGCTTTCATCACGTCGGTTCGAACCGCCAGCACTCGGCGACCGAGCGCCTCGATCTCGGCCGCCGTCTCCTCGAGCGGCTCAGATCTCCGTCCGGCGAGCACGACGTCCGCGCCGTGCTCGGCGAGCACGAGCGCCGACGCCCGCCCGATACCGGTACCGCCGCCGGTGACGACGGCGACCCTGCCCGCCATCGAGAACCTGTTCCCCACAGCACTACTCCCGTCCGCCACCGACCATGTGCAATACGACTGTACAGCGCGGTGGTTCTCGACATCGCCGGTTGCGTCGAGTACACCAATGGGATGCCGCATCCCACCAACGACGTCTGGGAAGTCCTGTCGACCGCGCGGTCGATCCGGCGTTTCACCGACGAGCCCGTCGACGAGCAGACACTCGAGCGGTGCCTGCAGGCCGCCTCGTGGGCGCCGAACGGCGCCAACGCGCAGCTGTGGCGGTTCATCGTGCTCGACGGGCCCCGCCAACGGGCAGCCGTCGCCGAGGCCGCCCGGATCGCCTTGGCGTCAATTGAATCGATTTACGGCATGGCCAGGCCCGCCGACGGGGACGACAGCCGGGCGGCCCGCAACAATCGGGCCACCTACGAACTGCACGACCGCGCCGGTGAGTTCACCTCGGTGTTGTTCGCGGCGTTCCAGAACGAGTTCTCCTCCGAGTTCCTGCAGGGAGGTTCGATCTACCCGGCCATGCAGAACTTCTACCTCGCCGCCCGCGCCCAGGGTCTGGGTGCCTGCATCACCAGTTGGGCGTCCTATGGCGGTGAGCGGGTCCTGCGCGACGCGGTGGGCATCCCCGACGAGTGGTTCCTGGCCGGACACATCGTGGTGGGCTGGCCGCGGGGACGTCACGGACCTGTTCGCCGCCGGCCGCTTTCCGACGTGGTGTTCCGCAACCGCTGGGACCCCGAACGCGCCGACATCACCTACGGCAGAGGGGCGCGCCCCCGGGGTAAGTGACTCAGCGCGTGCGCGCGAGCGCGCCGAGCAGGGTACGGGTCCGGTCAAGGGAAGCCGCACGCTCACGTCGATCCACACCCACCGCCACGGGTTGGGCCCACACCTCGGTGGCGCCGGCATCGAGCACATCCTCGAGCTGTCGTGTCACCGCGGCTTCGTCACCGACGATTCCGACGTCGGCCGCGCCGACGCCGCCACCGGCGCGAATGATCCTCTGATAGTTCGTCATCCGTTCATACCCCGATGAGGTCGCCGCGATGGCTGAGCGGGCCTCGGCGACGTCGTCGTGCACGACCACGGGCAGCCCGGCCACGATGCGGGGCGCGGGTCTGCCGTACGCATCCGCCGCGTCGCACAGGATGGGAGCGATCCGGTCGTCGATCGCCTTCGCCGATGCCATCCACAGCACCACTCCGTCGGCGAATTCCCCGGCTATTCGCAGCATCCGGGGCGAGAGTGCCGACAGCAGCACCGGAATCGGGTGTTCGAGGGCGACCATCCGGCCCGCACTGTGTGTGCTCCAGTCCGTCCCGTCCACATCGACCTGCCTGCCGGCCAGCAGGTCGACGACGATGCGCAGATACTCCCGGGTGCTGCGCGCCGGGTGATCGTAGGAGATCCCGAGCACGCCGCGAATCAGTGGTTCGTGCGACGGACCGAGACCGAGCGTGAAACCGGGTCTTCCCATCGCATTGGCGGCGGCGCCCACCCGATTGGCCTGCAAGAGTGGATGACACGGGTAGGTCTGCAGTACCGCCGTGCCGAGTTCGATCGACGTGGTGGCCCGGCCGGCGATCGCCATCGCCACCAGCGGGTCACCTGCGACCGAACTGGCGTACCACAGCGCGGAGAAACCGTCGGCCTCAGCCCGCTGGGCCTGCGCCACGATGGTGTCGACGGAGGATCCGCCCCCGCTCAGACCGATGCGCATGGTCTTCTCTCCGCCGTCGGCCGTCCGGTCATCGGGCTAGACGACCGCGCCGCCGTTGACGCCGACGACCTGACCGGTCACGTAGCCCGCCGCCTCCGAGCACAGAAACGAACACACCGCGGCCACATCCCCCGGTGTGCCGACCCGTCCGGCCGGGATGGCCCGGGTGAGGACCTCGGCCGGCGGCAGTGCGCCCTGCGCCTGCTGTTCGCGCAGCATCGGCGAATCGATGACGAAGGGCGGCACCGAGTTCGCGGTGATGCCGTTACGGGCGTAGTCGCGCGCCACCGTCTTGGTCAGGGCGATCACCCCGCCCTTGGTGGCCGAGTAGTGACCCTGCCCGGGCGCGCCCTGCTGTCCCGCCGCCGAGGAGATGGTGACGATCCGGCCCCACCCGGCTGCAACCATGTCGGACAACGCTTCTCGGATGCACAGGAACGTGCCGGTGAGGTTGACCGCGAGGTATCGGTTCCATTCGTCCACCGTGATCCTGTCGAAGCGGGTGAACCCGGCGATGGCGGCGCTGGTCACCAGTATCTGCACCGGCCCGAGATCACGTCGGACGGTCGTGAACGCCCGATGCACCGCGGTTTCATCGGAGACGTCCACCGTGACGGCGGCCGACTGGGCGCCGTGTGCACGCAGGCGTGCGGCCACCCTCTGCGCCGCGTCGGCGTCGACGTCGAGCACCGCCACCGCGTGCCCGTCGCCCGCGAGACCGGCGCAGATCGCCTCGCCGAGCCCCGAGGCTCCACCGGTCACCATCGCCACTCGCCGCATGGCCCATCCTCCCGAAGTGCTATACGTGTGTATAGCACTTCGGCCTCTCGGCGACAATGATGGGGTGCAACTCCCCGTTTCGCCTCCGGTCCGGCCGATGCTGGCCAGATCGATACCCTCGATTCCGCCCGGGGCGTCCTACGAGCCGAAGTGGGACGGGTTCCGGTCGATCTGCTTCCGCGACGGCGACGAAGTGGAGTGGGGCAGCCGCAACGAACGGCCGATGACCCGGTACTTCCCCGAACTCGTCGACGCGGCCCGTGCCGAACTGCCCGCACGCTGCGTCGTCGACGGGGAGATCGTCATCGCCGGCGACGCCGGCCTGGACTTCGACGCGCTGCAGTTGCGGCTGCACCCGGCCGCGTCCCGGGTGCGGATGCTCGCCGAGAAGACGCCGGCGTCGTTCATCGCCTTCGACCTGCTCGCCCTGGGCGACGACGACTACACCGCCCGGCCGTTCAGCGAGCGCCGCGCCGCACTGGTGGACGCGCTGGCCGGGGCCGGGCCGTCGATCCACGTCACCCCGGCCACCACCGACGTGGAGACCGCCCAGCGCTGGTTCCACGAATTCGAGGGCGCCGGGCTCGACGGAGTCATCGCCAAACCGCTGGCGCTGACCTACCAGCCCGACAAACGGGTGATGTACAAGATCAAGCACGCGCGCACGGCCGACTGCGTGGTCGCCGGCTACCGGCCGCACAAGTCGGGTGACGATGCCGTCGGGTCACTTCTGCTCGGCCTCTACCGCGACGACGGGGAGCTGGCATCGGTGGGCGTCATCGGCGCGTTCCCGATGGCCACCCGGCGGCAGCTGGTCACCGAGCTGCAGCCGCTGGTCACCACCTTCGAGCATCATCCGTGGAACTGGGGTGCCCACGTCGACCCCGAGGTCGTGCGCCGCTACGGCGGCGGGTCACGCTGGAACGCGGGCAAGGACCTGTCGTTCGTGCCGCTGCGGCCCGAACGGGTGGTCGAGGTGCGCTACGACCACATGGAGGGCGACCGGTTCCGCCACACCGCGCAGTTCAACCGATGGCGGCCCGACCGCGATCCGCGCTCCTGCACCTATGACCAACTGGACCGCCCGGTCACCTTCCGGCTCGGCGACATCGTGCCCGGGCTCGGCGGCTGAGTCAGACCGACACAACCTGCTTGGCCGCGCGCTTCTCGGCCATCTTCGCCTCCCGTTCGAGGCGGCGCTGTTTGGCGGTCTCGAACTTCTCGCAGGTCTCCTCGAGTTCCTCGATCAGCACGCCCAGATCGTCGCGCATGCGGGCGGCCTCACCGGTGAAGTCCTCGCGCTCGAAGATGCGCCACTTCTTCAGGACC
Organism: Mycolicibacterium litorale; assembly: GCF_014218295.1. The sequence goes on from NZ_AP023287.1 coordinate 5,098,397, forward strand.
GGCATCACCACGTCGTCGAGGTGGATCCGCGGGTCGTACACCCCGCCGACGGCGATGACGACGGCCTTGCGGCGAAAATCCGGCACGGTGTAACCGGGCATCTTGAAGTTACGCAGCACATGGTGCAGCGAGTGCATCGCCTGGTCGGGGGCGATGTCGAAACCGGCCTCGGAGACGTCGCGGTAGAAGATCATGTGCAGGTTCTCGTCCGCGGAGATCCGCTGCAGCAGCTGGTCGGCGACCGGCTCGGAGCACGCCTTGCCGGTGTTGCGGTGCGAGACGCGGGTCGCGAGTTCCTGGAACGTCACGTAGATGACCGAGTCGAACAGGCTCCGGGCGAACAGCACCTCCTCGCCCTGGCCGTTCTGGCCCGGAGAGAAGCCGCGGGTCATCTGCTCGACGCGCAACTCCTCGAGTTCGACCGGATCGATCGCGCGGGTGACGGTGAGGTAGTCGCGCAGCGCGATCCCGTGGCGGTTCTCCTCGGCCGTCCAGCGGTTCACCCACTGGCCCCAGGCCCCGTCGAGGCTGAAGTTCATCGCGATCTCGCGGTGGTACGACGGCAGGTTGTCCTCGGTCAGGAGGTTCTGCACCATCGCCGTCCGAGCCACCTCCGACAGCTTCGACTGCTCGGGATCCCAGTCCCGGCCGCCCAGGGCGTAGAAGTTCTTGCCGTCCGACCACGGGATGTAATCGTGCGGGTTCCAGTCCTTGCGCATCCGCAGATGCCGGTTGAGATTGGCTTCCACGACCGGTTCGAGCTCGGTCAGCAGTTGCACTTCGGTCAGGTCCTTCGCCACGGCGGCCCCCCAGATGTATGTGTCCACGGCGGTCACACGAAACAGTACGGGGTCGGGCGGCCGGCACCGAACCGACGCGCGCGAACGGGCTAGATTGCGGACGTGACCCGCTCCCCCGCGGGCCGGTTCGCGCCGAGCCCGTCGGCCGATCTGCACATCGGCAACCTGCGTACCGCGATCCTGGCCTGGCTGTTCGCCAGGTCCACCGGACGACGCTTCCTCATGCGCGTCGAAGACCTCGACTACCGCACCGACTCCGACATCGCCGCCCGCCAACTCGCCGACCTCGCCGCGCTCGGGCTGACGTGGGACGGGCCCGCGGAGTACCAGTCCGCGCACCGCGACCGCTACGACAGCGTCATCGACCGCCTGGTCGCCGACGGCATGGTGTACGAATGCTATTGCAGCAGAAGGGACATCGCCCAGGCGCCGCGCGCCCCGCACGCGCCGCAGGGCGCCTACCCGGGGATCTGCCGCCACCTCACCGACGCGGAACGCGCCGTCCGCCGCCGCGAGACCGGCCGTCCGCCCGCGCTGCGGTTGCGCACCGACGTCCTCACCTACACCGTCACCGACCTGCTGCACGGCACCTACACCGGCATCGTCGACGACTTCGTGGTCCGCCGCGGCGACGGGGTGCCCGCCTACAACCTGGCGGTGGTGGTCGACGACGCGGCGGCAGGCATCGACCAGGTGGTGCGCGGCGACGACCTGCTCAGCTCCTCCCCACGCCAGGCCTACCTGGCCCGGCTGCTCGGCCATCCCGAACCCGTCTACGCCCACGTCCCCCTGGTACTCAACGAGGACGGTGCGCGCCTGGCCAAACGCGACGGCGCGGTGACGCTGGGCGAGATCGGGGTGCCACGGGCGTTGGCGCAGATCACCGCATCTCTCGGCTGGCCGGCCCACGACATCGACGAACTCCTCGACCGGTTCGACCCGGCCGGGCTCCCGCGTCATCCGTGGATATACGTCCCCGATTGAGCCGAACCCTTCTGCCGTCGCGCAGCGCTTGTTAGCGTCCGCCGGTGAGGTTTCTTCTTCGAGCGCTCCTGCTCCTCGTCGCCGTCCTGGCCGCGGCGTCGTGCGGCTCGGCCGGCGACAGCGGCGACGAACCGATCAAAGCGGCGGGCGTGCTGCGGGTCGGGACCGAGGGCGTGTACGCCCCGTTCAGCTACCACGACGAGTCCGGCCAACTCGTCGGCTACGACGTCGACGTGGCACGCGCGGTGGCCGAGCGCATCGGTGTCCCGGTCGAATTCGTCGAGACGCCGTGGGACTCGATGTTCGCCGCGCTGGAGGCGGGACGGTTCGACGTCGTCGCCAACGAGGTGACGATCAACGCCGAACGCGAGGCGAAATACGACCTGTCCGAACCCTATTCGGTGGGCGAAGGCGTCATCGTCACCCGGGCCGACGACACCTCCATCACCACGCTCGACGACTTGAAGGGCAAGGTCGCCGCCGAGAACGCCACCAGCAACTGGTCGGAGGTCGCCCGCAAGGCGGGGGCGCGGGTGGAGGCCGTCGAGGGGTTCACCCAGGCCATCACGCTGCTGACGCAGGGCCGGGTCGACGTCGTGGTCAACGACAGCATCGCGGTGTACGCCTATCTCGCCGAGACCGGCGACACCTCGGTCAAGATCGCGGGCACCGTCGGCGAGAGGAGCGAACAGGGCTTCGCCGCCCGCAAGGACAGCGGTCTGCTGCCCGAACTCAACCGGGCGCTCGGCGAACTGCGCGCCGACGGGACGCTGGCGGCGATCTCACAGAAGTACCTGAATGCCAACGCCTCCGGCGCCCCCGCCTCCGCGGAGACAGCGGCACCCCGCTCCACGTGGCAGCTGATCCTCGACAACCTGTGGCCGCTCGCGCGGGCGGCGCTGACGATGACGATCCCGCTGACGGTGATCAGCTTCGCGATCGGACTGGTGATCGCGCTCGGCGTGGCGCTGGCCCGACTGTCGTCGAACGTCGTGCTGGCCGGCGTCGCCCGGTTCTACATCTCGATCATCCGGGGCACGCCCCTGCTGGTGCAGCTGTTCATCGTGTTCTTCGCGCTGCCGGAATTCGGGGTCCGCATCGACCCGTTCCCCGCCGCGGTGATCGCGTTCTCGCTCAACGTCGGCGGCTACGCGGCGGAGATCATCCGCTCGGCGATCCTGTCCATCCCGAAGGGTCAGTGGGAGGCGGCCGAGACCATCGGCATGACCTATGCGACGTCGCTGCGCCGGATCGTCCTGCCGCAGGCCGCCCGCGTCGCGGTGCCGCCGCTGTCCAACACGCTGATCTCCCTGGTCAAGGACACGTCGTTGGCGTCGACGATCCTGGTGACCGAACTGCTGCGGCAGGCTCAGATCGTCGCGGCGCCGACGTTCGAGTTCTTCGCGCTCTACGGCACCGCCGCGGTGTACTACTGGGTGATCTGTCTGGCGTTGTCGTTCGGTCAGGGCCGCATCGAACGCCGGCTGGAAAGGTACGTGGCGAGATGACCGAAGATCGGGTGGTCGCCGAGGGGCTGTACAAGGCCTTCGGCGACAACGAGGTACTCAAAGGGGTGTCGTTCCGGGTGGCGGCCGGGTCGGTGACCACGATCATCGGCCCGTCCGGTTCCGGGAAGACGACGCTGCTGCGCGCGCTCAACGCACTCGACGTCCCCGACGCCGGAACGGTGTGCATAGGTGACGTCAGTGTCGACTTCGCCAAGCCGGTGCGCAAAGACGAGTTGCGGCGTTACCGGATGCAGAGCGGTTTCGTGTTCCAGTCGCACAACCTGTTCCCGCACAAGACGGTCCTACAGAACGTCACCGAGGGCCCGATCGTGGTGCAGAAGCGGCCGAGGCAGGAGGCCGAGGCTGCGGCTCTGGAGCTGTTGGATCAGGTGGGCCTGGCCGAGAAGCGGGACCAGTACCCGTATCAGCTCTCCGGGGGGCAGCAGCAGCGCGTCGGGATCGCCAGGGCATTGGCGCTGCGGCCGAAGGTCGTGCTGTTCGACGAGCCGACGTCGGCGCTCGATCCCGAACTCGTCGGCGAAGTGCTCTCCGTCATCAAGGATCTGGCGGTGCAGGGGTGGACGCTCGTCGTCGTCACCCACGAGATCCAGTTCGCGCGGCAGGTGTCCAATCAGGTGTTGTTCACCGACCGCGGCGTCATCCTCGAACAGGGCCCGCCCGACGCGGTGCTCGGAGATCCGAAGGAGGAGCGGACGCGTCAGTTCCTGCAGCGGATCCTCAACCCACTGTAGGGGTGAGTTCCTTGACGCCCCATGGGCTTCCGTAGTCGGCGAGCAGGTCAAGGAACGGCACCGCGTCGAACGCCTCCGGACCCAGAACACCGGCACCGCTCCAGGTGCCGTTGGCCAGGAGCTCCAGTGCCACAACGGGATTGATCGCAGTCTGCCAGACGACGCACTGATGCCCGTACTCGGCCATCGACCATTCGTTGTCGACGACGTGATACAGGTACGTCGAGCGCGGTTCGCCGTCCTTCCCGGTCCCCGTCACCCACAGCCCGGCACACGTCTTGCCTTTCATCTTCGGGCCCAACGTGGCTGGGTTGGGCAGACAGGCCGCCACCACGTCGCGCGGCGACACCTCGACTGATCCGACCCTCACCTTGTCGGTGCGGTCGAGGCCGAGCTTGCGCAGCGTCTTGAGCACGTCGATGAATTCGGCACCCAGACCGTATTTGAACGTCGCGCGTCGGCATTTCACCCAGCGCGGCATCAACAGCACCTCTTCGTGCTCGACGTTGACGCACTCCACCGGACCGATGCCGTCGGGGAAGTCGAACACCTCCGGCTCACTGAACGGTTCGGTGACGAACCAGCCGCGGTCGGCCTCCCAGATGACCGGCGGGTTGAGGCACTCCTCGATCGTCGTCCAGATGGAAAACGACGGGGCGAAGTCGTAGCCCTCGACGGTCAGGTTCGATCCGTCGCGGGTGCCGAGTTCGTCGATGTCGGAGAACAGGTGGTCGGCGGCGTAGCGGGCGAACACGTCCGACAGCCCCGGTTCCACGCCGATGCCGACCAGCGCCAGCCGACCCGCATCCCGCCACCGGTCCTCCGCGGCGAACTGCTCGTCGCCGAGTTTCACCCCGGTCAGCTCGTAGGGCTGTTCGGGGTGGCGGTGCGACAGGCTCATCGCCATGTCGAGGTAGTCCGCCCCACCGGCCAGCGCCCCGGTGAAGATCGGCATGACGAACCGCGGGTCGACGGCGTTCATCACGTGGGTGATCGCATGCTGACGCACCAGCGCCGCGACCGCGTCGGCCGACGTCGCGTCGACCTGCGCCGCGACGAACCGGGGGTCGCCGACCGCGTCGGCGGCCTGGCGCGCCCGGGCCTCGTCGTAGTCGCAGACGACGATCTGCTCGAAGAAGTCGCGGCGCGCGGCGATTGCGCAGAAGGCCGCTCCGACGCCGCCGGCACCCACCAACAGGATTCGCATGGCCTAGAACTTAGCCGCCGAGATCGACGAAATGGTGACTTTTTCTCGCACTTTTACACCGATTCGTTCGTTTCGGCGCTAAATGGCGACGGAAAGCGTCTCCATGCCGCGCAGCGTGAGGTTCGGCTTGTAGACCGGCTCGGCGGCCAGCCGCGCCTGCGGGAACCGGGTCGTCACCGCCGAGAGCGCGACCGCCGCCTCCAGCCGGGCCAGTGGCGCCCCGAGGCAGAAGTGCGGCCCCTTGCCGAAGCCGAGGTGACGGATGTGCGCCCGGTCCGGGTCGAACGCGTCGGGCCGCTCGAAGGCGTCGGGGTCCCGGTGCGCGGCCGCCAGCAACAGCAGCATGCTGTCGCCCTTGGGCACCGTCACCCCGTTGACCGTCATGTCCTCGGCGGCGATGCGCGCGACCAGCTGCACCGGCGGGTCGTAGCGCAGCGTCTCCTCCGCCACCACCGACGCCCGCCGCGGATCGGCCGCCAACGCCCGCCACTGATCAGGATCGCGCAGCATCGCCAGGATCGCGTTGGCGATCAGGTTGACCGTCGTCTCGTGCCCGGCCACCAGCAGCAGGTTGCAGGTTGCGACGATCTCGTCCTCGCTGAGCTGATCGCCGGCCTCCTCCGCGGCGATCAGCCCGGAGATCAGGTCCTCGCGCGGTTCGGCACGGCGCCGCGCGATCAGTTCGCGCAGGTACTCGCGCAACCACAACCCCGCCTCCAACCGCCGCTCGAACCCCTCGGCCGCCTGTCCAGTGACGGTGAGGAACGGATCGAGCGACTGCGCCAACAGCGCCGACGCGCGGCTGAACTGCGGCTCGTCCTCCAGCGGCACCCCGAGCAGCCGGCAGATCACCGCCACCGGCAGCGGATACGCCAGATCGGCGACCGCGTCGAACTCACCTTTGGCCGCCACCTCGTCGAGGAGTGTGTCCACCAGCGACACGATGTCCGGTTCGAGCGCCTTGACCACGCGGGGCACGAACGCCGAACTGACCAGCCGGCGCAACCGTGTGTGATCGGGTGGGTCGAGGAACAGGAACCCCGGAGCCCCGAACGGCCTGGCGACCGCGCCCGCGGCGATCTCGCGCTGCGCGACGGTCGACTTCAGCCGGTCGCTGGCCGACGCCGGATGACGCAGCACCTCGTCACATTCGGCGAAGGCCGAGAACACCACCAGATTCGCCGACGGCAACACGACTGGTCCGGCGGCGCGCAAATCCGCGTACAGCGGGTAAGGGTCGGCCCGGTTGGCGGGGTCGAGCAGCCGGCCGAGCAGCGTCTGGGTGTCCGCGGTGGTCATGGCAGTCATTGTGCCGGTGATCGCCGATTCCCCTCGTCAGGCACCGAAATCGACGAAATGGCGGGGTTTACTCGCACTTTTGCGCCCGTTTGTTCGTTTGGGCGCTGCCGGGTCAGCCGTAGTAGCGACCCAACACGTGCTCGCGCAGCTCGTCGAACTCACCCGCCACGATGGACTCCCGGATCCGGTCGACCAGCCGGACGACGAACCGTTCGTTGTGGATCGTGCACAGCGTCGAGGCCAGCATCTCCTTGGCCTTGAACAGGTGGTGGATGTAGGCGCGGGTGTAGTGCGCGCAGGTGTAGCAGTCGCATTCGGCGTCGATCGGTGTGAAGTCGCGTCGATAGCGCGCCCCGGTGATGTTGTACCGCCCGGTCGCCGAGTACACCGCGGCGTTGCGGGCCACCCGCGACGGCGACACACAGTCGAAGGTGTCGGCGCCCGCGGCCACCGCCGCGAACAGGTCGTCGGGTTCGCTGATCCCGAGCAGGTGACGCGGTTTGTCGTCGGGCAGTTCGTCGGTGACCCAGCCGACGATGGTGGCGAGGTTCTGCTTCTCCAGCGCGCCGCCGATGCCGAACCCGTCGAAACCCAGTTCGGCCAGCCCGCGGGCCGCCTGCCGACGCAGGTCCTCGTACTGGGCGCCCTGTACGACGCCGAACAGCGCCTGCGGCGGTTTGTGCGACCGCTCCTCGCGCAGCCGGCGGTCCTCGGCCAGACAGCGCACCGCCCACTTGTGCGTGCGCTGCACCGACTGCTCCTGATAGCCGCGGGTGTTGACCAACGTCGTCAGCTCGTCGAACGCGAAGATGATGTCCGCACCCAGCTGGTGCTGGATGCCGATCGACACCTCGGGTGTGAACCGGTGGCTGCTGCCGTCGAGGTGTGAGCGGAACGTCACACCGTCGTCGTCGACCACCGCCAGCCGCTCCTTGCCCTTGGCGATGACGTCGTCGGCCTGCACCCGGTTGGTGTCCATGGCCAGCACCTTGCGGAACCCCGCCCCGAGCGAAAGGACCTGGAAGCCACCACTGTCGGTGAACGTCGGGCCGGGCCAGTTCATGAACGCGCCGAGCCCGCCTGCGGCGTCGACGATGTCGGGCCCGGGCTGCAGATACAGGTGATAGGCGTTGGCGAGGACCGCTTGTGCGCCAAGCGCTTTCATGGCCTCCGGCAGTACCGCCTTGACGGTGGCCTGGGTGCCGACGGCGATGAAGGCCGGTGTGCGGATGTCGCCGTGTGGGGTGCGGATCACGCCGACGCGGCCCCGACGCCCGGGAAGCTCCGCCTCGACGGTGAAGAACTGCTGATCCACGGCAGACATTCAACAGGAATCGGTTCTGGGCCAATCACCTGCCCGGGCCGGAGGCGCCCGACCATACTGCAGGGCGACGGTCCGGCTACCGAAACGGGCCGCGCGACGAGAAGGAGAACAGAGTGAAGCGTGGTTTCCTGGTGAGCGTGGGCGGCGCGGCGATCGTGATCGCCGGCCTGGCGGGCTGTTCGTCGGACAGCGGATCGTCCGAGTCGACGACGTCCGCCGAATCGACCCCCGCGGAGACGAGTGAGACCGCCACCGCGAGCGCGTCGGCGGAGGCCACCTCGGCGCCCGGCGCCGCGAAGGTCATCATCGACGGGCAGGATCAGGCCATCCAGGGCACCGTCGCCTGCACGTCGATGGGCGGCAACGTCAACATCGCGATCGGCCAGGCGACCACCGGGATCGGCGCCGTGGTCACCGAGGCCGACCCGCCGGCGGTGCAATCGGTCGGTCTCGGCAACGTCAACGGTGTGACGCTGGGCTTCCAGCAGGGCACGGGACAGGGCAACGCCGAGGTGGAGAAGGACGACAAGACCTACACCATCAAGGGCAACGCCACGGGCGTCGACATGGCCAACCCGCTTCAGCCCGTGACCAAACCGTTCGAGATCGAGGTGACCTGCCCGTAGGCACGAATCGGTACGGCGACGGCGGCTACCCCAGGGTGGCCGCCGTCTTCGCATCCGCCGGGCTTTGCCGTGCGATACTCTGCAAACTCGCGCACGTGCGCGCCAGTCCCCAGGAGCACCATCCGTGGCTAAACACCGCAAACTCCGCAACACCCGCATCGGCCCGCTGGCGACGGCAGCGGTGGCCGTCGGGATCTCGGCGCCCCTGGCCGTCGGCCACGCCGTCGATGCCTCGGCCGAGCCTCGCGACCTGGTCATCGGCGTCGGCGGAGCGCTGAACCCGACCAGCGACCGGGTGCGCGACAAGTTCCGCGGTGAGCTGGTCGCAGACCTGGAGGCGGCGGGCTACACCTTCGAGGGAGTGCAGTACTCGGCGTGGCCGCTGCCGATCGATCCGAGCGTCGCCGAGGGCGTGCCGAAGCTGCACACCGCGATCGACGGCGCCGACGGCGGGCGCGTCGTCGTCATCGGCTACTCCGAGGGCGCGCTGGTCGCCGAACAGGTCCGGCGCGATCTGTCTCCGGCCACCGGCGGTCCGGCGCGCGACGACCTCCAGTTCGTGCTGATAGCCTCCCCGTTCGTCCCCAACGGGGGGATCTACGCCCGCTTCCCCGGCTTGCGGCTGCCCGGCTTCACCAGCACCGGCCCCACCCAACCGTCCGAGTACGACACCACGTACTACTCGCGGGAGTACGACCTGGTCGCCGATTTCCCGGCCTACGGCAACCCGCTCTCGTTGGCCAACGCGGTGGTCGGGTTCCTCTACTTCCACGGCGACCACGGCGTCGACCCCGTCGACCTGGAAACCCAGCCGACGTCGGTGCGCGAAGTCGTCAACGGCAAGGGCGGCAAGGACGTCTACATCCTGATCCGCGCCGAACACCTACCGCTGCTGCAACCCCTTCGCGACATCTCCGCACTGACCGGCACCACCGTGTTCACCGAACCGGTCCTCGGCGCCGTCGAGCCGGCGCTGCGGGTGCTGGTGGACATGGGCTACACCGACCGCGACTACCGCACCATCGGTGTGGACGAGGCCGCCGACTACCAGGACGCCGACCGCCCGACCCGGTTCTCCCCGGTGATCCCGGCCGAGCGGGTCAGGCAGACCGCCGAGGCGCTGCCCGCCGCGATCCGGGACGGGCTGGAAAACCTCGTCGACGCGGTGACGCCCAAACCCGCCAAACCCACACCAAAGACGACGAAACCCGAAGAGGACGAGGACGAAGACGAGGCTCTGACGTCGCGCCTCGAGGACGACTCCGAAGCCGACCCCGAAGAATCCGACGCCTCGGACGCCTCGGACGACAGCGCGGACGCGCCCACCGACGACGACAGCACCGACGCGCCCTCCGAGGCATCGGACACCGCGGCGGCCGCCTGACCGCTACGCCCGCGCCGTCGTCCCCACCCGCTGTTCGGCGTACAGGTGCACCAGCCCCGACGCCACCGCGAAGCGCGGCCCGTGGACGCCGTCGATGTCGGCCCGCCCCACCACGACTCGCGCCGAGCGCAGCGATTCGCCGACCGTGCGCAGCAGTTCGTCGTCGAGCGCGCCGCCGCCGGCGAGCACCAGCGCGGTCGGCGGCTCGTCGAACGTCGCCAGACAGCGGGCGATGTTCGCGGCGACGGTCTCCTGTTTGATCGCCAGCCGCAGGCTGCGCCACTCCTCGGCGGCCAGTCGGTGTGAGAACGGCACCAGGCCCGCACTGCCGCGGGTGCACAACCGGCCGATCGCCTCGGCCGGGGCGGGGCTGTCCAGGAACACCCGCCGGCCGTCCTCCTCGTGGGCCACGTGCGGACCCTCGACCCGCAGGGCGGGGGTCCGTTTGATCCGTTCGGCGAGCGCCCGCGGGATGCCGAGCACCCGGGCCACCGCGGTGGTGATCGTCTCGCCGGCGCCGGCAGCGGTGACGGTGCGACCCTGCCCGATGAGATCGACTGTGCCACCGCCGATGTCGCACACCACCGATCCGGGTGGCAGCCCGGGTGTGGTGTGCGCACCGCGTGCGGCGGCCGCCGGTTCGGTGGCCAGCGTGGTGGCGGGACGGCCGGTCAACTCGGAAAGCGTTGCGGCGGCGTCGGTCAGCGCGTCGGCGGCGAGCAGGGCGACGACGGTACCTCGGGCGTCCGCCACACCGCGGCGCAACCACGCGCCGTTGTCGATGGCGGCGAGGTCGGTGAAGAACGCATCGTCGGTCGCGATGCCGTCGGCCGCTGCCGGTATCGCGCTCAACCGAACCGCGACCGCGCTGCCAGGTGGCTCGAGGCGCAGCACACCGTGGGCAGCGGCGGGTGCGTACCGGACGATCTCGCCCCCGACGCGGCAGTCGACGTAATCGTCTTCCACCGCAGGCGGTTCGGGTGGCTCGGTGCGCGCCGTGACGGCGATCGCCGGCGCGTCGGCCAGCTCGCGGGTGAACTCGGCGACATCGCGCAACCGGTCGTGGCCCAGCTGCAGCGCCGCCGACAGCGCGATCGGGTCGGCCATCGCCCGGTACGCGCGCCCCTCGGCGACGACCTCCACGGCGACGAGCGCACCACGCCGCAGACCCTCGAGGTCGACCTCGTCGACGACCGGGACGTCGATCGGGATGCGGTTGTGGATGAGCACCGCGTCGTCTTCGGCGACCAGTACCCCGGCGATCTTCCAGCCACGTTCCACGCCGTCGGCGATCGCCTGCGCGGCCACCTCGAATCGATTGTTGCGCCGACGGATACGATCACCGTATCCGAGTGCACCGGCCCCGTCAGATCGGCCAGCGGCACATGCCTGCCGACACCGTGGCCGGTGCCCGCCGGAGTGCTGGCGTCCGGGCGGCGCAGGCTGCGCACCGGCGCGCGTGGGGACACCGCGGGCGCGAGCGGTGCGGTCGCGGTGTCGACCGGACGGATCGTCGCCAGCACCACCTCGTCGACCTCCACGCCGGCCTCGACCTCCAGCCGGTGCAGCAGAGCGGCGGCGCCCTCGAGCGATTCGACCGAACCCTTGCGTCCACGGGTCGGCGACTGCCCGTACGTCAGTGCCTGAACCCGGCTCTCGACGCCGCCGTCGCCGACGCGCGCGACGACGATCTCGGTGGTGTGGTTGCCGACGTCGCACCCGGCCACGATCCTCACCGCAACAGACCCCGCCTGGCGTAGACGTCGGCGGCCTGACGGACGAGCTCGGCGCACCGCGACGCCCCGCGGGCCTCCAGCGACACCCGCAGTGCCTCGAGTTCGGCGGCCGTCGACCGGTGCGGGCGCAGCGCCTCGTAGAGACCCATCACCGCCTCGTCCTCGATGACCGCCAATTCGGCTGCGCGCAGGAAGTTCTCGGCTAATTGCGGATTGCCGTTCTCCTCCGCCACGACCGCCTGATAGGCGAGCGTGGCGGGATCCATGCGCAGGTCCGACAGCGTCAACTTGCCGTCGACAGCGGCGGCGACGGTGAACTCGTTGTCGGTCATACGCGGTTGGCCTCCACGGTGATCGGCGCCTGCCCGGGTTCGCAGGCCTGGCGTTCCAGCGCCACCAGTGCCACCGCGCGGGCATGGTAGCGGGCGGAGATGGACTCGTCGGTGCCACCGGACAGGATCGGCAGCGGCGCCATCCCCTTGGCGTGGCGGGCGGCGTTGCGGCCGAGCTCGCGGTACATCTTCGCGGTGAGCAGCGGGGCGACGCTGAACAGTTCGAGGTTCGCCAGCGGCGCCAGGTCGCGGCGGTGGATGAGCGCGGTTCCCTTGCCCTGCAATCCGATTCCGATTCCCGATCCGGACAGCCGGGCCGCCGTCAACCCGATGAGCCCGACGTCGATGGTCGAGCGGACCCGCACCAGCCGCGGGACGCAGCCCTCCTCCTCCAGCCCGGCGGACAGTTGCCGCAGCACCTCCCCGACCGTGAGGCCGCACAGCGTGAGCCACACCGAACGGCCCAGCGCCGGTGACAGTCCGATGCAGACCTCCCGCGGATCGCTGCCCTGCCGGGCCGGTTCGACGTCGGTGAAGGTGAGGTGACCGGCGTGGTCGCCCTGGTCGGCGGTGAGCTCGGCGGATGTGCGGGCCTGCCGGATACCGTCGATCTCGGCGCGGCGCTGTTCGGTGAGCAAATATCCGGTGCCGGGCCCGGCGTAGTCGTTGGGATCGGTGATCTTCGACAGCACCCGGAACTGATCGTCGAAGATCGCCGAGGTCTGTAACTGGTCGCCCCGCAGGCGCTCTCGGGTCAGCCGCATGATCGCCTCGGCCTCGTCGGTGTAGCCGGTGCGGTGCAGGGCGGCGACCACGTCGAACACCGTGAGCTGTTTGGCCTCGATGGAGGTGGCCGCCTCGGCGACGGCCTTCGGATCGCCGGCGGGCAGGTCGCGGGAATCGTTGGCGACCACCACCGCGTCGATGCGGTCGTCGCCGAAATCGGCCAGCCCGAGGTCGCGGTAGACGGCCTGCACGGCCGTCGCCGCCCGTCTGCGCACCCGGGCCAGATGCTCTGGCGAGACGGTGCGCAGACCGCCGTCGGCGCCCCAGTCCCGCTGCAGCACCAGGAAGTCGTCCATGTCGTCGGCGTTGAAGTTCGACAGCGCGAACGCGTTGTCGTAGCGCGGAATCGAGCCGAATCCGGAGAAGATGAAGTCGGCGCCGGCCAGCAGCACCGGCAGTGTGTGCGCGCTGCGGCGGATGTCGGATTCGGAGATCAGGTTGTCGTTACCGGCGCACGACTCGAGGTCGCGCATCATCACCATGAGGTTCTCGGCGAGCAGTTCCTTCATCCCCTCGGGCACCGAGGCCACCACACCGACCCCGTCGATGCCGCCGTTCTGCACCCCCTGGGAGCCCAGCGCCCGCGCCAGCGACACACAGCGCGACTCCAGATAGAGGATCGAGCACTTCTCGGCCGCGCCCATCAGCACTTCGGCGCCGCCGCCGCTGGTGACGCGCATCTTCAGTCCGCGCGACGCGTACGCGGCGGTGAGGATCGCCTTCGAGAACGGGGTGTCGTCACCGTCGACGAACACCTGCTCGGTGCCGTAGATCGAGATCGTCTCGGCGTAGCTGGTCAGGCCGCGCAGCCCGAGCCGCAGCTCCATCGCCTCTTCGATCGAGCACTGGGCCATCGCGCCCGGCACCCCGACCTGGCTGCCGATCAGCAGCGCGATCGCGTTCGACGGGGCGTCGCCGAACACCGGCACCGTCGTCTCCACCTCGCGGAAGCCGTACGCGACCGCACTGGCCGCGTCGGCGGCGATCAGCAGCGGATCGTCGAGCTGGTTGGTGACGTGCGCCTGGTTGCTCGGGGTGCGCCTGGCCCGCATCTTGTGCATGGCCATCTGCATCTCGACCGGGGTCATCACCGCCATCACCCGGGCCAGCTTGGCCGGGGTGGTGCCGCCGATCAGCCGCACCACCTCGGCACGCGGCACGTTGACGTCGACCGCCATCCGGGCCAGCGCCGCATCGTCGAGCGCCATCGCCTCCTCGGCCACCGCCAGGTCGATGCCGTAGCGCGCGATGAACTCGTCGATCACGTCGAAATCCGCCGCCGCCTTGCCGTCGAGCTCCACGACCTGCCCGTCGCGGATCACCAGCGACGGCTCCGGATCGTGCGGACTGCGCATGGCGACCAGACCCAACGCCGGGTCGGTGACACTGAATCCGTCGAGATTGACCGGTTTGGCGTCCAGAATCCGCATCCGACCCTGCGCGAGGTCGTTGATTTCCGTCACAGCGCCGATCCTGCCGTGTCGGTGCGCGACACGCGATGCCATTACTGGTCGGCGTTTCTGGCCCTTTTCCGGGGCACTGCCACCATGGGGTGGTGAAACGACTCGTCCTCGCGCTCGTCGCCGCCCTCGTTCTCACCCTCACGGCCTGCTCGTCGCCGAGCCCGGCCGACCCGTTCCGCGCGTTCGCCGACGCCCTCGGCCGGCGCGACGCGAAGGCCGCGGCGCAGCAGACGTCCGACCCCGCGGCCGCCGAACCGGTGATCGCGGCCATGTTCGACGGGCTGGGCGCCGACGCCGCGGTGCGGGTCGAGGCGGCGCCCGTCGACGGCGACGAGGCCACCGAGACGCTCGACTACCAGTGGACGCTGGCCCCCGGCCGGGAGTTCGGCTACCAGGCGACCGGCACCGCCGAGCAGAGCGGTGACCAGTGGCGGCTGGCGTGGTCGCCGGCCCTGCTGCACCCCGACCTGCAGCCGGGCCTGACGTTCCAGTACAGCGAGGACAGCGAGCTGCAGACCCCGGTGCTCGACCGCACCGGGCAGGCGTTGATGACGTGGCAGACGGTCGGGGTGATCACGCTGGACCGGGCGCACCGCGAGTCGGCGGGCGCGCTGGCCGGGCTGCTGGCGCCGATCGAGCCGACCATCACCGCGGAGTCCATCCAGGCCCAGGTCGACAAGGCCACCGACGACAAGGTGGTCACCGTCATCCGGTTGCGGGAAGCGGACCTGGCGCCGCTGGCCGAGCAACTGCGCGCGGTCCCCGGCGTCACGATCTCCGAACAGGGTGACCTGCTCACGGCGGACCGGGCGCTGTCCTCCCCGGCGATGGCCGAACTGCCGAAGGTGTGGCACGACCGCATCACCCGCACCGCGGGCTGGTCGGTGTACCTGGTCGACGGCGACGGCGCGGTCGCCCAGCGGCTGACAGCCACCCCGCCGGCCCCGACCGACCCGGTGCGCACGTCGCTGGACCTGCGGCTGCAGCTGCTCGCCCAGCAGGCCGTCGCCGCCGAACCGCGGCCGACCATGCTCGTCGCGATCTCGCCATCGGACGGTGGCATCCTCGCGGCGGCACAGAACGAGTCGGCCGACGCGCAGGGCGCCATCGCGTTCTCCGGGTTGTATCCGCCGGGGTCGACGTTCAAGACCATCACGACCGCGGCGGCGCTGGAAGCCGGTCTGGTGACGCCCGAGACGCCGGTCGCCTGCCCGGGCCGGCTCACCATCGAGAACCGGACGATCCCCAACGACGACGACTTCGACCTCGGCACCGTGCCGCTGACCACGGCGTTCGCCCGATCCTGCAACACCTCGATGGGGGCGCTGGCCGACCGGCTGCCCGCCGATGCGCTGACCACGACGGCGCGCGCGTTCGGCATCGGCGTCGACTACATGATCCCGGGGCTGACCACCGTCACCGGCAAGGTGCCCGCCGCCGACACCGCCGCGCAGCGCGTCGAGAACGGGATCGGCCAGGGCACCGTGACGGTCAGCCCGTTCGGCCTCGCGGTCGCCGAGGCCAGCCTCGCGCACGGTGCGACGATCACCCCGACCCTCGTGCTCGGGGAGAAGACGACCGCCGACACCCCGTCCGAACAGCTGCCGTCCGACGTCGTCGACGCACTGCGGATGATGATGCGGGCGACGGTCAGCGAGGGCACCGCGAGCGTGCTGTCCGACATCCCCGATCTCGGCGGCAAGACCGGCACCGCGGAGTTCGGCGACAACACCCATTCGCACGGGTGGTTCGCGGGGATCGCCGGCGACATCGCGTTCGCGACGCTGGTGGTCGGCGGGGATTCGTCGGCACCGGCGATCGCCGTGTCGGGCAACTTCCTGCGGCCTGCGGGGTGAATCGGGCAAGCTGAGCCCATGAAACTGGTGGCTGTCCTGGCAGCGGCCGGCGGTGTGCTCGCCGCGCCGCTCGTCACCGCCTCGCCCGCGGCGGCGGGCCCCTGCAACAGCGTCGACTGCGTGCCGTACGTCGACCGCAACATCGACCCGAGCGAGTCGTGCGTCCCCATGGGGGACCGCTACCTGTTCGGTCTCGACGCGTCGGGCAACAACTACCTGTGCAACGTGCAGGGCAGTTGGGTGTCGCAGCCGGCGCTGGTGGGTGTGCGGACGAACGGCGCCCCGTGCGACGGCAACACCGGTGTCGCGCAGACCCCCGACGGGTTGGTGCTGACGTGCAAAGCCGGCGCCTGGAAACCCGACTTCACCGCGTTCTACTACAGCTAGCTAGAGGCCGCCGAGGTCGTCGGGCACGTCGACGGCGTGTTCGCGCAGCGCCTCCATCGGCACCACGTCGAGGGTGCGCTCGTGGGTGGCGGCCAGCACCACCGGTGCGGCGCACCCGTCGCGGTGGGCGCGCAGCCAGTTGGCGGCGGTGACGCACCAGCGGTCACCGGGATTCAGGCCGGGGAACCGATACTCGGGCCGCGGGGTCGACAGGTCGTTGCCGATCGAGCGCTGATGGTCGAGGAACTCGACGGTGACGACCGCGCAGATGGTGTGCGCGCCGAGGTCCTCGGGGCCCGTCGAACAGCAGCCGTCACGGTAGAAGCCGGTCAGCGGGTCGGTACCGCACTCCTGCAGCGGGCCGCCGAGCACATTGCGTTCAGACACCGGGTCAGTATGACTTCGGTCTCCCGGCGAAGCCCCGGCCGGGGAAAGATGGCGGTGGCGGAGGGATTTGAACCCTATTCGGCTACCTGGTCAGGCGGTCGTAAATGCGAACACCTGGCCTGATAGATCAATCCCACTCACTCTAGCTACCCGTTGATTCGCGGAGTTTGTGTCCAAAAGGTGTCCACGGTGACGGCTGGCGCAGGTACCGCTCGGGGCTGCTGTGAGAGACCCGTCGTGGCGGTCCTTACCCGAGGAGATCGAGGGCTGCTCACAACCCTCGCCGTGCCGGGGGCGACGCCAGCCGTCACCTGGTCTACATCGCCCGCACCCGGTACCGGTTCAGCACTACCTGCTCGGCGAGCGTCCAGCCGTTGAAGAAGGACCGGTGCTCGGTCTCGACGTCGTCGACTCTGTCCCGTGCGGAGGTCTGCCGGCCGTTGGCGGCGAGGCGGGCTGCCGCGGTAGTGATCACCGCAGACAGCTCGTCGTTGGGCACGCCGTTGTCGAAACCTCTGCCTCTGGTGTATGCCCTCGCCATGACAGTGACGATGGGGATCACCTTGGAGATGTCGGTGTTGCGCCAGTCGACCAGCGTCTCGACGGCTGCCGGATCGACCCCCGGCATCAGATGGTGATCCCGGTGAGCTTAACGACCGCCTCCGGGTTGAGCGGCTTCGCGTCGTACCGGCACACCACCCTCAGTGCCAGTTGATCAAAGTCTCCGAATGTCTGGTCGAGCACCTTGACCGAAGGGGCGAGGTCTCGGGCGACGGCGACCTTGCTGAAGTCGACGAGCGCGGCACGGGCGGTCGGGGTGCCGCCAGTGGTGTCCGGGACACGGTTGGAGACGATCACGTTGTGGCCCAGCAGCGTGTAGCCCCCAGCGGCGGTGACGTCGGACTGCACAATGTATCGGCCATCGGTGTCCTTGATCTTCCTAAGCTTGATCAGCTCGCGGGAGGTCATCACCCACCGCATGCTCGCCGGGTCGACGTTCGCGCCCAAAGCCAGGGCCTCGGCGTCGTGAAGGTGGTCGAGGGTGAGCGCGCCGCCCACGGCGAGGGTCTGGGTCCCAGACCATGCGAACAGCCCTTGCGGAGTGGTGGTGCCATCACCCGATGCCGAGAACAGCTGCGAGTCCAGCTTCGCGGCCACATCGGTCACCAGGCGGTCCTTGAGCGCGGCGTCGAGAGCAATGACGGATTGGCGGGCCAGCTCATTGGAGTAGCGAGTCAGCGTCTTGAGCGACTTCATCGTCGAGGGCAGCAACTCGATTTCGTCGAAGTCCGGGGACGCCTCTGGGATCTGCTCGTTCTCACCGACCCACGAAACCGTCGTGGGGGCGCCAAGTTTCGGGATACGGATCGGCGATGCGGTGTCGAAGATGCGAGGGCCGGCGGCGAGGAACTTAGCGGCTTCCTCGAGCGGCTTGACGAGGATCTTGACGACCTGCTCGGCAGTGAGTTCACTCGCCGAAGTGGTGGAAACAGCCATGGGAATGTCCTAACGATTCAAGTGGATTTGGATGCCCACGTCGTCAGGACGGTGAAGGGGCCGCACGCCGGGTGCGACCCCTTCATCATACGCCCAAGGCGGTTAGCCAACCGTAGCTGAGCGCCCACCGGCGGACTTCCGGGGCATCGCGCCGACGACCGTCGCATACGCGTTCGCCAGATTCTCTAAGGTACTGCCGGTGGTCCGCTGGGCCTCCGCCTTAATTTTGGTTAAAAGTGCTTCTGCTGTCTCTTCTGACAGCTCTCTCAATTCAGCCATTCGTTTCTCTCTCTGAGTCATCCAGCTCGCTGCCGCAGGAGCGCGGCGAGATCAACGTTAGCTGCAGCCCCTGACATCGCGCCCTGTCCGATGTCGCCGGACGGTCGGCGCGTCGCAAGGTGGGGTTTGCGGGTGAGGAGATCGTCGACGGCGGCGACGAGAGCGTCCGGGTCATCGAGATGGGTTTCGTCGAAGGCGAGGTCGGTGGGGTCGGCCAGGCGGCCGGTGGCGCGAACCAGCTCGGTGTGGAGTCGTTGGGCGTAGGTGTCGCCGCGCTGCGCGCGTTCCCGGTAGCCAGCCGATTCTCGGCGTAGCCGTTCGACGTACGAGCGGGGGAACGTATCGGCGTCATCGTCTTCCGGTTCGGACTCGGTGGCCACCTCCGGGTCGTCAATGATGACTGATTCGTCATTTCGGATTTCCGAAACACTGTGCTCGTCGGCGTGGTCTGTCTCGGTGGTCTCGTCAGGCATGGTCAGTCCTCTCGGTGTGTGAGTTCTTCAATTCGGTTACTGCGTCGGCGAGCTGAGTGGCTAGGTCGATGGCCTCGGATGGGGACATGCAATAGGTGAGGCCACCGACCCGCAGACGTATAGGTCGCGGCCTGCCCGGTGCTGCAGCCGCCTCGAAACTGAGGTCGCGGACGCTAAGCCGCATCGGGCACCGCCCGCGGTGTAGCGGCGTCGATCTTGGCGATCTCGTCGTCGGGATATCCGAGCTTGCTCAACGCGTACGCCCGAGGCAGTAGACCCGCCTGGAACAGTTTGACCACGGCATCGGCTTCCTGAGCGACCGAGCGAGTCGCAGCGTCGGCCCACTGCACCCGAATATCGTCGATGAGGCTGGGGTCGCGACCATCCCGCACCGCGATCATCAAGCGCGCCACTTGCTCCCACGACCGGCCGAACGTGGCTTGCCGGGCCTCAGCGCGGGCGGTCAGGCTGGCCTCTGCTGCCCGTAGCGCATCAGCGGATGCCGGGTTGTCAGTGAACACACCAACGTAGTGCGCGGGGAGGGTGGACACGGCCATGATCTGCCCGAGGATCACTCGAACGGATGCTTCGTAGCCGGTGAGGTCGGCCGCCTGCAGCTGCCCGAACTTGGCCTGATCGTTCTCCGAGATCATGGCCCGATGCCCCTCGGGGATCGGGTTGACCTCCTCCATCACCGGCTCCCCGTTGATGGTTTCGACCGGGTTGCCGTCAGCGTCGAGGACCGGTTCCTCGGCCAGTTCGATGCCGGTGGCCCACCGCCGCGGACGGCCAACGTATTCGGAGGTGACCATCATGTCCGCCAAGCTCTTGTTGAGCGCGTCCACGAGCGGCTTGAGATCGTCGATCTCGCTGACGCCGTAGTCGTCGAGGATGCGGTCAGAGTTGCGGAGCGCCACAACGGGAACCACTCCGAGGGGGTTGGCGATGGTGTCAACGGTGTGGAAGCCGATGGTGGTGGCACCGGTCTGGTTGGCGCGAAGCCGTACGATCCGGTCGGGCAGGTACAGCACCGCCTCGGTCGTCGTCTTCGTCTCCCACCGTTTGATCGCGGCGGTGATCTGCCGGGTGCCGGGATCGAGTTGGACGGCGACCTGTTTGGCGGATTCGACGGTGACCTTCGGGTGGCCGAACTGGTCGGCCCACACGATCACGTAACTGTCGCCGAGGAGCAGCGCCTCTCGGTGCGCCACGCCGGAGGTCTGGTCGAGGTCGTTGCGAATCCAATCCGTCCACAATCCGGCGTCGCCGGTGAATCCGGTGATGCGCAGCCGTTCGGCGAGCGCGGTCACCGCCAGGCGGGGAATGTTCGAGGCCATCACCCCAAATCTGTTGCCTAGGGCGATCTTCGCTTCGGGGCTGAGGAATGCCAGCGGTTGGTGGCCGCCGTAGTACAGGTCCAGCTCGCTGTATCGGGCGGCCGGTTCGTCGAGGCGCTGCATCAGTTGCAGCACCAGTTCATCTTGGGTCATGAGGCAAAACTCCTTACTCGCTTACGGTTTCGTTGTTGGTGCCATGCCGCCCGGTCGAAGGCCACAATGGCGGCTACGGCGGCGTCGATCTTGCGGGGAGACCCGCGTTTGTCCTTCGAGACGAGATCCCCCATCGGGGTCGGCTTGGCGACGCAGTGCGCGATGTGGGCTGCCATCCGCGGATCACCATCGTGGGTCACGGTGTTGGTGACGACTGCTTGATAAAGGCGGTCGGTGGCCGGCGCCATCCGCTGCCCGTGGGCGGTGTTCCATTCGAGGACCCGCCGCTCGCCGTGACGTTTGGCCCAGTCCTCGATCTCTGAGCGCCACCCCCACGGGTCACAGGCCAGTTCGGCGACGTCGTACTTGGTGAACGCGATATCCACCGCGCGGGTAACGTCTTCACGCGGAACGCGCCAGCGTGGATCACCGGGGTTCTCCCACAGACCTTCTACCCACAGATGCCCGTCGAGGGTGCAACCCACCAGGGCGGTTGAGTCACCCGAGGCGCTGCCATCGAAGGCCAAGACCACCCGCTCGCGGGGACGGATCACGCGCTCGGTCTTGCAGGTGTCCCAGACGCCCCACGGCATCCACGACTCCACGCCGGTCACCCACTGGCCTAGTCGGAGCTGCCGGAACACCGGCTCCCGCAAGGTGCGGCGGGCAGCTTCGAGGCCATCCTCGGCAAGGAACGGGTGCTCGCACGCCAGAGCCGGGTTGGCGGTGCGCCACGCCTGCCGGTCATCGGTGGGGCAACCGTCCGGGGCGGCGAACTCCCGCAACGCGAACGCCGGATCGTCCGCGAACCGCCCATGCTCTACTAGCCGCCACATCACACTGTCCGGGGAGCTGGCCGGTGTCGAGATCGCCAACGTCAATGATTCCGGGCGTTTACCCGACACCGACGTGACCGCCTCCCACACCGCCTCGGTGACCACGTGCAGCTCGTCCACGATCAACAGCGAGGGGTCGAACCCGTGCAGCGCACCCGGTTCCGCGGGCAGCGGCAGCAGCACCGAATCGTTGTGTGGGATCACGATCCGGTCGGCGTAGATCTGTGCCCGCTCCGCCAACTCTGGGTTCAGCTCGATCATCCGTTTCGCCATCCGCAGCGTGATATTCGCCTGCCGCTGATCGCTGGCGACCACCAGCACCTCAGCAGAGGCATCCCCCACGAACAACTCCGCGACCGCCAGCATGGCCGCCAACGCCGTTTTCCCGTTCGCCCTCGGCAGCGACACCAAGCCGGTGCGGATGCCGGGTGCGAACACCGTCTCCACGATGTCCACCTGAAAACCGCGCAGCTGCACCAACTCACCGGCTCCAACGCCCTTCGGAACCCGCAGATACTCCGCGATGAACGCTAACCGGCGGCCCGCCCGCCCCTCAGGAAGCGCGGAAAAGTCGAGCGGCGCAACCTTTACCTGCCCCTTCGGTCCCGCTTTCATGGCAGGCTCCCAACATGGCTTTCACCATTCGATTTCAAGACAAATCGGTTAAGAGCTACGACGACGATCACCGCCTGGAGGTGAAGGACTCCGGGATCATCCAGGTGACGAAGGACGGGGAGCAGGTTGCGCTCTACAGCCCGCATCACTGGACGTCCGTCACACCGGGGATCCCGAAGAAAGAACCGGCTCGCGTTCACCGTGTTCGGTGAGCTCACCACGCACCTCGCGGTGTGAGACGCAAACTCGACCTGCGCCGTGGGTCAGGTCGGCTGGCGCTGGGGGCCACCCCCCTGGTCGTTGACGATCCACGTGCGGCTCCGGCGTCGCGGTTGCATGGCCCGCAGAGGACTTGGACGTCTTTGAGCCTGATGGGCTTGCCTGCAGCCTTGCGTGCCCACGCTTCGGGGGTGTGGTCGGTCTGTAGGTCTTCGGTACTGCCGCACTCGGTGCACCATGGTTGGAGGCGGCGGGCTCGTTGGGAGAGCTTGGTCCATTGCCAGTCGTAGCCGCGTTGGGTGGCGGTGGGTTTGTTGTCGGCAGTGTGGTCGGAGCAGCGTGGTCCATCGGCGGGTTCTCCGCAGTCGAGGCACGGTCGCAGGGTCACGTGTTGCCCTCGATCTGCCGTACGACTTTGATGACGCGCTCGAGTTGCCATAGCGCTTCACGCAATCCGCAGAGGGTGTAGACGTTGAGCGCCGTCGCAGCAGCGACCAGGTCGTTGATGCTGATATCGAAACGTTGCGCGGCGAGCTCCAGGGAGCGCGCGGCGTCGTCGATGTCGACCCCAACCTCCGCCGAGTAGTCCATCGACGTTTGAAGCACTTCTTCATCACTGGCTGATCGGTCGTAGCCGTGCGGGTCGACCTCTTTGATGTATAGGCGCAGGACTTCCTGGTTGCTGGTCACTGGTTATCTCCTCGGTGGTAGCGGACGTGGTTGCGGATCTCGTCGGGCTCAATGACTTCGTCATGGGTGGCTTGGAACGTGAGCCATTCGCGGGTGCACTGGAGGATGGTGTGGCCGTTGCCGGTGGTGACGGTCACGTCGATGTTGTCGCCTTGGCGGTGGAGCCCGATGGTGTCGTTGACATGTTCGAGCCACTCAGCGGCTTGGGTGTCTGTCCATCCAGTTTGTTCGGCGACGACCCAGACAGTGAGCTCGGCGAGTAGCTCTCGTTCGCCGTCGGTAAGCCGGCGGTTGACGGGGCAGTTGGGCATGAGGTGTTCCTTGTGGGTCCAGATTCGGGGGTCAAGGAAGATGACGCGGCGCGTGGTCATGCCGGTCCTGCTGGTGAAATAGGTGAAATAGGTGAAATCCCTGGTAGTTGTTGGTGCACATGACCAGCGTTTTCACCAGTTTCACCACTTTCACCACCAGATAGTGCGGTGTAGATGCCGCGGGCTGACTGTTCGATGTAGCCGCCGTCGCGTAGCTTGCCGAGGAGATTGCCGGCCACTCTGTTGTCGATGCCGAGGTGTTCGGCGAGATCCTTCGGGGTGGTCGTCGAGCGGCTGTTGACGAATCGCACGGCGTCGTGGGAACGATCACCGAGGCGGGCCTGTTGACGCTCGGCTCTCGTGGTGACGGTAGCGGCGGCGTCGAGGATGTCCATCCCGTCCAACGTCCAGATGCCGTTATCGGTCTTGATGGCGTACTCATTTTCGGCGACATCTCGTCCCGTAACGGCGAGGACACCTTCGTCGCTCTTGCGCTTGCGCTGAAGCACCAGAATGTAGTCGGCGGAGCCGGTGATGCCCTGAGTGCCGGAGACGGTGTCGAGCCAGTCTTCGGCACCCATCTTTCTGGTGTGGTGCACGGCGACCAGAGCGGAGCCGGGGACGGCGTCCACGGTGGCTTTGATCCGGCTGCCCAACTGGTAGTCGGCGATGTACGGGTCGTCTCCGCCACGGCGCTGGGGGCGGGCCTTGCCGAGGGTGTCGAGGATGACCAACGGCTTACTCACGTCGTCGGCGTGCAACGTCAACCACTCGGTGATGGTGGGGATGACGGTGCCGGGGGCGATCTCGGTGAGGATGTCCAGCCGCTTGGGGAGGGGCCGGTCGGCGTTGAGGCGGCGCATCCGGGACTGCAGGCGTCGCGGTCCATCTTCGAGCGCGAGGAGCAGGACGTGGCGGGGCTGGACTTGAATTGCACCGAGTGCGGTCCCGCCGTACGCACACGCGAGGGCGAGGCCCGCGGTGAACCACGACTTGCCGGCCTTCGGGCTGCCAGCCAGGACGCCGAAGCCTTCGGTGATGAGGTGGGGGACGTGCTCGACGAGATCGGGGAAGGTGAGCTTGTCGAGGTCGGCCGCTGACATTAATCCGGTCAGCAGTGAGGGCATTGGTTCCTCCGACTGCCCAACGTGTTGGACAGCTTCTGATCGTCGAGCGTTCCGATTCCGGACTCGGCGACGGGTTGATCGTTCCTCGGGCGTGGGGAGCGGGATGGGGCCGCCGTTGCGGTCGGCCCCATCCACGCGCACCTTCCGAGGGAGATCATTGGGAGTCGGCCTGTACTGGCCGGATTCGGCCAGCTCCTTCCCCTTGCTGATCATCTCGGGATTGGTCAAGCTGCCACCTCCCATAGTTCTGCGAGTCGCACGGCGAGCCGCTGATCGTCACCGCCACGCCGCCACAAGATCCGCATCGCCTGGACACTGGGACTCGGCGTCAGACCCTGGGCGAGGAGATGGCGAGCGGCATCGCGGTAGCCGTCGACGAACTGCTCGGTGATCTCCGTGGAGTCGTAGCAGCGGCACGTCCACGGGTCTGTACAGCGACCACACGCAAGCAGGCCGCAGCGGGTGTCGGCGTAGCGCCTACGACGCTTCATCTGTGGTAGGACCGACTCGCTCATTCGTCCCCCCGTGCGACGGAGGCGCGGGAGGCGTGGGGAGCGATCCGGGGTTCACCGTCCGTGTCTGCACAAGGTTGTCCGGGTTCGGCCCGGCAGATCGGACACCGCACGTCTTCCGCCTCGACCCGGCAAGCCATGCAATTGAGGGCGAGCCGCGCCTTGTCTCGCTCGAGCTGCGACAGCTTCTCCAGCGCCAACCACAGACTGCCGCGGGCAGCGTTCAAACGAGAGTCGGGCTCCCCGCTGACCCACCGGTCGACTTCGTCGGCGGTGTCGATGAGTTGTGCCGCCAGCTGCCGCGCCTGCGTAGCGGTGATGGCCTCGTTCGCGGCGATGCCCAGCCAGATATGTGGGCCGTCGTCTTCGGACGTCTCAATGGTTCCGTCTGAGTACTGGATGGCGCTGGTGCCGATTACCCCGTCGACGCCGGGCACGCGGCGGTCACGCCCGGAGAAGATCCGGTAGGGCTGACCTTCGTCGTCCTGCCATCCGTCCTCGCACACAGTGTTGGGCGGCAGCGCGGGTTCGGGGTGTTGTGTCATGATGGTGGTCTCCAATCGGTATTCATCTGCGGGTTGGATGCAGCGGTCCTCGCTCGGTGCGCCAACACCGAGGTCTACGAGGGCCGTTGTCGTTGAGGGGTTCTTCATCAGGCGGCGCCGCCCGTGATCGTGTTGGCGTCCAAGTACTTCAAGACGTCGTCACGCCGGTATCGGATCTTCCGGCCAATTCGTACGTACGGCAGGCCGCGGCCCAGATATCTGTCCTGGTCCAGCGATTGCTTACTTGCCCTGATGAAGGCCGCCACCTCTGCGGTCGTCATCAGCGGTGGGAGCTCATCCACTCCTGTCACTTTCTCCTCCTAATAACGAGGATTTTCCTCGTTACAAAGAAGATTTACCTCAACTGAGCTCAACTGTCAATAGCATCGTTGAAACGAGGATTTTCCTCGTTTAGGCTTCGGCGTATGGCGCGTACCAGCGAGGAGAAGTGGGAGCCGTTGGACTCCCTAGGGACATCGGGCGAGACGGTTGCCAAGAACATCCGCCGCATCAGGACGGAACGCGGCTTGCCCTACACGGAGCTGGCGGAGCGCCTGGAGCGAGTCGGGCGTGAGATCCCGACGTGGGGACTACGCAAGATCGAATCTGGTGGTCGCCGAGTCGATGTGGATGACTTGATGGCTTTGGCGTCAGTACTGGGAGTCTCTCCCGTCACATTCCTGATGCCCGCGCGGAAGGACGATGGATCCGAGGTGACGGTCGACGACCACGTTCCAATTACGGGGTGGCGCAAGCCGATATCAGCCAGGTGGGTGTGGGGATGGCTCACTGCCGGGCAGCCGCTCATCCACGGCACGCTCGGGTCATTCGTTGCACTCGCATGGCCGTCGTGGGAGCGGGAGCAGTTCGACATGGACGTGTACCAGCAGATCGAGAAGCAGAAGATGGAACGGGCGTACCGGGGCTCCAATGGCAACGATTAAGCGTTACTCAACAGCCGCCGGGGATCGCTGGGAAGTCCGGTACCGGCAGCCCAACGGAGTCACGAGTCGCAAGCGTGGCTTCACCACCAAAAAGGCCGCGGAGGACTGGGACGCCAACAATAAGGTGGCGATCAACAGAGGCGAGTTCGTCGCGCCGTCGATGGGCCGCGCCAAGGTAGGCGACCTAGCCCCGGCGTGGCTGGACCGCAAACGCGCCACCACGGAGCCGTCCCACAGCCGCATGCTGGACTCAGCATGGAAAGTCCACGTCTCCCCTACTTGGGCTGGCGTGCCAGTGAGCAAGGTGACCGCCACCGGAGTGAAGAACTGGACAGCCTCGATGACTGGCCGGGGATGCTCGGCCACCACTGTGTTGCGGGCGCTGGGAGTGCTTGCGGGCATCCTCGACGACGCCATCGCGGACGGCCGGATATCGAAGAACCCGGCGCGGGGCCTGGACCCGAAGCAGCGGGAGAAGCCGACCAAACCGAAGCGCAAACATGTCTACCTCGACCACGACGATGTCGGTCGCCTCGCAGATGAGTCCGGTGAGCACCGGGTGCTCGTTCTGGTGTTGGCATACACCGGGCTGCGGTGGGGCGAGGCGGTCGCCCTTCGCGTCCGCCATATCGACGAGATCCGTCGCCGACTACTGGTGATCGACAACGCCGTCCAACTCGGCGTCGATCACGCGGTGGGCGACCCGAAGGACGACGAGCCCCGCGAGGTCCCTGTGCCGAAGTTTCTGATGGCGGAGATCAAGAAGCGCATCACCGGTCGTGGGCCCGACGATCTCGTATTCGGAGACGGCGCCCACTACTTGCCGCGACCGAGGTCGAACGGCGGGTGGTTCGCCGGTGCTGTAAAGCGCGCCAAGGTGGACCGGGTGACCCCGCACGACCTCAGGCACACTGCCGCAAGTTTGGCGATCAGCGCAGGCGCGAACGTGCTGGCGGTGAGCCGGATGCTGGGGCACGAGAATCCACAGGTGACGTTGAAGACCTACGCGGACCTGTTCGACACCGACCTGGACAAGGTGAGCAACGCCTTGGACGTGGCCCGCAGAAAAAGTGTGTCCAAACGGGGTCCAAAGCGGGTCCAGCACCTCGAATCGGTACCCGTATAAAAACGCCTACCAGCGCTTTCGCGCTAGCAGGCTTGGCGGTGGCGGAGGGATTTGAACCCTCGGACGGGGGTTACCCGTCACACGCTTTCGAGGCGTGCTCCTTAGGCCGCTCGGACACGCCACCGTGTGGCAGCTTACCGAACCGTGCCGCGCAGCCCTAATCGCCCGTCGGCCTCACCGAACGTGCGCTCAGCGCGAAGAATCGGCCGGGATTTCGCAGTGCGCGCACGTTCGGCGGGAAGTCCCTAGCGCTGCGCCCCGAAGAACGCCTCGAGCGGGCGGGCGCACTCGTCGGCCAGCACCCCGCCGCGCACATCCGGGCGGTGGTTGAGCCTGCGGTCGCGCACCACATCCCACAGCGAGCCGACCGCACCGGTCTTCGGCTCCCACGCCCCGAACACCAACCGCGCCACCCGCGCCAGCACCAGCGCCCCGGCGCACATCGTGCACGGTTCGACGGTGACGGCCAGTGTGGTCGCCTCCAGCCGCCAGCCGTCGCCGACCACCTGCGCCGCGGCCCGCAACGCCAGCACCTCCGCGTGCGCGGTCGGATCGCCCAGCGCCTCGCGGGCGTTCGCCGCCCGCGCGAGTTCCGTGCCGTCGGCCGCGAACACCACCGCCCCGATCGGCACGTCGCGCGGACCGGCCAGCCCCGCGGCCTCCAGCGCGGCGCGGATCAGGGTCTCGTCGGACGTCACCGATTGAGTTTGTCGAGCACCGCCGAGAGCTCGTCGGCGAAGCCCATCTCCCGGGCGATGCGACCGAGCTGCTCGTCGGCGTACAGGTCGGTCTCGTCGAGGATGACGCTCAGCACCGCCTCCGGCAGACCCATATCCGAGAGCAGACCCAGATCGCCCTCCTCGAACGGGTCGGCGTCGTCGAGATCGTCGGGTTCGATGTCGGCGTCGAGCTGTTCGAGCACCTCCGCGGCGATGTCGTAATCCAGCGCCGCGGTGGCGTCCGACAGCAGCAGCCGCGTCCCCGACGGGGCGGGCCGGACGATCACGAAGAACTCGTCGTCGATGTCGAGCAAACCGAACACCGCACCAGCACTGCGGATCTCGCAAAGCTCCTTCTCGGCGACCGAGAGACTGTTCAGCGCCGCCCGCCGCATGGGCGCGCAGCGCCACTTGCCGTCCTCACGGACGACCGCCACGCCGAACCCGTCGGGCGTGCCCTGCGCCGGCGCACTCTGTGCTCCCATGACGCAGTACGGTAGTCGCCCACCAGCGCCTTTGACCAGGCATGAGCCCCGCCGGGACGGTGTGCCAACCTGGAACGGTGACGAAGCCACCGGTGTGCGTACTGGGCCTGGGCCTGATCGGCGGATCGGTGATGCGCGCGGCCGCCGCGGCCGGGCGCGAGGTGTTCGGCTACAACCGCTCGGTGGAGGGTGTGGCGGCCGCCCGGTTCGACGGCTTCGATGCCGGCGAACACCTCGACGAGGTCCTGACCCGCGCCGCCGAGACGTCCGCGCTGATCGTGCTCGCCGTACCGGTGCCCGCCCTGGGCCTCATGCTGGGCCACATCCGCGACATCGCGCCGCAGTGCCCGCTGACCGATGTGACGAGCGTGAAAGGCGCTGTCCTGGAAGAGGTCCGGTCATTCGGCCTGTTGGAGCGGTTCGTCGGCGGACATCCGATGGCCGGCACCGCGCACTCCGGCTGGGCGGCGGGCGACGCCGCGCTGTTCGTCGGCGCACCGTGGGTGATCAGCGTCGACGACCACGTCGACCCCGAGGTCTGGGCGCACGTGATGACCCTGGCGCTCGACTGCCACGCCGTCGTGGTGCCCGCGCGGTCCGACGAACACGACGCCGCCGCGGCCAGCATCTCGCACCTGCCGCACCTGCTCGCCGAGGCGCTCGCCGTCACCGCGGGCGAGGTGCCGCTGGCGTTCGCGCTGGCCGCCGGATCGTTCCGCGACGGCACCCGGGTGGCCGCCACCGCACCGGATCTGGTGCGCGCCATGTGCGAGGCCAACGCCGCACAGCTCCTGCCGGTACTCGACCGCGGCATCGACCTGCTGACCTCCGCACGCGAGGCGCTGGCACGGCACGGCTCGGTGGCCGAGCTGGTCGAATCGGGGCACGCCGCCCGCGTCCGCTACGACAGCTTCAGCCGTCCGGAGATCATCGCCACCGTGATCGGCGGCGACAACTGGCGCGACGAACTGGCCGCGGCCGGACGGGCCGGCGGCGTGATCAGATCCGCGCTGCCAACCCGGGATAGTCGATGATGAACCCGTCGGGGTCGACGGTGATGGTGGTGTCGGCGACCGGCGACTGCACCTTGATGCCGTCGGAGCCCGGCCCGCCGCCGCTGTAGCTGATCGCGGCCTGCTCCACCGAGAACTCCGGCAGCCGGATGTAGACCACCGGGACGGTGATCGAATCGCTGCGCTCGTGGAGATCGGCGCGACGGATCGGCAGCGTGTTGAAGAACGGGCTGAGGACGACGTCCACGTCCAGCGCTCCGTCGAACGCGCTGCGCTTCATCTGGTTCTGCTGGTCGCGCACCAGCCACATGTTCTCTTCGTCGCGGGCGATGGACAGCTGCCGTTCCCGCTCGGCCAGCGTGACGGTCATCGACAGCCGCTTGGTCGCCCCGCTCTCGTCGGTGACGAGATCGTAGGACGCGGAGAACGCGGGGTGCGCGTCACAGCGGGCGGCGACGATCCGGCCGTAGGCCTTGATGCGCTTACCCGACATCTGCACCCGGACGGACTCCATCCGCGCGACGTCGTGCGCCCGCCATGTCAGGACCGCGGGCCAGGTGTTCTTCAAGTCAGAGCGGTCGGCTTCACTCACCCTTCTACCGTAGGCGACGCGCCCGCGGGTGCGTAGCCCGCTACCGAAGTCGACCGTGATCCGCCGCGACTTCGTGACTCCAGCGCCACCTCGTCACTGAGGAACGGTTGCGGCATCCGGCCCGCACGGCGCCACCGCCCGGTTCCCGGCACCGACAGCCACACCGCGAACGCGAGCACCGCATCGAGGATGAGCGCCAGCGCCGTCACCATCAGCGCGCCGACGAGCGCCAGGTAGAACTCGCGGACCTTGATCCCGTCGATGAGGTAGCGGCCGAGCCCGCCGAGGCTGGCGTAGGCGGCGACGGTCGCGGTCGCCACGATCTGCAGCGTCGCCGTGCGCAGCCCGCCCAGGATCAGCGGCAGCGCGATCGGTACCTCGACCCGCAGCAGCACCCGCCTCTCGGTCATGCCCATCGATCGGGCGGCGTCGACCACCGCGGGGTCGACGTTGGCGATCCCGGCGTAGGTGCCCGCCAGCAGCGGTGGGATGCCGAGCAGCATCAGCGCGACGGTCGGCCCGACCAGGCCCAGCCCCCACAGCAGCACCCCCAGCAGCAGCACCCCGAGGGTGGGCAGCGCGCGCAGCGCGTTGACCCCCGTCACGACCAGGAACGTCCCCCGGCCGGTGTGGCCGATGAGCATCCCGAGCGGGACGGCGATCAGCGCGGAGAACGCGACCGCGATGACGGTGTACTCGAGGTGTTCGACGATCCGGGCGCCCAGGCCCGCCGGGCCGGCCCAGTTGGCCGCGGTGAAGATGAACGACAGCGCCTCGGACAGGAAGTTCACGCGGCAGCCCCCGCCCTCTGCCGCGGTGAGCCGGCGCTGACCCACGGGGTGAGCGCCTTGCCGATCAGCATGATCAGGGTGTCGATGACGACCGCGAGCACGAAGATCGCGATGATGCCCGCGACGATCTGATCGCTCTTGTTGGCCTGGTAGCCCTCGGTGAACCAGGTGCCCAGGCCGCCGATCCCGATCACCGACCCCACCGACACCATCGAGATGTTGGTCACCGCGACCACGCGCAGGCTGGCGATCAGCACCGGAACGGCAAGGGGCAGTTCGACTTTGAGCATCCGGGTGAGCGGCCGGTAGCCGACGGCGGTGGCCGCGTCGAGCACGGCGGGCGACACCGCGTCCAGCGCCTCGGGCACCGCGCGCACCAGCAGCGCGACGGTGTAGAGCGTCAGCGCGACGATCACGTTCGCCTCGTCGAGGATGCGGGTCGGGATGACGAGCGGCAGCACGACGAACAGCGCCAGCGAGGGAATGGTGAACACGATGCTCGCGGTGATCGTGGTGAGCCGCCGCAGCGCCGGGGTCCGCTGCACGAACGCGCCGAGCGGCACCGCGATCAGCAGGCCGAGCACGATCGGCACCAGAGACAGCCGCAGGTGGATCACCGTGAGCGTCCACAGGTCGTCGAGATGGGTCAGCAGGTACCGCACGGCTCACGCCCCCTGGCGCTGCTTGTCGAGCGCGTCGAGCACATCGCCGGCCTTCACCCCGCCGATCACCTGACCCGCGTCGTCGACCGCGACCCCGAGGCCCGACGGCGACGACAGCGCCGCGTCGAGCGCCAGCCGCAGCGTGCCGTCGGGCCGGAACAGCGAACCGCCGGCGATCGTGCTGTCGTAGAGCGAGCTGCCACCGCGGTGCAGGGCGACGCCGTCGGCGTTGATCCATGCGTACGGCGTGCCGTCCGGCCGGGTCACCAGCACCCAGTCCCCCGCCGCCAGCTGCAGCGCGTCGATCTCCGGTTCGCCGACGTGGCGGATGTCGTGCAGCGGCAGGCCCGAGGCGTGCCGGAACTGCAGGCCGCGGTAGCCGCGGTCGGCGCCGACGAACGCGGCCACCGCATCGTCGGCCGGGTTGGACAGCAGCCGCGCGGGGGCGTCGTACTGCAGCAGCACGCCGCCGCGGCCGAACACCGCCACCTTGTCGCCGAGTTTGATCGCCTCGTCGATGTCGTGGGTGACGAAGACGATGGTCTTGCGCAGATCGTTCTGCAGACGCACGATCTCGGCCTGCAGTTCCTCGCGCACCACCGGGTCGACGGCGCTGAACGGTTCGTCCATCAACAGGATCGGCGGGTCGGCGGCGAGCGCGCGGGCCACGCCGACGCGCTGCTGCTGACCGCCGGAGAGCTGGGCGGGATAGCGGTCGGCCAGCGCGGCGTCGAGCCCGACCCGCTCCATCACCGCCAGCGCGGCCCGGCGGGCGCTGCGGCGGGATTCGCCGCGCAACACCGGCACGGTCGCGACGTTGTCGACCACCCGCAGATGCGGCATCAGCCCGGCGCTCTGGATGACGTAGCCGATGCCGAGGCGCAGTTTCACCGCGTCGACCTTCGTGACGTCGTCGCCGTCGACGGTCAGCGTGCCCGACGTCGGCTCGATCATCCGGTTGATCATCCGCATCGACGTCGTCTTGCCGCAGCCCGACGGACCGACGAACACCGTCAGCGTGCCCTCGGGCACCTCGAGGTTGAGGTCGTCGACGGCGACGGTGCCGTCGGGATAGCGCTTGGTGATGTGGGAGAAGGTGATCATCGGCGCCGCCTACTTCGTGACCGGCTTGTCGAAGCCGTTGTCGGCGACCCACTTTCGCGCAGCCTCGTCGGGGTCGATGCCCTGGTTGCCCTCGACAGCGGAGTTCAGTGCGATGAGGCCCTCGGTGGTCAGTTTCGCGCTCACCGCGTCGAGCACCGCCTTGAGATCGTCGGACTTCTTCTGGGAGGCGACCAGCGGGACCACGTTGGCGGCCAGGAAGTTGTTCTTCGGGTCCTCGAGCACCACGAGGTCGCTCTGCTCGATGGCCGGTGAGGTGCTGAAGATGTTGGCGGCGGTCACCGTTCCGTCGGTCAGTGCGCGCACGGTCGCGGGCCCGCCGCCGTCGCTGATCGCGATGAAGTTGGCCGGTGCGATGTCGAGCCCGTATTTCGCCTTCAGCCCCGGCAGCCCCTCGGTGCGGTTGAGGAACTCCGACGGGCCACCGAACTTCACCTCGGGCGAGTGGGCGGCGAGATCGCCGATCGTCTTGAGGTTCCACCGCTGCGCCGTCTCGGCCGACACCGCGACGGTGTCCTTGTCCTCGGCCGGCGACGGATACAGGATCGACAGGTCCCCGGGCAGCGCGCGCAGCAACCCGAGCACCACGGCGTCCGGGGTGGTCACCTCGGTGTCTTCGTCGAAGTACTGCAACAGGTTTCCGGTGTACTCGGGGATCAGGTCGATCGAGTGGTCCTGCACGGCGGGGATGTAGGTCTCGCGGCTGCCGATGCCGAACTGCCTGCTGACGTCGAAACCGTTGGCCTCCAACGCCTGCGCGTAGATCTCCGCGATGATCTTGGATTCGGTGAAGTCGGCCGACCCGACGGTGATCGTGTTCAGATCGCCCGAGATCTCCCCGCCCCCGAGCGGGTTCGAACTGCCGCAGCCGGCCAGGGCCAGCATCGCCGCAACCAGGAGGGCCGCCACACGGGTGACGCCCCTTCCGCGACCTCGCGTGCTCGCCATTCGGATGTCCTCTCGGCAGGTGGCTCGTGCGGGTGGCTCCTGCGGACATTAGCGGGATGCCGGCCGGTGCGCCGTCCTTTACCTCACCACGACCTCACCACGACGCGGGCCCGGCGGGGGTTTCGCCGACTCGCCGAATGGGCAAATATGAGCTATGAGCACCGATCCGTACGGGCCGTCGGCAGGGCGGGAGCCGGAGCCCTACGATCCGCCGAACCCGGGGCCGCCGGTTCCGGGAGACTTCCCGGTCGCCGAACAGACCCCACCCGCGGTCAAGAAGGTCCACTTCACCAGGGCGGCCGCCGTCTGGACGTCGGTGATCGTCGGGCTCCTCATCCTGATCGTGCTGCTGATATTCATCGCGCAGAACACCGAGTCGGCCGAGTTCGCGTTCCTCGGCTGGCATTGGAACCTTCCGCTGGGGGTGGCGATCCTGCTGGCCGCGGTGTGCGGCGGGCTGATCGCGTCACTGGCCGGGGCGGCGCGGCTGTTCCAGCTGCGGCGCGCGGCGAAGAAGAACTACAAAGCCGCGATGCGGTGACCGACGGGGCGCACCTCAGCCCAGCGCTTCCAGCCCCGCCGCGATCAGCGGGGCGACCGCCTCGCCGACGTTGTCCTCGGTTCCGCCCATCCGGGCGCGGAACGCGATACCCGCGGCGATGATCGCGAGCTTGAAGTACGCCAGCGCCATGTAGAAATCCCAGTGCGCCAACTCCTGGCCCGACACCGTCGCGTAGCGATGCGCCATCTCGTCGCCCGTCGGCAGCAGCTCCGAGGTCCATGCCGCATCGCTGTGGACGTAGTTGAACATCGGGTTGCGGTACACGCACATCAGCGCGGCGTCGCTGAGCGGATCGCCCAGCGTCGACATCTCCCAGTCCAGCACCGCGCGCACCGTCGTCGGATCCGTCGCGTCGAGGATCGTGTTGTCGATGCGGTAGTCGCCGTGCACGATCGACGCGCGGCTCTCGGCAGGCACCCGCTCCCCCAGCGCGGCGTGCAGCCTGTGCACGTCGGCGTCGCGTGCATCGTCCTCGAGGCGCACATGGCCCCACTGCGACCCCCACCGCCGCACCTGACGTTCCAGGTATCCGTCGGGTCTGCCGAAATCGGCGAGGCCGACCGCGGCCGGATCGACCGCGTGCAGATCGGCCAGCACCCGGATCAACGCGTCGACGCAGCCGTCGATGGTGGCTTCGTCGCCGAGCGCCTGCAGTTCGTCGGCGCGCCGGACCACCCGGCCCTCGACGTGCTCGACCATCTGGAACGGTGCGCCGAGAACGGAGTCGTCGTTGCGCATGGTGACCGCACGGGCCACCGGCACCGGGGTGCCTGCCAGTGCGGCCACCACGCGGTACTCGCGGGCCATGTCGTGCGCCGACGGGGTCAGCCCGTGCAGCGGCGGGCGGCGCAGCACCCACTTCGACGCATCGTCGAACACCAGGAACGTCAGGTTCGAGCGGCCACCGGCGATCAGTTCGGCGCGCAGGTCACCGGTGCGGGCGATGCCTTCGGCGCGCAGATGGCGGTCGAGTGCGCCGAGATCGAGCCCGTCGAGGGTGGAAGACGTCATGCGCTTTTCCTACCACCGGCCCGATGGGCGGCTCGCGCGAGCGCTCACCACCGGAGATTCCGCGGCAGCAGATCCCATACGTGCTCGGTGCCGTTGACCGACGCCACGGCGAGCTGCCCGGCGCGCGACGACCACAGCAGCCGGGTCACCGACGCGTAGTCGACGTGGAAGGACAGCAACCGCTCGGTGCGCAGGACGCGGTGCAGCAGCGCGTTGATCACACCGCCGTGGCTGAACACCGCGACGGTGTCCTCGCGCTCGGCGTTGGCCACGACGTCGTCGACGGCGGCGAAGATGCGGGCGAGGAACGCGTCCTCGTCGACGCCGCTGGGCAGCCTGCCGTTCATCAGCCGCTCGAGTTCCTGCGGGTTCTCCTTGGCGATCTGCTCGATCGGGATGTAGTGCGGCAGGTCGCGGTCGTATTCGGCGAGGCGTTCGTCGACCTCGACGGGCAGGCCCAGTGCGTCGGCGACCGGCTGCGCGGTCTGAATCGCACGGCGCTGCGGGCTGCTCACCAATCGGGCGATCGGGAACCGGGCCAGCGCGTCGGGCAGGCGCTTGGCCTGCTCGACGCCTTCCTCGGACAGCACGGGATCGGAGCCCTCACCGGGTTCGCTGCGCAGAGGCAGCGCATGTCTGACCAGAAGCAGTTGCACCGTGCCACCATATGGGCCCATGGGATACGCCGACGATCTGTTCGATCTCAGTGGCCGGGTGGTGCTGGTCACCGGGGGCAGCCGCGGGCTCGGGCGGGAGATCGCGTTCGGGGCGGCGCGGTGCGGTGCGGACGTCGTGATCGCCAGCCGGTCGCTGGAGACGTGTGAGGCGACGGCCGCCGAGATCACCGAGGCGACGGGCCGGGTGGCCATGCCGTACGGGGTGCACGTCGGGCGGTGGGATCAACTCGATCCTCTGGTGTCGGCGGTCTACGACCGGTTCGGGAAGCTCGACGTACTGGTGAACAACGCCGGGATGTCGCCGCTGTACGAGTCGCTGACGTCGGTGTCGGAGAAGCTCTTCGACGCGGTGTTCAACCTCAACGTCAAGGGTCCGTTCCGGCTGGCGGCGCTGGTCGGCGAGCGGATGGTGGCCGACGGCGGCGGGGCGATCGTCAACGTCAGCTCCAGCGGATCGCTGCGGCCGGATCCCACGATGCTGCCGTACGCCGCCGCGAAGGCCGGGCTCAATGTGATGACCGAGGGATTGGCGAAGGCGTTCGGCCCGACGGTGCGGGTCAACACCCTGATGGCGGGACCGTTCCTCACTGACATCAGCAAGGCGTGGGACTTCGGGGACGCCGAACCGTTCCGCCACCTGGCACTGCAGCGGGCGGGCGAACCGGCCGAGATCGTCGGCGCCGCCCTTTTCCTGATGTCGGACGCGTCGAGCTTCACGACGGGGTCGATCCTGCGCGCCGACGGCGGCTTCGCCTGACGCTAGGGCGTGACGATCGCGAACGCCGGGTCCGGACGGTCCAGCACACCCATCAGCGACGCCAGCGCCGTTTGATCCCCGGCGATCTCGGCGCCGGGTGACGTGCTGTCGCCCGCCGCGTACGCCAACAGCCTCCGCTTGTCGGTCAGCCGGATCGTGGCCTGTGCGGTCGACGGGTCGGCAGTGACCCTGCGGTGCACCAACACCCCGTTGCGCAGCGTCAACCGATGGTTGTCCCCGGTGTCGGCGAACGTCACGTCGACCGCCACGTCGAGGTCCCACGCCCGCGGGCCGTCGACGCTGATCGCGAACGCGTCGAACATCTGCTCCGGCGTGAGCTGCGCCAGCAGGGTCGGTGAGCTGGTCTGGCCGGCGGTGCCGAAACTGCCGTCGCGCAGTTCCGTCGCACCGGACAGGAAGAAGTTGCGCCACGTCGCATTCTCGGCGCCGTAGCCCAGCTGTTCCAGGGTGTCCGCGTACAGCTCCCGGGCCGCGGCGTGATCTTCGTCGGTGAACACGGCGTGGTCGAGAAGGGTTGCTGCCCAACGGAAGTCCCCGTCGTCGAAGGCCTCGCGGGCCAGTTCGACCACCCTGTCCAGTCCCCCGAGCGCCTCGACGTAGCGGGGTCCCAGCGCCGCGGGCGGGTGCTGCCACAGCCGGCCGGGATTGCCGTCGAACCAGCCCATGTAGCGCTGGTACACCGCCTTCACGTTGTGGCTCACCGACCCGTAGTAGCCGTGTGCATGCCACGCCCTCTCGAGGGCGGGCGGCAACGGGAAGTCCTCGGCGATCTCGATACCGGTGTGACCCTGGTTGAGCAGGCGCAGCGTCTGGTCGTGCAGATAGGCGTACAGGTCCCTCTGCAGTGAAAGGTAATTCACGATCCGGTCCCGCCCCCACGTGGGCCAGTGGTGAGAGGCGAACACCACGTCGGTTCGGTCGGCGAACGTGTCGATCGCCTCGGTGAGATATCCCGCCCAGCTGCGCGGGTCCCGCACCAGCGCACCCCGCAGCGTGAGCAGGTTGTGCAGATTGTGGGTGGCGTTCTCGGCCATGCACAACGCGCGGTACGTCGGGAAGTAGAAGTGCATCTCGGCGGGCGCCTCGGTACCGGGCGCCATCTGGAACTCGATCTCGATCCCGTCGATCGTGTGCGTCTCACCCGTGGCCGCGACATCGAGCGTCGGCACGATCACCGCGACCTCACCGGTCGACGTGCGCTGCCCCAGACCGCATCCCACCTGGCCGGCGGGTCCGACGTCGAGCATGGTCCCGTACATGTACGTCGCGCGGCGTGCCATGGCCGTGCCGGCGTAGACGTTCTCGG
This sequence comes from Mycolicibacterium litorale, assembly GCF_014218295.1. The sequence continues at coordinate 5,136,558 of NZ_AP023287.1, forward strand.
ACACGGCGTGGTCGATGAACCCCTCGGGCGCGATGACCGGCACCCGGCCGGCGTCGACCTCGGCCTGGTTGGTCACCCCCAGCACGCCACCGAAATGGTCCACGTGGCTGTGGGTGTAGATGACCGCGCTCACCGCACGGTCACCGCGCTCGCGGCGGTACAGCGCGAGCGCGGCGGCGGCGGTCTCGGTGGAGATCAGCGGGTCGATGACGATGACGCCGGTATCCCCCTCGACGAACGTGATGTTCGACAGATCGAAACCGCGGACCTGGTAGATACCTCCGACCACCTCGTAGAGCCCCTGCTTGGCGGCCAGCCGGGACTGCCGCAGCAGGCTGGGGTGCACCGACGCCGGCACGTCCTCGCCGAGGAAGGCGTAGGCGTCGTTGTCCCACACCACCCGTCCGTCGGCCGCCGTGATGACGCACGGGTCGAGTGCGGCGATGAAGCCGCGGTCGGCATCGTCGAAATCCGTTGTGTCCGAGAACGGCAGGGTGCTCAGATGAGCCCGGTGCGCCGCTTCGATGCGGGCGCTCGGTGGCTTCGAATCCATGCCGGAGACCCTGCCACCACCGTCCCCGTCGCGCAGACGAACGGCGCAGTGTTCACGAACCCATCGTCTGCGCGATGCGGCTGATCTCGTCGGCGCCGTAGCCGGCGGCCACCGCGGCGTCGACATACCCGCGGAACGCTTCGAGCGCGCCGGCGTCCACCCCGGCCGCCCGCGACGCCGTGATGAGGTGGCGAACCGACGCGGCGACCGACGCGACCGGTGCGCTGCTGTCGTCGTGCCGGTCCGCGCCGATCCGCTCGAGCAGTTCGTCGACGATCGGGGGCAGGATGCCGGCGATGCCCTGGGCGTGCGGGAGGAGTTCCGCGGGTGAGATCCCGTTCGCCCGAGCCACGTTCACCGAATGCAGTACGCCGCTGACCGATGTCCAGAACAGGTCGAGCAAGGCCATGTCGAACGCGGCGGCGCGGCCGGGATCCTCGCCGACCCATGTCGGGGTGGCCAGCGCGTCGAAGACCGGCCGGTGGGTGTCGTAGAGCTCGCGCGGACCGGAGAACAGGATGCTGGCCCGCGCGCTACCGATGGTCTCGGTCGGCGTCATGATCGCCCCGTCGAGGTACCGGCCGCCGAGTCCGTCGACCAGTCGGGCGGTGCGGCGCGCGGCGTCCGGTGTGTCCGACGCCAGGCCGACGATGACGCGGTCCGCCACGGCCGCCCCTGCGGAGGTCACGACCGCGTCGAGCACGGTCTGGTCGACGACGTTGACGAGCGTGAGGTCGGCGGCGGCGACGGCCTGCGCGGGACTGTCGGCCCACAGCGCCCCTCGTGCGCGCACGCCGTCGGCCTTGGCGGCTGTGCGGTTCCACACCGTGGTGCGGTAGCCGGCGTCGAGCAGCGCGACGGTCAACGCCCGGCCCATCGGTGCGAGCCCGAGTATCGAGATCATGCCGCGCGCACCGGATTACGGATGCTCTCGATGATGCGGGCGAACCCCTCCACGCCGTGGCCCGCGTCGATCTGCCGGTGGATGAGCCGCTGCACCATGTCGACCACCTCGGTGCTGATCCCGGCCGCCGCGCTCGCCTCGACGATCTCGCTGATGTCGGAGAACGCGAGGCTCTGCTGGCCCGGCAGCGTGTAGTCGCCGCCGTCGATGATCTCGGCGTACTCGGCGAGCGCAGGCAGCACGGCGGCCAGCCACGCGGTGGCCCGGCGTGCGAACTCCTTGGCCGACGTGCCCGCGGTGGCGACCATTGCGGCACCGTGGAAGAACCCCGCGAACATCACGTACATCGCCGACAGGAGCGCGAGGTCGTGCAGCGACGCCAGCCCCGGGTCCTCACCGAAGTACTCGGCGTCACCCCAGGTTTCGAGTAGCTCGCCGTCGCGGTCGAAGACGGCGCGTGAACCGCTGTAGTACACCGAAGAGCCGGGTGACCCGATCATCGCCGGCACCGCCATGATGCCGCCGTCGAGGTAGTCGGCGCCGTGGCCGGCCGACCATGCGGCCAGTTCACGCGCCCCGTCGGGTGTCGTCGTGGTGACGTTGACGAGGCGCCGGCCGGCCAAGCGGTCCGCGACGGGGTCGAGGACCTGGTGCACCGAGCGGTGGTCGAACAGGCAGACGACGACGACCTCGGCGGAGCCGACGGCTTCGGCGGCGGTTTCGGCCACCTGCACGCCCGCCGACACCAGCACCGCCGCCCGATGCGGCGTGCGGTTCCACACGACGACCCGGTGACCGGCTCCGGCCGCGGCGCGCGCGAGCGCAGATCCCATCTCACCGGCTCCGAGAATGCTCACAGTTGACATGGATTCATCGTCGAGGCGACACGGAGTTCTCGACAAGTACCCACTTTCGAGTGCGATACTCACTTCACGGTAAGTGATGGCTGTGACCAGGAGGTCTGATGAGCCAACTCGGCGAGTACACCTGCGGACTGGACGCCGCCATGGCGGTGGTCGACGGCAAATGGAAACCCCTGATCCTCTGGGAGCTCCAGGACGGGCCGAAGCGGTTCAACGCGCTGCACCGCGGCCTGGCCGGCGTATCGCAGAAGATGCTCACCCAGCATCTGAAGGAACTGCAGCGCCACGGCGTGGTGCACCGCGAGAGCTTCCACGAGGTGCCACCCCGGGTCGAGTACTCGATGACGCCGGCCGGCCGGGAGCTCCTGGAAGCGCTTGCACCGCTGGGTGATTGGGCGACCAAGCACATCGCGTTGATCTGTGCGGCGAAGACCGGCTGACCCGTTGCGGAAGGCCCGGCGTCGATGTTGCCGCGCCGCGGGGTGTCCTCAGACCTGTCGTTCGGCGAGCCAGCGTTCGGCGCGCCGGCGCGACGCCCGCGACAGCCAGGCGTCCTGGATCAACTCGGTCAGCTCCTCGACGCCGATCCGCCCGATCTCACTGCCGCGCACCAGAACCGACAGGTGACCGTCGAACCGGTCGGTGGTGAAGAACGGTGAGTGCGGGTCCTGGATCAGGGCCCGCTTGTCGTCCTCCGACTCCACCCAGATCATGATCACGTCGGGGTAGCGTTCACCGCTGTCGGGATCGGCCGCGTCCGGCTGTGGTGTGCGGAAGAACACGAACGACTTACCGCCCACCTGATAGATCGCATTGCCCTTCGGACCCTCGATGCGCTTGGCGTGCGGCATCGCGGCCGCGATCTCGTGGACGTCGGCGACCCGGGCGGGGCGGTCAGCCACGCCGCTCCACGTTGTGCAGGGCGACATCGCTCAGCACCCCGTCGGCGACCGTCGCGGTCATGTACGTGCAGTGCGGCTGGCGGCGCCGGTCCGTCGGAGAACCGGGGTTGAGCAACCGCAGGCCCGTCGCCGCGGTGGTGTCCCACGGGATGTGGCTGTGCCCGAACACCAGGACGTCGGTGTCCGGGTAGAGCGCGGCCATCCGCGCGTCACGCCCGCCGGACGGCCCCGTCTCGTGCACGACGGTGAAGCGCACGCCCGCCAGCGTGACGTCCGCGCGTTCGGGCAGGCGGCGGCGCAACTCGTCGCCGTCGTTGTTGCCCCAGCACGCCACCAACCTCGTCGAGCGCTCCTCGAGCTCGTCGAGCAGGCCGGGCTCCACCCAGTCGCCGGCATGGATCACCACGTCGGCGCGCGCCACCTCGTCCCACACCACCGCGGGCAGATCGCGCGCTCGCTTCGGCACATGGGTGTCGGAGATCAGCAGCAGCCGCATCACGACCCCGCCAGCAGTTCGGCCATTCTCGGGATCACCGTCTGCAACGCCTTGAACGGCCGCAGCATCACCTTGACCGACGTGATCTCGCCGGCGTCGTTCCACTCGATCATGTCGATGCCGTTGACGTGGATGCCGTCGAGGTCGGCGACGAACTCCAGTACCGCCGAGCTGTCGGCATACCACTGGTTGACGTAGCGAAAACCCTGACCGCCGAACAGTTTTGCGGCTGCATTCAGGTACGCGGCGGTGGTGTCGCGGCCTTCCTGCGGGGTGAAAACCGCCGGCGAGTAGAACACCGCGTCCGCCGCCAGCAGCGCCGTCACGTCGCCGCCGTGGCCGCCGTCGATGAAGTCGAGCCAGCGCTTGATCACCGGAGGTGTCGTCATACCGTGCGAGATTACGCGCGGGTTTGGCCCGAGAAGGTGAGGGGAATGACGCCTGGCGTCGGGCCTTACGTCAGCAGGAGTACACACATGAGAGTTCGCCATTTCGGTCGCATCCTCGGCGCGGCGGCGGTCACCGCCTGGGCCGCGCTGGTCGGCGTGGCCGCACCGTCGGCATCCGCGCAGGCGTGTCCCGATGTCGAGGTGGTCTTCGCCAGGGGCACCGGGGAGGCCGTCGGTGTCGGCGGCGTCGGCCAGTCGTTCGTCGACGCGCTGCGCGCCCAGGCCGGCCCGCGAACGGTGAACGTCTACGCGGTCAACTACGCGGCATCGAACAACTTCGACGCCCGCGACGAACTGGCCCGGACCGTCGTCGAGGGGATCCGCGACGCCGGGAACCGCGTCCAGACCATCGCCACGACGTGCCCGAACACCCGGATCGTGCTGGGCGGGTTCTCGCAGGGTGCGGTCGTCGCCGGATTCGTGACGTCCTCGACGGTTCCCGACGCGGTGCCCGCGGCATACCGGGACTCGGTCCCGCAGCCGCTCGCGGCCGAGGTCGCCGAACACGTCGCGGCCGTCACCCTGTTCGGGCTGCCGTCGCCCCAGTGGCTCGGCACCTACGGTGCCCCGCCGGTCGTCATCGGCCCGCTGTACGCGCCGAAGACGCTGCAGCTGTGCGCGGAAGGCGACACGATCTGCAACGGCGCACCCGGTGGGCAGCCGAGCATCGCGCACGCCCTCTACGGGATCAACGGGATGACACAGCAGGCCGCCACCTACGCGGTGGACCGGCTGTAGGAACCGCGGGCAGACGCCGGGTCCCTACCGGGGCCCGGCGTCGCGCACCGGCCGTCCCCGGCTGCGGTACATCGCGGCGTCGGCCTGGGCGTAGAGCCCGGCGATGTCGGCGTCACGGCAGGGCGCGGTCGCGGTACCGACGCTCACCCCCGGTGTGTGGTGCCTGATGTCGCGGACGAAGCCCGTGAGCGCGTCCGGGTCCGTACCGGCGATGCAGGCGCCGAACTCGTCACCACCCAGCCGCGCCAGGACCGTGCCGCGTGGCGCCAGGCGCCGCCACTGCCGGGCGTACCCGGCGATGTGACGGTCCCCGGCGAGGTGGCCATAGGTGTCGTTGAGGGTCTTCAGCCCGTCGATGTCGAGGGCGACGACGGACACCGTCGCCGACCCGGATCGGCGGCCCGCCAGCAGGTCCGCCGTCCCGATCTCCCACCCGGCGCGGTTGAGCAGACCGGTCAGCGGGTCCGTGCACGCCTCGGTGAACATCGCCCTCATGAGCATCCCGAACGACTCGGCGGCCCCGACGATCGCGACGGTGATGATCAGGAACGTGATGACACCCGTGTGGTGGGCCGGTGACACGGCGACCGCGGCCACACACGCCGCGGTCTGCACGCCGATCAACGGCCACGCCTGACGCGGCGGATGGAACGCCCGCAGGTACATCGCCAGGAACATCGGGGCGATCATGCAGACGTACTGCGCGGTGAGCGTCACGTGAAAAGCCATCACGATCGGGGCGGCCGCCATCGCCGCGACCGTGGCCGGCCACAGCCGCTGCGGCCGGACCGCCAGGTAGCCCAGCGCCGCCACCCCGAGGACGATCGCGACGACCCCGCCGGTCGGGTTCGCATAGACGAGGTCGGTGCGCACCGGGAAGAACGTGAACACCACCCCGTACAGGTAGAGGAAGGTCGTGGCGCCCAGGTAGATCCGCAGCAGACGAACCCGCTGTCTGCCGAGGACAGGGCCCTCGGCACCGGCGAGCGAGCGCAGGCGATACATGACGCGGATTATCGATCATGATGGCGTCCGGCGGCGCAGGCCGCGAAAAAGCGGCGACTCCCGGGCGTGGTGCCTGCCGCGGGAGCCGTGATCGCAAGAGAGTGCGCCCGAAGGGATTCGAACCCCTAACCTTCTGATCCGTAGTCAGATGCTCTATCCGTTGAGCTACGGGCGCTTGCCGTTGTTCAGTTGTCGATCGTTCTTCAGTACTACTTCGCTACTTCGTGGCTGACGAGTCAGCCGCGGCGGAGGCGAGAGGATTTGAACCTCCGGTCCCCGGTAAGGGGGACAACTCATTAGCAGTGAGTCCCATTCGGCCGCTCTGGCACGCCTCCTGACGTTACCGCCGGTCGCACAGCCTACACATCCGTCGGCCGTGGAAGCAAAGCGGTCGATCGCCCGCCCTATGCTGGTCGGGTGACCGCCCGCCTGCGCCCCGAATTGGCCGACATCCCGGCCTACACACCGGGTAAGACGGTTCCGGGTGCCATCAAGATCGCCAGCAACGAGACCGTGCACGGCCCGCTGCCCAGTGTGCGCGCGGCGATCGAGAAGGCAACCGACCAGATCAACCGCTATCCCGACAACGGCTACCTCGACCTGCGCGAGCACCTGGCCAAGCACCTCGACGAGCACCTCGGGGCGGCCGGCTTCACCCCGGAGCAGATCTCCGTCGGCTGCGGTTCGGTGAGCCTGTGCCAGCAGTTGATCCAGATCACCTCGTCGGTCGGTGACGAGGTGATCTTCGGCTGGCGCAGTTTCGAGATCTATCCCCTCCAGGTCCGCACCGCGGGCGCCACCCCGGTGCAGGTGCCGCTGCGCGACCACGTCCACGACCTCGACGCGATGCTGGCCGCCGTCACCGACCGGACCCGGCTGATCTTCGTCTGCAACCCCAACAACCCGACCAGCACCGTCGTCGACCCCGACGACCTGAAGCGGTTCGTCGAGGCGGTTCCGCCGCACATCCTGGTGGTGCTGGACGAGGCCTACGTCGAGTACATCCGCGACGACATGGCGCCCGACAGTTTCGGGCTCGTCCGCGACCACCCGAATGTCGTGGTGCTGCGGACCTTTTCGAAGGCGTACGGGCTGGCGGGCCTGCGGATCGGCTACGCCGTCGCCGACGCCGACATCGTGACCGCGCTCGGCAAGGTGTACGTGCCGTTCTCTGCGACCAGCGTGTCGCAGGCCGCCGCGATCGCATCGATCGACGCCGCCGACGAACTGCTGGCCCGCACCGACGAGGTGGTCGCCGAACGCACCCGCGTCACCACCGCCCTTCGCGAGGCCGGATTCACGCTGCCGCCGTCACAGGCCAACTTCGTCTGGCTGCCGCTGGCCGACCGCACCCTCGACTTCGTCGAGAAGGCCGCGCAGAACCGGCTCGTGGTGCGGCCCTACGGTGAGGACGGGGTCCGCGTGACCGTCGCCTCCCCGCACGAGAACGACGCCTTCCTCGACTTCGCCCGCGACTGGATTGGACAGCCATGACTTCGACGAGCACCGCCCGCGAGACCTTCGACCGGCTCACCTCGCGCACCGACACCATCGCCGACGCCGAACTCGACGAGTTCTGGGCCACCCTGGAACCGGTCGGCATCGACTTCATGCTCGGCGAATGGAAGGGCGGGGAGTTCCACACCGGCCACAAGGCCAACGGCTTCATGGAACGCCTCAACTGGTTCGGCAAGACGTTCCACTCCGCCACCGACGCCAAACCGCTGGTGTGTCTGGACGCCGACGGCAACAGGTTCTCCAACACCGAGGCGATGAAGGGTGAGGCCAGCCTCTGGATGGAGGAGTTCCGCGGTGAGGTGACCGCGTCGATGGTCTACGACGGCGCGCCCGTGCACGACCACTTCAAGAAGGTCGACGACAACACCCTGCTGGGCATCATGAACGGCAAGGGCGCCCTGGACTTCAGTTCCGGGACCGGCCGCCACCTGTACTTCTACCTCGAGCGGGTCTAGAACTCCGCGCGACGGCCGGTGAACGCCAGCAGCCGCTGCAGCGGCGGGGCGTCCTCGGGCATCTCGACCGGCTCGTCGAATCCCGCCCGCTTGCGCCCCTCCGGTGTCAGGAACTTCTGCGTCATCGCGAGCACGTATTCGCTCAACGAGTCCGGTGCAGGCACCTCACGCCCCGTCGCGGCCGCGTAATCCCAAGCGTGCACGAGGAATTCGAGCGACAGGATCCCGACGAGCACCGTGGCCGGCAGCTCCGTCCCGCCGGCCGGGACGGTGCCGTCGAGTCCGCGGCGGTGCCAGGCGTCGAGCGCGGGGCGGGCCGCGAGGATGATCTGGCGCTCCACGGAGTCCGACGGATCGCGCTCCGGCAGCTCGGCGCCGGCCGCTTGACCAAGCAGCGTGATCGACGTCATCAGGTGGTCGGTGAGACCGGCCACGTCGAACTCACGGCACGGTGTCTGCTTGCCCATGTCGTCCTCGGCGATTCCGCGAACCACCTGGTGCAGCACACCGAGACTGAGTTCGGCACTGCGCAGTTCGTTGGTCGGCGGTGACTCGGGGCCCTGCGGCAGGTCGCTACGCATGGTGCACACGTTACGTGGCGGCTGCGCCTATCGTGGCCCAGATGGGTATGCATGCGAGGACTCTGACGGCTCGCCTGGCGATGGGGCTGCTGCTGTCCGCGGGGCTGCTGGCCGGCTGCACCCAGACGGTGACCGGCACCGTCGCGCAGACCACCGAGCCGGGTCCACCGATCCCGGACGCCACGTCGGTCACCTGCAAGGAGTACGCCGCACTCGAGGAGGACGCGCAGCTCGCGATCATCGGCGAACTGATGAAGGAGGGCAGCGGCGGCGCCGGCTCGCAGCGCACCGTGGTGGCCAAGACCCTCGCCGACGCGATCTGCGAAGTCCTACCGTCGGCCCGGCTCAGCGACATCCTGATCGGCCGCTAGCCTCAGCTCCATGGGCGATACATACGAGTCGGTGACCGTCGACATCGACGGGCACGTCGCGCGCGTCACGTTGATCGGTCCCGGTAAGGGAAACGCGATGGGCCCGGCGTTCTGGGCCGAGCTGCCCGAGGTCTTCTCCTCACTCGACGCCGACCCCGACGTGCGGGCCATCGTGCTCACCGGCTCGGGCCGCAACTTCAGCTACGGCCTCGACCTGGCGGCCATGGGTGCCGAGCTGCCCGGCCTGGACGCCGGCGCCAAATCCCGCGCCGACTTCCACAAGCGGCTGCAGAAGATGCAGGGCGCCATCACCGCCGTCGCCGACTGCCGCACTCCGACGATCGCCTCGGTACAGGGCTGGTGCATCGGCGGCGGGGTGGACCTGATCAGCGCGGTCGACATCCGCTACGCCAGCGCCGACGCGAAATTCTCGGTGCGGGAGGTCAAGCTGGCGATCGTCGCCGACGTGGGCTCGCTGGCCCGGCTGCCGCTGATCCTGACCGACGGGCACCTGCGCGAACTGGCCCTGACCGGCAAGGACATCGACGCCGCCCGCGCCGAGAAGATCGGCCTGGTCAACGACGTGTTCGACGATGCCGAGGCGTCGCTGGCCGCCGCGCACGCCACCGCGGAGGAGATTGCGGCGAACCCGCCGCTGACCGTGCAGGGCGTCAAGGACGTCCTCGATCAGCAGCGCATCGCCCGCGTGTCGGAGAGCCTGCGGTACGTCGCGGCGTGGAACTCGGCGTTCCTGCCGTCGAAGGACCTCGGTGAGGCGGTCACCGCGATGTTCCAGAAGCGACCGCCGAACTTCACCGGCGAATGAGCGGTGGCGGAGGGATTTGAACCCCCGGACGGTGTTAGCCGTCTCTCGCTTTCAAGGCGAGTGCATTAGGCCGCTCTGCCACGCCACCGCGCAACAGCGTAGTGGGTGCTACACGCGGCCTAGCCTGGCGGGCGCCGCGCCCGCCCGCATCGCGGCGCTCACGCGGCGGCAGTTCTCCCCCATCGCCGAGATCTGCGGCCGCGACAGCCGGCCCAGGAAGTGAATCCGCACGCCCTCGCTGTAGGTGACCATGGCCTGGCGCACCTGGGTGCGGCCGTCGTCGGTGATCGTCGCCAGCACGCCGCGGCCGTCGTCCGGGCTGGCGCCCCGCCGCACCAGGCCCTGCATCTCCAACCGGCGGATCTGCCGCGTCACCCGACTGGGCAGCGACATCAGCTTGTCCGCGAGATCGCCCATCCGTGCCGACCCGGTCGGCGACTTGTCGAGCATGTCCAGCAGGCGGACGTCGTTGAGCGTCAGGTGATGCTGTTCGACCAACGACTTGTTCAATGTGGCGTAAAGCCTCAACGCGGCGTCCAGGAAATTTTGCCAGGACCGTTGTTCTGCAATGTCTAGACCCGGCATGTCGCTCGCCGTGCGGCCCCCGATCATCCCCTCCATCCGCCCATGGTAGAACACGAAACCGCTGCCGGGAAGCGAACTGTACCCAGGGGTAGGGTTTAAATGATGCATGCGATCGTCGCGGAGTCCGCGGAGAAGCTGGTGTGGACGGAATTACCCGAACGCGCACTTCAATCGGGTGAGGTCCGTATCGACGTGGTTGCCGCGGGGATCAACCGCGCCGACCTCCTACAGGCGGCGGGCAAGTATCCACCCCCGCAGGGCGCCAGCGACGTCATGGGCCTGGAGGTCTCCGGCATCATCAGCGAGGTCGCCGACGGGGTCTCCGAGTGGTCCGTCGGGCAGCCGGTGTGCGCTTTGCTGGCAGGCGGGGGCTACGCAGAAAACGTGACCGTGCCGGCCGGCCAGGTGATGCCGGTCCCGGCATCGGTGGAACTCCCCCACGCCGCGGCGCTTCCCGAGGTGGCGTGCACCGTGTGGTCCAACGTCGTGATGACCGCCGGACTCGCGGCCGGGCAGACCCTGCTCGTCCACGGCGGCGCCAGCGGTATCGGCACCCACGCCATCCAGGTGGCACGTGCGCTGGGCTGCCGGGTCGCGGTCACCGCGGGGTCGCAGAACAAGCTGGACCTGTGCCGGGAACTGGGCGCCGACGTGGCCGTGAACTACCGCGACGAGGATTTCGTCGAGCGGGTGCGCGCCGAGACCGGCGGCGCCGGGGCCGACGTGATCCTCGACATCATGGGCGCGGCCTACCTCGACCGCAACATCGATGCCCTGGCCACCGGTGGGCGGCTCGTCGTCATCGGCATGCAGGGCGGCGTCAAAGGTGAGCTCAACATCGGCAAGCTGCTCGCCAAACGCGCCAGCGTGACCGCGACCGCGCTGCGCTCACGTCCGGTCACCGGCCCAGGCGGCAAGAGCGACATCGTCGCCGAGGTCGTGGAGCACGTGTGGCCGATGGTGGCCGACGGCCGGGTGCGCCCGATCATCGGTGCGGAGTTCCCCGTACAGGAGGCCCACGCCGCCCAGGAACTGCTGAACTCCGGCGAGGTGTCGGGCAAGGTCCTGCTGCGCGTGCGGGACTGACGGTTCCGGGCCGGAGTCAGCCCAGCGACGCCAGCGCGCGCACCAGCTGATCCACCTCGGCGGTGGTCGTGTAGTGCGCCAGCCCGACCGTCACCGCACCGCCGATGTCGTCGACCCCGATGACGTCGAGCACCCGGGAGTTGGCGTTCGCGATCGCGAGCACCCCGTTGTCGGCGAGCCGCTGCACGACCTTCTCGGCCGGGACGTCACGGACCGCGAAACTCAGCACCGGGATGCGGACCTCGGGCTGGCCGATCACCATGACCAGCGGCAGCGAACGCAACGACATCAGCAGGTAGTCGAAGAGCCTGCTCATGTACGAGGTGGCGGACTGCATCGACAGCGACAGCCGTTCCCGCCGGGTGCCGGTGGCGTTCTCGTCGAGGCCGGCCAGGTACTCGATGCTGGCGACCAGCCCGGCGAGCATTCCGAACTGGTGGACGCCGACCTCGAGGCGGGCCGGGCCGGTCGCGTACGGGTCCAGAGACACCGACCCGAACTGGTCGATGGTCGACGGATCCCGGAAGACCAGCGCACCGATCGGCGGGCCACCCCACGCGACGGCGTTGACCGCCACCACGTCGGCGTCGATCTCCTCAAGGTCGATCAACCGGTAGGGCGCGGCCGCGGAGTGGTCGACCACCACGAGACCGCCCACCTCGTGCACCAGCTTGGTCACCGCCCGCAGGTCGGTCACGGTGCCGATGGTCGACGACGCCGACGCGATCGCCACCAGGCGCGTCGGCCCGGTGATCAGGCCCTCCCACTGCCACGCGGGCAGTTCCCCGGTCTCGATGTCGACCTCGGCCCACTTGATCTTGGCGCCGTAGCGGTTCGCCGCCCGCAGCCACGGCGCGATGTTCGCCTCGTCGTCGAGGCGGGTGACGACGACTTCGTAGCCGAGGCCGACCCGGGACGACGCGGCGTCGGCCAGCGACGCCAGCAGCAACGCGCGGTCGGCGCCGAGGACCACACCCCGCGGGTCACCGTTGACGAGGTCGGCGACGGCCTGGCGGGCGGCGTGCAGCACCGCGGCGCTGCGCCGTGCCGACGGGTGTGGGCCGACGGTCGTCGACATCGAGCCGCGGAACGCGGTGGAGACCGTCGTGGCCACCGCGTCGGGCAGCAGCATCCCGTGCTGCGCGTCGAAATGCACCCAGCCGTCGCCCAATGAGGGGTGCAATCCACGCACCCGGGCGACGTCATATGCCATTGCAGCCACCTTAGAGCGTTCGTGAATTCCACAAACCGACACGATTTCGGTGAGTGCCCCACCGTGCGCATCGACCGTTGCACCACTGGTTCGGATCACCTGGGCAGCCATACTAGTCCAGGACCCTGACGGTGTTGAGTGCTAATCCCCCCACCGTTGCTGACCCTGCCGGGTGGCGGCGCCACGCATGTGGGGCGCCGCGGCACCCGTCGACCTCGCGCCGTTGATCTTGCCGGTGACCGACATTTCGCAGCGTCGCCGCCATGTTTGCCCGACGCACGTGGACGCGGCACCCGGGCCGCTCGGACGGCCGACCGGCACCGTTTACTGACGCAAGCGACAGCGGCAACGGGCCGAACGGCTGTTCGCCTGGCGGCCCACCGGCAACCCACGCGGCCGACAGCGTGCGGGGACATCCACGGCGACGGACTAGTGTCACACCGATAGAACGGCTGTAAGAGGGAATGCGACTCAGATGACGCTGAACAACGACGACGACAACATCGAGATCATCGGCGGCGACGCCCGCGGCGAGCAGGAGCAGGACGGCGACGGCAAGTCGCTGACCGATCTGGTCGAACAGCCCGCCAAGGTGATGCGGATCGGCACGATGATCAAACAACTCCTCGAGGAGGTGCGGGCGGCTCCCCTCGACGACGCCAGCCGCAACCGGCTGCGCGAGATCCACCACACGAGCATCCGAGAACTCGAGGAGGGCCTGGCGCCCGAACTGCGTGAGGAGCTGGAACGGCTGACGCTGCCCTTCACCGAGGACACCACCCCGTCCGACGCCGAACTGCGCATCGCCCAGGCGCAGCTCGTCGGTTGGTTGGAAGGCCTGTTCCACGGAATCCAGACCGCGCTGTTCGCCCAGCAGATGGCCGCCAGGGCGCAGCTCGAACAGATGCGGCAGGGCGCACTGCCCCCGGGCATCGCGGTGCAGGGTCAGCGCGGCGGCCCCGCGCACCCCGGCACCGGGCAGTACCTGTAGGGCACCGGTGGCGGTTCCTCGTATCGAGACCCGGGACGCCTGGGTCGAGTTCCCCATCTTCGACGCCAAGACCCGCTCGCTGAAGAAGGCCTTCCTCGGCAAGGCCGGCGGCGCCATCGGACGCAACGAGTCCAATGTCGTGGTCATCGAGGCCCTTCGCGACATCACGATGTCCCTGGAGCTCGGTGACCGGGTGGGCCTGGTCGGGCACAACGGCGCGGGCAAGTCGACGCTGCTGCGCCTGCTGTCGGGCATCTACGAACCCACCCGCGGCTCGGCCACCGTGACCGGGCGGGTCGCGCCGGTGTTCGACCTCGGCGTGGGGATGGATCCGGAGATCTCCGGGTTCGAGAACATCATCATCCGCGGGCTGTTCCTCGGCCAGACCCGAAAGCAGATGATGGCCAAGGTCGACGAGATCGCGGAGTTCACCGAACTCGGCGAGTACCTGTCGATGCCGCTGCGCACGTACTCCACCGGGATGCGGGTGCGGTTGGCGATGGGTGTGGTGACCAGCATCGACCCGGAGATCCTGCTACTCGACGAGGGTATCGGCGCGGTTGACGCGGAGTTCCTCAAGAAGGCGCAGTCGCGTCTGCAGAGCCTGGTCGAGCGGTCGGGGATCCTGGTGTTCGCCAGCCACTCCAACGAGTTCCTGGCCCGGTTGTGCAAGACCGCGATGTGGATCGACCACGGCACCATCAAGATGGCGGGCGGCATCGAGGAGGTCGTGCGGGCCTACGAGGGTGAGGACGCCGCCCGGCATGTGCGGGAGGTGCTCGACGAGCACCGGGGCGACTGGCCGGCCGACGAGCGCTCGCGCGAGGAGAATTCAGCTGCCGCCAACGAATCGGGCGAGCCCGCCCGATGACGGAGACGATCTACGCCGTCGTGGTCACCCACCGGCGGCCTGAGTCGCTGGCGCAGTCGCTGTCCGCGCTGTCCGCCCAGACGCGCCGACCCGACGGGCTGATCGTGGTCGACAACGACTGCGACTCGCAGGTGCGTGACCTGGTCGCCGCGCAACCCATTCCTTCGACCTATCTGGGTTCGCGGCGCAACCTCGGCGGCGCGGGCGGATTCGCCCTCGGCATGCTGCACGCGCTGGCCGCGGGCGCGGACTGGGTATGGCTCGCCGACGACGACGGGCGGCCGCTCGATCCGTCGGTGCTCGGCACCCTGCTGGACTGCGCGTCCCGCCACGGCCTGGCCGAGGTGTCGCCGATGGTGTGCGACATCGACGACCCCTCCCGGCTGGCGTTTCCTGTGCGCCAGGGCCTGGTGTGGCGGCGCCGGGTCGCCGAACTGGGCGGCGGCGAGCTGCTGCCGGGATACGCCTCGCTGTTCAACGGCGCCCTCTTCCGCGCGTCGACGATCGAGGCGGTGGGGGTGCCGGATCTGCGCCTGTTCGTGCGCGGCGACGAGGTCGAGGTACACCGCCGCCTGGTGCGTTCGGGGCTGCCGTTCGGCACCTGTCTGCAGGCGACCTACGTCCACCCGTGCGGCACCGACGAGTTCAAACCGATCCTCGGCGGGCGCATGCACACGCAATATCCCGACGACGCCACCAAACGCTTCTTCACCTACCGCAATCGCGGATACCTCTTGGCGCAGCCCGGTCTGCGCGCACTGCTTCCGCAGGAGTGGGTGCGGTTCGGCTGGTACTTCCTGGTGTCGCGGCGGGATCCCGCCGGGTTGCGGGAGTGGGTCCGGTTACGCCGTCTGGGTCGCGAGGAGAAGTTCGGGAGGCCGGGCACATGACGTTCGTTGACGCTTCAGCGCAGTCGAAGACGATGGCGCGCGCCGTCCGCGACCTGCGCGAGGGCTTCGGCAAGCGCGAGCTGTGGCTGCACCTGGGGTGGCAGGACATCAAGCAGCGCTACCGCCGGTCGGTGCTCGGACCGTTCTGGATCACGATCGCCACCGGCGCGACCGCGGTCGCGATGGGGCTGCTCTACTCGAAGTTGTTCAAACTCGAACTGTCCGAACACCTTCCGTACGTGACGATGGGCCTGATCGTCTGGAACCTGATCAACGCGTCGATCCTCGAGGGCGCCGAGGTGTTCATCGCCAACGAGGGGCTGATCAAACAGCTGCCGACGCCGCTGTCGGTCCACGTCTACCGGCTGGTGTGGCGGCAGATGATCCTGTTCGCGCACAACATCATCATCTTCGTGATCATCGCGGTGATCTATCCGAAGCCGTGGAACTGGGCCGACCTGGCGGTGATCCCGGCGCTGGCCCTGATCATGCTGAACTGCGTGTGGGTGTCGCTGTGCTTCGGCATCCTGGCGACCCGGTACCGCGACATCGGGCCGCTGCTCAACAGCGTCGTGCAGCTGCTGTTCTTCATGACGCCGATCATCTGGAACGAGGCGACGCTGCAGGCTCAGGGGGCCGGGCAGTGGGCCAAGATCGTCGAGCTCAACCCGCTGCTGCACTACCTCGACATCGTGCGGGCGCCGCTGCTGGGCGCCGACCAGGAGCTGCGGCACTGGCTGGTCGTGATCGTGCTGACGGTGATCGGGTGGACGCTGGCCGCGCTGGCGATGAAGCAGTACCGGGCGCGGGTGCCGTACTGGGTGTGAGGGGGCGGGTTGCGTAACGCAGTGGCGGTTCCCGGCGCCGATTTCCTGGCCAAGTGGCCGACGGTGGAAACTGCCAGGCACTTCCCAGGATCGTCTAGCGTTATGGCGATATGAGCATCCCGCCATATCAACCGCCCACGTCGCCGACATCGGGCGGCAGCCACGCCATGCGGTGCCCCAAGTGCTCGGGGACCATGAAGACCTACGAGCGCAACGGCATCCATCTCGAGCAGTGCGACAGCTGCCGCGGCATCTTCCTCGACTTCGGCGAACTCGAGGCGCTCACGCAGATGGAGAACCGGTTCGTCCAGGCGGCGCCGGCGCCTCCCCCGCAGGCCGGCTACGGGTCGGGATACGGCTACGGTCCGGGCTGGGGTCACCGCGGCAACAAGTACTACCGCAAGCAGGGCTTCGGGCGGCTGTTCTTCTCCAGCTAGGCCATCCTGGCGCAGGCCTCAGCCAGTAGTTCGTCGGCGGGGTGGTGGGCGGCCGCGGCCACCACCGCCGCCCTGGCGAACGGTTCGAGCACCGGCCACGGGTCGGCGGACGACGCGGCGAGCGCCGCACCGCCGGCCCGCCGGTACGCGTCGAGGAACGCCGCCCAATCCTGGTCCGGGATGTGCCCGGCCGCCCAGAACCCCGCGGGCCGCGCGAGGTCCCACGCCGGGTCGCCGACCCCGAGGTCGTCGACGTCGATGAGCACCCACGGCCCGCCCGCGCGCCGCCCGAGCTGGCCGAGGTGGAAGTCGCCGTGGACGAGCGTGCGGGGCCGGTCGGCCGAACCGGCCCGCCACACCGCGGGCGGCAGCGCCGCGGCCGCCCGCCGCACCGGTTGCGCCTGCGGGCCCGCGGTGCGCAGCTGGTCGACGGCGCGCCGTAGCCGGGCCGGCCAGGCGTGGCCCAGCCGCATGCCGACAGGCTGGGCGTGCAACCGCGCGAGCAGCGTCCCGGCCTCCGCCCAGGGCAGCTGATCTGGCTGCGGTGCAACGGTTTCCACTCGCGGCCAGCGGCTGCGCCACCGCGGGCCGGCCCGCTCCGGCACCGTCGTCAGCGGTGCGAGCAGGATGCCGGGTGCTGCGCCGGCCGCCCGCAGCCGCGTGCGCAGCGCCCGCGGATCGGTGCCGGCCCGGTGCAGTTTCACGACGACGTCACCGTCGAAGGTGATCTCCGCACCGGACCGGGTCTGCACACCGTCGACCGTATTCGGTCAGCGGCGCGGAATGGGCTGCGGTGCGGCCAGGTTGATCCGGTTCCAGGCGTTGATCGTCACCGTCATCGCGATGACCTGTGCGAGCTCGCGCTCGCTGAACACCTCCGCCGCCCGCTGATACACCTCGTCGCTGACGGGTCCGCGCTCGGCGACCTCGGTGATGGCCTCGGCCAGCGCCAGCGCGGCGCGCTCACGCTCGGTGAACAGGTCCCCGGCCTCCTCCCATGCGGCGACCAAGGCCAACCGCTGTTCGGTCTCGCCGTGTCTGCGCGCATCGTGGGTGTGCATGTCGAGGCAGAAGGCGCAGCGGTTGATCTGCGAGGCGCGGATCTTGATCAGCTCGCCGATGGTCGGGTCGACGTCCCTGGCGGACGCCTCCGACAGCGTCATCATCGCGCCGTAGAGTTCCGGGGCCGCCTTGAACATCTTGATGCGGCCGGTGGTCGAGGGTTCCAGTGTCTGTGTCATATCCCGAACGCTAATCCCGAAATGCCCGCTCAGCTGGTTCAATCGACCGGTGACTTCGTGGGCCAATCCGGGTGCCCGGGATCTGCACCTCGACCTGCGCGACGTCGTCCGGCCGGGCGCCCGCGGAGTGCGCGAGCTGCTGGTCGACGCGCTGCGTGAGGCGGTGCGCTCGGGCCGGCTCACGGCCGGGACCATGTTGCCGCCGTCGCGCACGCTCGCCGCCGACCTCGGCATCGCGCGCAACACTGTGGCCGAGGCCTACGCCGACCTGGTCGCCGAGGGCTGGCTGGCGTCGCGCCAAGGTGCGGGGACATGGGTGCTGAACACCGGTGCGCGCACCGACCCGCCCCGCCCGCGCGGCGTCCGCACGACGGCACGCCACAACCTGATGCCCGGCTCCCCGGACGTGTCGGAGTTCCCGCGCGCCGCGTGGCTGGCCTCCGCCCGGCGGGCGCTGACCGACGCGCCCAACGACGCGCTGTGGATGGGCGATCCGCGCGGCCGGCCGGAACTGCGCGAGGCGCTGGCCGGCTACCTCGGCCGCGTACGCGGCGTGCGCACCTCGCCGGAGACCGTCGTCATCTGCGCCGGGGTCCGGCATGCGATCGAACTGCTCACCCGCGTCCTCGGCCCTGCGCACCCGATCGCCGTCGAGGCGTACGGGCTGTTCCTCTTCCGCGACGCGATCAGCGCACTGGGCTCCTCCACGGTGCCCATCGGTCTGGACGACGACGGCGCGGTGGTCGCTGACCTCGACCGGTACGATGCCTCCGCCGTCCTGCTCACGCCCGCCCACCACAATCCGCACGGCATGCCGCTGCACCCGGCCCGCCGCACCGCCGCCGTCGAGTGGGCAGCGCGCCGCGGGGCCTACGTCCTCGAGGACGACTACGACGGCGAGTTCCGCTACGACCGCCAACCCGTAGGGGCGATGCAGCCCCTGGCCCCCGACCGCGTCGTCTACCTCGGCTCGGCCAGCAAGAGCCTGGCCCCGGCGTTGCGGCTGGGCTGGATGGCACTGCCCGACGACCTGGTGGAACCGGTGGTGGCGGCCGCGGGCGGCAACCAGTTCTTCGTCGACTCCCTCGCGCAGCTGACGATGGCCGACTTCGTCACCAGCGGCCGCTACGACCGCCACATCCGCCGGATGCGGATGCGCTACCGGCGCAGGCGCGACCGGCTCGTCGAGGCGCTCGCCCCGCTCGGCGTCGGCGTCCGCGGGCTCTCCGCCGGACTGAACCTGCTACTGACGCTGCCCGACGGCGCCGAGCGCGAGGTGCTGCAGCGGGCGGGCGGCGCGGGTATCGCACTGACCGGCCTGTCGGTCATGCGCCACCCCGCGGCCGGGCCCGATGTCGCGGACCCCGACGGCGTCATCGTCGGATTCGGCGCACCCGCCGAGCACGCGTTCGCCGGAGCCGTCGACGCACTGTGCGGCGTCCTGGAGGCCACGCTGCGCTGAGCGTGCCACCGCATAAGCTGCCGGGGTGGCCGAGCCCCCCATGTCGCCCCAGCTGTCGTTGACCACGCAGGTGTGGCGGTTCCTGCTCACCGGCGGGTTCTCCGCGATCGTCGACTTCGGGCTCTACGTGCTGCTGCTCGAAGCCGGTCTGCACGTCAACGTCGCCAAGACGCTCAGCTTCATCGCCGGCACCACGACCGCCTACCTGATCAACCGCCGGTGGACGTTCCAGGCCCCGCCGAGCCGGGCCCGTTTCCTCGCGGTGTGCGCGCTCTACGCCACCACGTACGCCGCGCAGGTCGGGCTCAACTACGTGTTCTTCATGGCGTGGGAAGACAAGCCGTGGCGGGTGCCGGTGGCGTTCGTGATCGCACAGGGTACGGCGACCGTGATCAACTTCATCGTGCAGCGCACGGTGATCTTCCGGCTGGCCTGACGTCAGTCGTAGCGGACCGACTCGTCGAGTGCCGCACCGCCCGCGGCGTCCTGCTGGTCGTAGACGTCGGCGGCGGCGCGCAGCTTGTCGCCGAGGTCGGTCAGATCGGTGCGCAACCGCTGCGCCTGCTGGTCGAGGATGTCGATGAACGCCGCGAACCTCGGCCTGCCCGCCGTTCTTCCACGCCGACTCCTGACCGGCGATGCCGGCCGCCACCCCGGCGCGGCTCGACGACGCCTCCTCGGCGACGACGTGCATCTGATCCGACGACAGGCGCACGGCCGCCACCTCGACGTGGACGTTGCGGCCGGTCACTGTGCGCCTCCCGCGGGCCTGCGGCAGGCGATGTTGCCGGTGAGCAACGAGGCCTCTTTCGAGCCGAACACGAGCGTCCGGCCGTCGTCGCTGCTGAACCGCACGTCGTGGTTGCGGCTGGCATCGGCCATCGCGGTGACCGTGGCCAGCCCGGCGTCGGCGGCCAACTGCCGCACCGCGGGAAACACCAGGCCCCACTGCGGGTCGGTCATGGAGAGCGGCGACGTCCACTTGGCGAGGTAGAGCGCCGCGCCCTGCTGCTCGGTCCCCTGCTGGGTGCAGTTCTCGCGGGTCTCCTCGTAGGACTGCGTCCACGGTGCGGTCTCGGGGACGAGCCGTTCGACCTCCGCACGCACCCGGTCGACGAGGTCGACCATCTGAGCCCGCGTCTGTTCGATATCCGGCAGCTGGGCGATGTCGATCATCGGAACCTCCTGGCCGAGTATCGGGGATTCGTAGTCGCTCCCACCGCCGCCGCATGCCGCCAACAGCAGTGCGGCCAGCGGGACCGCGGTCCAGCGCGCGCACCGACCCGTCATCGGACCAGCCTTTCGTCTCCGTTCGGCAGGGGCACATCAGCCAGGCCGCCCGCGATGATCGCCAGGTTGTAAGCAGGGGTTCGCAGCAACTGTGTTCCATCGGGCTGGGGAACGGAACGCGGATAGTCGGCGTGCGAGGCCGCACCGTCCCGGCTCGCACCATCGGGAGTGACGGCGGCATCCGACGACAGCTGTTCCAACGGCAACGTCAGCGGAGTGGACCGAGCGCGCCGAAATCGCCCAGCGCCGGAAGCGGGATGCCATTCCATCGCGGATCTCCGGAGACGGGATCGCCGGGGGCGGACATGACGTAGGCGTTCCTGTCGGGCAGGAACAGGTCGGATTCGTCGCGGATCGGCACCGCCGCCTCGTACTACAGGTTGCCGCGCCACTCGGTCGTCATCTGGTCGGTGAAGCCGAGACCGGGCGACCCATAGAACGCGGCGTTGTCGACCTCGCCCGTCTCCCGAGTTCGTGCAGTGCCTGCGCGGTGGTCAGGGAGCCGTAGGAGTGCCCGAACGCCGAGAGGTTGACCTCCGAGCCGTGCACGTTGGTGGCGTTGACCCCGCGGTAGAAGTCGGCCAGATCCGGTGCGGCCTCGTTCGCGCGGCGGTCGAACCCCGCCTCGAGGACCGAGATGTCGTCGTTGGCCGGCGGCTCGTAACCGAGCCAGGCGATCGTCGACACCGGCTCACCGCCCCTGCCCGCCAGGCCCAGCTGGTTCTGGATCTCACTGCGCAGCGCGGACGCCTCCCCGACCATGTCCGGCAGACTGGTCGGCGTCGTCCCCACCCCCGGTGTGGTGACGGCGAACTCCAGTCTCGTGGATCTTGCCGCGAGCGGCGGCGGCCGCCGGCGACTCCCACCCCGGCAGCCGGGAGATCAGCTCGAGATCGGACGCGACACCCTCGACGGTCTCGAGTTCGTCGCCGAGCTCGAACGCGATGGAGTGCAACGCACCGACGTTCCACGAGTCGATGTCACTCAGCAGCATCCGCGCCCCCACATACAGTTTGCTCAACGCTACCGCGGCGGCGCGCCGGGCCCGCGCACCTTTTTCCGGGCGGAGCGGCCGCCGAACGCCGGGGCGGTACCCTCGTCACGATGTTTCAGACCACGACCCGGCGGCTCACCGGATGGGCCCGCACCGCGCCCACCGTGGCCCAGGTGCTGTCGACGCCCGACCCCGAGGAGATCGCCAAGGCGGTCGCGCGGGTCGCCGACGATCCGCAACGCGGGATCATCGCCCGCGGGCTGGGCCGGTCCTACGGGGACAACGCGCAGAACGGCGGCGGCCTGGTCGTCGACATGACGGCGCTCAACCGCATCCACACGATGGACAGCGACAGCCACCTCGTCGACGTCGACGCCGGAGTGAACCTCGACCAGCTGATGCGGGCGGCGTTGCCGCTCGGGCTGTGGGTTCCCGTGCTGCCCGGCACCCGCCAGGTCACCGTCGGCGGCGCGATCGCCTGCGACATCCACGGCAAGAACCACCACAGCGCGGGCAGCTTCGGCAACCACGTCCGTTCGATGGACCTGCTCACCGCCGACGGCACCGTGCGCACCCTCAAACCACGCGGCAAGGACGCCGAGCTGTTCTGGGCGACCGTCGGCGGCAACGGCCTGACCGGGATCATCCTGCGCGCGACCATCGCGATGACGCCGACGGAGACGGCGTACTTCATCGCCGACGGTGACGTGACCGCCGATCTCGACGAGACCATCGCTATCCACAGCGACGGCAGCGAGGCGAACTACGCCTACTCCAGCGCCTGGTTCGACGCGATCAGCCCGCCGCCGAAACTCGGCCGCGCCGCCATCTCCCGCGGATCGCTGGCCACGCTGGACCAGCTACCCAAGAAGCTGCAGCGCAATCCGCTGAAATTCGACGCGCCGCAACTGCTGACGTTCCCCGACGTGTTCCCCAACGGGTTGGCGAACAAGTGGACGTTCGGCCCGATCGGCGAACTGTGGTACCGCAAGTCGGGCACCTACCGCGGCAAGGTGCAGAACCTGACGCAGTTCTATCACCCGCTCGACATGTTCGGGGAGTGGAACCGCGCCTACGGCAGCAACGGGTTCCTGCAGTACCAGTTCGTGGTGCCGACCGAGGCGGTCGACGAGTTCAAGGCCATCCTCGTCGACATCCAGCGGTCCGGGCACTACTCGTTCCTCAACGTGTTCAAGCTCTTCGGGCCGGGAAACAAAGCGCCGCTGAGTTTCCCGATCCCCGGCTGGAACGTCTGCGTCGACTTCCCGATCAAACCGGGACTCGGCGAGTTCGTCAGCGGGCTCGACCACCGGGTGCTGCAGTTCGGCGGCCGGCTCTACACCGCCAAGGACTCCCGCACCACCGCCGAAACCTTCCACGCCATGTATCCGCGCATCGACGAGTGGATCGCCGTGCGCCGCCGGGTCGATCCCGACGGGGTGTTCGCCTCGGACATGGCCCGACGTTTGGAGCTGCTCTAGATGGTGCGCACATGGTGATCGATGCGGTCGGCAACCCCCAGACCATCCTGCTCCTCGGCGGGACCTCTGAGATCGGGCTGGCGATCTGCGAGCGCTACCTGCGCGACGCGCCGGCCCGCATCGTGCTCGCCGCACTGCCCGACGATCCAGGCCGCGACGCCGCCGTCGCCCAGATGCGCAGCGCCGGCGCGAAATCCGTCGAGGTCATCGATTTCGATGCGGTGGACACCGCCAGCCACCCCGATGTGATCGACAAGGCGTCCCAAGCCGGCGCCCGCGACATCGACGTGGCGATCGTCGCGTTCGGGCTGCTCGGCGACGCCGAGGAGCTGTGGCAGAACCAGCGCAAAGCCGTGCAGATCGCCGAGATCAATTACACCGCAGCGGTTTCGGTGGGCGTGCTGCTCGGCGAACGGATGCGCGAGCAGGGCTTCGGTCAGATCATCGCGATGAGCTCGGCCGCCGGTGAACGCGTGCGGCGGTCGAACTTCGTCTACGGCTCGACCAAGGCCGGACTGGACGGCTTCTACCTCGGCCTCGGAGAGGCCCTGCGCGAGTACGGGGTTCACGTCCTCGTCATCCGCCCCGGCCAGGTGCGGACCCGGATGAGCGCGCACGTCAAGGAAGCACCGCTGACCGTCGACAAGGAGTACGTCGCCGAACTGGCGGTCAACGCCTCGGCCAAGGGCAAGGACCTGGTCTGGGCGCCCGGCGCATTCCGGTACGTGATGATGGTGCTGCGCCACATCCCGCGGCCGATCTTCCGCAAGCTGCCCATCTAACCGGTGGGCATCAACGCGCTGACCGCCCCGCTCAGTGTCGCGGGCCGGATGGTGGCGGCGGCGTTGACCGCCGCCGCCGTCGCGGTCGTCTCGCTGGCGGCGATCGCGCGGGTCGAGTGGCCGGCGTACAACTCGTCGAACCAGCTGCACGCGCTGACCACGGTCGGTCAGTTCGGTTGTCTGGCAGGGCTTTTCGCGGCAGCCTGGGTGCACCGACGGGGACGGCGACTGCTGGCGCATGCCGCGTCGACGGTGCTGCTGTCCGCGTTCGTCGTCGTGACACTTGGGATGCCGCTCGGGGCCACCAGGCTCTACCTGTTCGGCATCTCGGTGGACCAGCAGTTCCGCACCGAGTACCTGACCCGGTTCGCCGACACCGCCGCGTTGCACGACATGACCTACTACGGGCTGCCGCCGTTCTATCCGCCCGGATGGTTCTGGCTGGGCGGGCGGCTCGCCGCGCTCACCGGCACACCGGCGTGGGAGATGTTCAAACCGTGGGCGATCATCTCGATCGCCGTCGCCGTGGCCCTCGCCTATGTGTTGTGGACGGCGATGATCCGGTTCCGGTACGCGCTGATCGTCACGACCGCCACGGCCGCGGTGATGCTGGCCTACTCACCGGCCGAACCGTACGCGGCGATCATCGCGGTGCTGCTGCCGCCGGTGTTCGTGCTGGGATGGTCGGGACTGCGTGCCGGCACCCCCGGCGCGGGACTCAGACCCGGCCGCGGCTGGGCGGCGATCGTCGGCGTCGGGGCGTTCCTCGGCGTCGCCGCGCTGTTCTACACGCTGCTGCTGGGCTACGCCGCCTTCACGCTGGTCATCATGGCGGCCACCGTCGCCGTCGCCCGCCGCAGCCTCGAACCGCTGCTGCGCCTGCTCGTCATCGCCGTCATCTCCGGCGCCATCGCGCTGATCGGCTGGGGTCCCTACCTGCTGGCCGCCATGCGCGGCACCCCCGCCGACACCGGGACCGCCCAGCACTACCTGCCCGCCGACGGGGCGCAGCTGTCCTTCCCGATGCTCAGCTTCACGCTGCTCGGGGCGCTGTGCCTGGTCGGCACGGTCTGGCTGGTGGTGCGCGCCCGCACCTCCACCCGGGCCGGTGCCCTGGCGATCGCGGTGCTCGCCGTCTACGCGTGGTCGCTGCTGTCGATGCTGACCACGCTGGCGGGCACCACGCTGCTGTCGTTCCGGCTGCAGCCGACGCTGGTGATCCTGCTGTCGGCCGCCGGGGTGTTCGGCTTCGTCGAAGCCGCGCGCGGACTGGCCGACAGCTTCTCCAGCAGGCGGTTGCTGGTCGCCGCGGGAGCGATCGGCACCATCGGCGCGCTCACGTTCAGCCAGGACATCCCCGACGTGCTGCGCCCGGACATCGCCGTCGCCTACAGCGACACCGACGGCTACGGGCAGCGCGCCGACCGCAGGCCGCCGGGCGCCGAACGCTACTACCGCGAGGTGGACGCGGCGATCCTCGAGGCCACCGGCCGCCCCCGCAACGAGACGATCGTGCTGACCGCCGACTACAGCTTCCTGTCCTACTATCCCTACTACGGGTTCCAGGGCCTGACGTCGCACTACGCCAACCCGCTCGCCCAGTTCGACGAGCGGGCCAAGGCCATCGAGAGCTGGCAGACCCTGGGTGACGCCGACCAGTTCGTGGCGGCACTCGACACCCTGCCGTGGGATCCGCCGACGGTGTTCCTGATGCGCCGCGGCGCCGAGGACACCTACACCCTGCGGTTGGCCTCCGACGTCTACCCGAACCACCCCAACGTGCGGCGATACCAGGTGAAGCTCGACGCGGCCCTGTTCGACGACCCGCGCTTCGAGGTCTCCGACATCGGGCCGTTCGTCCTCGCGATCAGGCAACCGGTCGATGGCTGACACGCAGGCGCGGCCGTTAACATCTACGCCCGTGAACGCAGGCGTCGCGGTCGGGAGCAACCACCGGACGGCCCGCCTCATCGCGATCGTGGCGGGATTGCTCGGCGCCGCGATGGCGCTGGCTACCCCACTGCTGCCGGTGAAACAGACCACCGCCGAGCTCAATTGGCCGCAGAACGGCGTCCTGCGCAGCGTCGACGCGCCGCTGATCGGTTACGTCGCCACGGATCTGACGATCACCGTGCCGTGCCGGGCGGCCGCCGGACTGGCCGGTCCGGCCGACGCCGGCCGGACGGTGCTGCTGTCCACCGTCCCCAAGCAGGCGCCCAAGGCCGTGGACCGCGGCCTGCTGATCGAACGGGTGGGCAACGACCTGCTCGTCATCGTCCGCAACACGCCGGTGGTGTCGGCGCCGCTGACCGAGGTGCTCAGCCCGCAGTGCGAGCGGCTCGTGTTCACCGCCCACGCCGACAAGGTGACGGGCGAATTCGTCGGGCTGGTGCAGGGGCCGGACGACGTGGAACCGGGAGAAGCCCCGGGTGAACCGCTGCGCGGCGAACGCAGCGGCTACGACTTCCGGCCGCAGATCGTCGGCGTCTTCACCGACCTGTCCGGCCCGGCACCGCCCGGCCTCGAGTTCTCCGCGACCGTCGACTCCCGCTACAGCAGCACCCCCACCCTGCTCAAACTGCTGGTGATGATCGCCGGCGTCGCGCTGACCGTCATCGCGCTCGGCGCGCTGCACGTGCTCGACACCGCCGACGGCATGCGCCACCGCCGGTTCCTGCCCGCCCGCTGGTGGTCGCTGCGTCCGCTGGACGGGGTCGTCGCCGCTGTGCTGGTGTGGTGGCATTTCGTCGGCGCCAACACCGCCGACGACGGCTACATCCTCACCATGGCGCGGGTGTCCGAACACGCCGGCTACATGGCCAACTACTACCGCTGGTTCGGCACCCCGGAGGCCCCGTTCGGCTGGTACTACGACCTGCTGGCGCTGTGGTCGCACGTCAGCACCGCCAGCGTGTGGATGCGGCTGCCGACCCTGCTGATGGCGCTGGCCTGCTGGTGGGTGATCAGCCGCGAGGTCATCCCCCGCCTCGGGCACGCGGTGAAGACCAACCGGGCGGCGGCGTGGACCGCGGCGGGCATGTTCCTGGCGTTCTGGCTGCCGCTGAACAACGGTCTGCGCCCCGAACCGATCATCGCGCTGGGCATCCTGCTCACCTGGTGTTCGGTGGAGCGCGGCGTGGCCACCAGCCGGCTGCTGCCGGTCGCGGTGGCCATCATCATCGGCGCGCTCACCCTGTTCTCCGGGCCGACCGGCATCGCCGCCGTCGGCGCCCTGCTCGTCGCCGTCGGACCGCTCAAGACCATCGTGGCGCGACACACCTCGCGGTTCGGCTACCTGGCGCTGCTGGCGCCGATCCTGGCCGCGGGCACCGTCACCGCGATCCTGATCTTCCGCGACCAGACCCTGGTCGGCGAACTGCAGGCCAGCAGTTTCAAGAGTGCGGTCGGGCCGAGCCTGAGCTGGTTCGACGAGCACATCCGCTACTCGCGACTGTTCACCACCAGCCCCGACGGCTCGGTGGCCCGGCGCTTCGCCGTGCTCACCCTGCTGCTCGCGCTGGCCGTCTCGGTGGCGATGACGCTGCGCAAAGGCCGCATCCCCGGCACCGCGGCCGGCCCGAGCCGCCGGATCATCGGCATCACGGTCATCTCGTTCCTGGTGATGATGTTCACCCCCACCAAGTGGACCCACCACTTCGGGGTGTTCGCCGGCCTGGCCGGATCGCTCGGCGCGCTGGCCGCCGTCGCGGTCACCGCCGCCGCGATGCGGTCGCGGCGCAACCGCACCATGTTCGCCGCCACGGTGCTGTTCGTCGCCGCCCTGTCGTTCGCCACCGTCAACGGCTGGTGGTACGTCTCGAATTTCGGTGTGCCCTGGTCGAATTCGTTCCCCGAGTACAAGTTCGGGTTCACCACCATCCTGCTCGGACTGTCGGTGCTGACGCTGCTGGTGGCGGCGTGGTTCCACTTCTCGGGCCGCGACACCTCCCCCTCCGACGGCGGCCGCCTGCGGTGGCGCCGCATCGTGCAGTCCCCGCTGGCGATCGCCGCCTGGCTGGTGGTGATGTTCGAGGTGGTGTCGCTGACGGTGGCGATGGCCAGCCAGTACCCGGCGTGGACCGTCGGCCGGTCCAACCTCGAGGCCCTGACCGGCAAGACGTGCGGGCTCGCCGACGACGTGCTGGTCGAACAGGATCCCAACGCCGGCTTCCTCGCCCCCATCGGCGTGCCCGTCGGCGCCGCCCTCGGCGCGGCCAGCGCCCAGGGCTTCAGCCCCAACGGAATCCCCTCCGACGTGTCGGCCGATGCCGTGATGGACCAGCCCGGCGCCACGAACTTCGCCGACACCGACGGTGACACCGAGACCGGCGGTGAAGCGGGCACCGAGGGCGGCACGACCGCCCGCGCAGGCATCAACGGCTCGCGCGCCCGGCTGCCGTTCAATCTCAACCCGGCCCGCACGCCCGTGCTGGGCAGCTGGCGCAGCGGCACCCAGGCGCCGGCCAGCCTGCGGTCGGCCTGGTACCGGCTGCCCGACCGCGCGTCGAGCGGACCGCTGCTCGTGGTGTCGGCGGCGGGCCGCTTCGATCCCGGCGAAGTCGTGGTGCAGTGGGCCACCGACGACGGCGGCGCGGACCCCGACCCGGGCGGCAGCCTCGGATTCGGCGACGTCGGCGCATCACCCGCCTGGCGCAACCTGCGGCTGCCGCTGTCGGCGATCCCCGACGACGCCACCCGCATCCGGCTGGTCGCCACCGACGACGATCTGAGCCCCGAGCACTGGATCGCGCTGACCCCGCCCCGCATCTCCGAACTGCGTTCCCTGCAGGACGTGGTGGGTTCGCAGGATCCGGTGCTGCTGGACTGGCTCGTCGGGCTGGCGTTCCCCTGCCAGCGGCCGTTCGACCACCGCAACGGCGTCATCGAGGTGCCGAAGTGGCGGATCATGCCGGACCGGTTCGGCGCGGAGGCCAACTCGCCGGTGATGGACTATCTCGGCGGCGGCCCACTGGGGATCACCGAACTGCTGCTGCGCCCGACCACCCTCCCGACGTATCTCAAGGACGACTGGTTCCGCGACTGGGGGGCTTTGCAGCAGCTCACGCCCTACTACCGGGACGCGGTGCCGGCACGTCTGGATCTCGGTTCCACAACGCGTAGCGGCCTGTGGAGCCCGGCGCCGCTGCGTCACTGACGCCTTCGCCTACCATCGACGCTCGTGCCCGCACACCGTTTCGTCCGCCTGATCGCTGTGATCGCGGGTCTGGCGGGCGTCGTGCTGTGCGCGCTGACCCCGCTGCTGCCGGTCAGGCAGACCACCGCAACGATCCTGTGGCCCCAGGCCCCTGCCGAGGACGGGTTCGTCGGCGACCTGACCGCACCGCTGGTCTCCGGCGCGCCGCTGTCGCTGGACGTCGCGATCCCCTGCCAGGCGATCGCCACGCTGCCCGCCGACGGCGGCCTGGTGTTCTCGACCATCCCGCCCGGCGGCATCGCCGCGGGCCGCAACGGGCTGTTCGTCCGCGCCAACGCCGATGACGTGGTGGTCGCGTTCCGCGACACCGTCGCCGCCGTCGCCCCCCGTGCGGCGATCGCCGGCGGGGCCTGCAGCGAACTGCGCATCTGGGCCAACGTGGGCGCGGTGGGCGCCGACTTCGTCGGCATCCCCGGCGCCGCCGGCACGCTGCCGGTCGACAAGCGGCCCCAGGTCGCCGGGATCTTCACCGAGCTCGAGGTGGCGCCGCAGCCCGGGCTGACCGCGCGCGTCGACGTCGACACCCGCTTCATCACCAGCCCGACGCTGCTCAAGCTGGCGGTCATGACGCTGGGCGTGCTCTGTGTGATCGGCTCGATCATCGCGCTGGCCGTCCTCGACCGCCGCGTCGGACGGGGCGTGCCGCGCGGGTGGTGGCGCCTGCGGCGGGTCGGCCTGTCGACCTGGCTCGCCGACATCGGGGTGATCGGCACACTGCTGCTGTGGCACGTGGTCGGCGCGCAGTCCTCCGACGACGGCTACAACCTGACGATCGCGCGGGTGTCGAGCGACGCCGGCTACACCGCCAACTACTTCCGCTACTTCGGCGCCACCGAGGCCCCGTTCGACTGGTACCAGAGCCTGCTCGCGAACCTCGCGGCGATCAGCACGGCCAGCGTGTGGATGCGCATCCCCGCCACAGCTGCGGCCATCGCGACGTGGCTGATCCTCAGCCGCTGCGTGATCCCGCGCCTCGGCAGGCGCCTGGCCGCCAACAAGGTCGCCGTGTGGACCGCCGGTGCGGTGTTCCTGGCCGCCTGGCTGCCGTTCAACAACGGTCTGCGGCCCGAACCGCTGATCGCGTTCGCCGTGGTCGCGGTGTGGATGCTGGTGGAACGCACGATCGGCACCCGCCAGCTGTGGCCGGCCGCGGTGGCCGTCGTGATCGCGATGTTCTCGGTGACGCTGGCCCCGCAGGGCCTGATCGCGTTGGCGCCGCTGCTGGTGGGCGCGCGCGGCATCGCCCGCATCGTGTCGGCCCGCCGCGCCACCGACGGGCTGCTGTCCTCCGTGGCTCCGCTGCTGGCCGCGGTGTCGCTGGTGTTCGTGGTGATCTTCCGCGACCAGACGCTGGCGACCGTCGCCGAATCGGTGCGCATCAAGTACGTCGTCGGGCCGACGCTGCCCTGGTACCAGGAATTCCTGCGGTACTACTTCCTCACCGTCGAGGACAGCGTCGACGGATCGCTGACCCGGCGCTTCTCCGTGCTGATCCTGCTGCTGTGCCTGTTCGGCCTGATCGTGCTGCTGTTGCGCCGCGGCCGGCTGCCCGGCACCTTCGGCGGTCCGGTGTGGCGGCTGGCCGGCACGACCGCGGTCGGCCTGCTGCTGCTGACACTCACCCCCACGAAATGGGCGATCCAGTTCGGCGCGTTCGCCGGGCTCGCGGGGGCGCTCGGCGGCGTCACCGCGTTCGCGTTCGCCCGGGTGGGGGTGAACAGCCGACGCAACCTGGCGCTGTACGTCACCGCGCTGCTGTTCGTGCTGGCGTGGGCGACGTCGGGTATCAACGGCTGGTTCTACAACGCGAACTACGGGGTGCCGTGGTTCGACAAACAACCCGTCATCCTCGGTTACCCCGTCACCACGATCTTCCTGGTCCTGGCCATCGCCGGCGGTGTGCTGGCCGGCTGGCTGCACTTCCGCATCGACTACGCCGGGCACACCGAGGTCGCCGACACCGGCCGTAACCGCGCGCTCGCGTCGACGCCGCTGCTCGTCGTCGCGGTCATCATGGTGGTGCTCGAACTGGGTTCGATGGTCAAGGCCACGGTCGGCCGCTACCCCGTCTACACGATCGGCGCGGCGAACCTGGCGGCGCTGCGGTCGGGGCTGTCGGCGGACAGCTGCGCGATGGCCGACGACGTGCTGGTCGAGGCCGACACCAACGCCGGGATGCTGCAACCCGTTCCGGGTCAGCGCTACGGCGAGTACGGACCGCTCGGCGGTGAGGACCCCGTCGGCTTCACCCCCAACGGCGTCAGCGACACCCTCGAACCCGCCGAACCCGTCGCCGCCAACCCCGGCACCGTGAACTCCGACGGACCGGTCGACAAACCGAACATCGGCGTGGGCTACGCGGCCGGCACCGGCGGCGGTTACGGCCCCGAAGGCGTCAACGGCTCGCGGGTGTTCCTGCCGTTCGGGCTCGATCCCAAGCGGACGCCGGTGATGGGCAGCTTCAACGAGCCCGGCTCGGATCAGGCGGGAGTCGCCGCCGAGGCCACCTCGGCGTGGTATCAGCTGCCGCCGCGCAGCCCCGACCGGCCGCTGGTGACCGTCGCCGCCGCAGGCGCGATCTGGTACTACGAGGAGGACGGCTCGTTCAACTACGGGCAGTCGCTGAAGCTGCAGTGGGGCGTGCACCGGCCCGACGGCTCCTATCAGGCGCTCGCCGAGGTGCAGCCGATCGACATCTTCCAGCAGAAGGCGTGGCGCAACCTGCGATTCCCGCTGGCGTGGGCGCCGCCGGAGGCCAACGTGGCCCGCATCGTCGCCGACGATCCGAACCTGTCCGAGGACCAGTGGTTCGCGTTCACCCCGCCGCGCGTCCCGGTGCTGCAGACCGCCTCCGAGTTCCTGGGCTCGCAGACACCCGTGCTGATGGACATCGCCACCGCATCGAACTTCCCGTGCCAGCGGCCGTTCTCCGAACACCTCGGGGTCGCCGAACTGCCCGAGTACCGGATCCTGCCGAACTTCAAGCAGGTGGTGGCGTCGTCGAACCAGTGGCAGTCCGCCGAGGACGGCGGGCCGTTCCTGGTTATCCAGGCGCTGCTGCGGACCGCGACGATCCCGACGTACCTGCGCGACGACTGGTACCGCGACTGGGGTTCGATCGAACGCTACATCCGGCTCGTGCCGCGCGACGCGGCGCCCGACGCCGTCATCGAGGAAGGATCGAAACGAGTGTTCGGGTGGAGCCGCGGCGGACCGATCAGGGCACTCCCGTGAGTACGGCCGTGGACGCGAGCCCCGCGGTGCGGCCGGCGAGTCGCGATGTGAAGCTGGCCCGCTGGGTCGCCACGATCGCCGGCCTGCTGGGCTTCGTCATGGCGGTCGCGACGCCGCTGCTGCCCGTCACCCAGACCACCGCGACGTTGAACTGGCCGCAACAGGGGCAGTTCGCCAACGTCACCGCACCGCTGCTGTCCCAGGCGCCGGTGAGCCTGACCGCCACCGTGCCGTGTGAGGTGGTCAGGACGATGCCCCGCGACGGCGGGCTGCTGCTGGGCACCGCCCCCGCCGAGGGCCGCGACGCCGCACTGAACGCGATGCTGGTCAACGTCACCCGCACCCGCGTCGACGTGATCGTCCGCAACGTCGTCGTGGCCAGCGTCAACCGGGACCGGGTCACCGGCACCCCCGGCTGCGACCGGATCGACATCACGTCGTCGGAGGACGGCACGTTCGCCGACTTCGTCGGCCTGCGCAAGGCCGACGGGTCACCTCAGCGCACCGGCTATCCCGACCCCAACCTGCGGCCGGCCATCGTCGGCGTCTTCACCGATTTGACCGGTCCGGCACCGCCGGGGATGTCGTTCTCGGCGACGATCGACACCCGGTTCACCACGCAGCCGACGGCGCTGAAGCTGACGGCGATCCTGCTGGCGATCATCTCGACCGCCATCGCGCTGCTGGCGCTGTGGCGGCTGGACCGCCTCGACGGCAGGCGGATGCACCATCTGATCCCGACGCGCTGGCGCACCCTGACCGCCGTCGACGGGGTGGTGGTCGGCGGGTTCGCGCTCTGGTACGTGATCGGTGCGAACTCCTCGGACGACGGCTACATCCTGCAGATGGCTCGGGTCGCCGACCACGCCGGCTACATGTCGAACTACTTCCGCTGGTTCGGCAGCCCCGAGGACCCGTTCGGGTGGTACTACAACCTGCTGGCGCTGATGACCCACGTCAGCACCGCCAGCATCTGGATGCGGCTGCCGGACCTGATCTGCTCGCTGGTGTGCTGGCTGCTGCTCAGCCGCGAGGTGCTGCCCCGCCTCGGACCCGCGGTGATCGCCAGCAGGCCGGCGCTGTGGGCGGCCGGTTTCGTGCTGATCGCGGCGTGGATGCCGTTCAACAACGGGTTGCGTCCCGAAGGCCAGATCGCCACCGGCGCGCTGATCACCTACGTGCTGATCGAGCGGGCCATCACCTCGGGCCGGCTCACCCCCGCGGCACTGGCCATCACCACCGCCGCGTTCACGCTCGGCATCCAACCGACCGGGCTGATCGCCGTGGCCGCGCTGGTGGCCGGCGGCCGTCCCATCCTGCGGATCCTGATGCGGCGCAGGCAGACCGTCGGCACCTGGCCGCTGATCGCGCCGCTGCTGGCCGCGGGCACCGTGGTGCTGGCGGTGGTGTTCGCCGACCAGACGCTCTCGACGGTGCTGGAAGCGACCAGGATTCGCACCGCGATCGGACCCAGCCAGGAGTGGTACACCGAGAACCTGCGCTACTACTACCTGGTCCTGCCGACCGTCGACGCGGCGATCGCGCGGCGCGTGGCATTCCTGTTCACCGCGTTGTGCCTGTTCCCGTCGCTGTTCATGATGTTGCGGCGCAAGCGGGTTGCGGGCGTGGCGCGCGGACCGGCGTGGCGGCTGATGGGCGTCATCTTCGCCACGATCTTCTTCCTGATGTTCACCCCCACCAAGTGGATCCACCACTTCGGCCTGTTCGCGGCCGTGGGTGCGGCGATGGCCGCGCTGGCGACGGTGCTGGTGTCACCGGTGGTGTTGCGCTCGGCGCGCAACCGGATGGCGTTCCTGGCGGCGCTGCTGTTCGTGCTCGCGCTGTGCTTCGCGTCGACCAACGGCTGGTGGTACGTCTCCAACTTCGGGGTGCCGTTCAACACGTCGGTGCCGCAGCTGGGCGGGGTGACCGTCAGTGCGGTGTTCTTCGCGTTGTTCGCGGTCGCGGCGGTGTGGGCGTTCTGGCTCCACCTGACCTCGCGCGGCCACTCGCGCATCGTCGACAAGCTCACGGCGGCACCGATTCCCGTCGCCGCCGGGTTCATGGTCGTGGTGTTCATGGCGTCGATGGTCGTCAGTGTGGTGCGCCAGTACCCGACCTACTCCAACGGGTGGGCCAATATCCGCGCGTTCGCCGGCGGCTGCGGCCTCGCCGACGACGTGCTCGTCGAACCGGACTCCAATGCCGGCTTCCTGCGACCGTCGCCCGGCGACTACGGCCCCCTGGGCCCGCTGGGTGGCACCGGTCCGGTCGGCTTCTCCCCCAACGGCGTTCCCGACCGCATCATCGCCGAGGCGATCCGGCTCAACAATCCGCAGCCCGGCACCGACTACGACTGGAACCAGCCCGAGCAGCTGTCCCGCCCGGGGGTGAACGGGTCGACGGTGCCGCTGCCCTACGGGCTCGACCCCAACCGCGTCCCCGTCGCGGGCACGTATTCCACCGGGGTGCAACAGGAGAGCCGGCTGGCGTCGGCGTGGTACGAACTGCCCGCCGCCGACGACGCCCACCCCCTCGTCGTGATCACCGCCGCGGGCACGATCGCCGGACGCAGTGTCGCCGAAGGGTTCACGTCCGGGCAGACCGTCGCCCTCGAGTACGCCCGCCGCGGCCCCGACGGTGCGCCGGTGCCCGCGGGCCGGGTCGAGCCCTACGACATCGGGCCGACACCGTCGTGGCGCAACCTGCGCTATCCGCGCGACCAGATTCCCGGTGACGCCGTGGCCGTGCGCGTGATCGCCGAGGACCTCAACCTCGGTCAGGGCGACTGGATCGCGGTGACGCCGCCGCGTGTCCCCGAGGTCCGCTCGGTGCAGGAGTACGTCGGGTCCGAGCAGCCGGTGCTGCTGGACTGGGCGGTCGGATTGGCCTTCCCGTGCCAGCAGCCGATGCTGCACGCCAACGGCGTCACCGAGGTGCCGAAGTTCCGGATCTCGCCCGACTACTACGCGAAACTGCAGAGCACCGACACCTGGCAGGACGGCATCAACGGCGGTCTGCTCGGCATCACGGATCTGCTGCTGCGCGCGTCGGTCATGTCGACGTACCTGTCGCAGGACTGGGGTCAGGACTGGGGTTCGCTGCGCCGCTTCGACACCATCGTCGACGCCGAACCGGCACAGCTCGAACTGGGCACCGAAACACACAGCGGGCTGTGGAAGCCGGGCGAGATCCGCATCCAGCCGTAGCGGGTGGTGGTCTCCAGCGCGCCCAGTAGCTGGTTGAACGCCCCGGTCATCGAGGGGTGACCCTCGCAAACCCCACCACCAACACCCGACGAGACGTCAGCCGTTCGCGGCGTTGTGGCGGTCGATCGCGGTGCCGCAGTCGGCCCGCGACTGCTCGGTCTGCTCCATG
Source organism: Mycolicibacterium litorale (assembly GCF_014218295.1). Next base: position 5,172,196 of record NZ_AP023287.1, read on the forward strand.
CAGACCCGCACGTTCGCCTCGTCGGGGTTCATGCCGGCCGGCACCGCCGGGCTGTCGAATTCACCCTGGTACTTCGACCAGATCGTCTCGTTCGTGTCGGTGAGGCGGGCGCAATAGGCCGGGCTGCCGGTCGTGGTCACCCCGGCCGCGCCCATCGTCGCGCAGTCCGCGCCGACGACGACCACGGGCAGCGCGGGGTCCGCCGAGGTCTCGCGGTGATCGCGCTGGGTGTACCAGAACACGCCTGCCGCCGCGAGCGCCAGCGCCACGCACCCGGCGACGACCGGGAGCGCGGCGCCCCACTTGCGGGGCTTGACGGGTTTCGCGTGGCGGGGCATCGCCGCCGCACGCGACGAGACCGTCTCCATCGTGGCGTCGTCGGTGCCGATGCGGTGTTCGAGCGCACGCGCGAAGTCGATACACCGGTCGAACCGCTTGTCCGGCGATTTGGCCAGCGCCCGGTCGAACACCGGCCCGAGCCCGGACAGTTCGGGACGCACCGTGCCGATCGCGGGCGGTTCGGCGGTGAGGTGTGCGCTGATCACGACGGCCGGGTTCGAATGGGTGAACGGCGGTGTGCCGGTGAGTAATTGGAACGCAGTGGCGGCCAGGGCGTACTGATCGGCCCGCCCGTCGATGTGGTCGCCGCGCAGCTGCTCCGGCGCGGCGTAGGCCACCGTGCCGACCGTCATGTTGGTGCCGGTCAGGCCGCTGGCGTCGCCGGCCTGCCGAGCGATCCCGAAGTCGGCGAGCATCGCCCGCTCGTCGGGGGTACCCGGGTCGGCGATCAGGATGTTCGCGGGTTTCACGTCGCGGTGGTACAGGCCGCGCTGATGGGCGTAGTCGAGCGCCGAGGCGACCGCGGTGATGATGCGGACCACCTCGTCGGGCGGCATACCGTTCGGATAGCGCTCGGCGAGCAGCCGCGCCGCGTCGGTGCCCTGCACGAAGTCCATCGAGATCCACAGCAGGCCGTCGACATCGCCGCGGTCATGCACCGACACGATGTTCGGATGCCACAGTGTCGCGGCGATCTCGGCCTCGCGGTGGAACCGCTGGCGGTATTCGTCGTCGGCGGACACCGCGGCCGAGAGCACCTTGAGCGCGTCCAGACGCGGCAACCGCGGGTGCTGGGCCAGGTAGACCTCGCCCATACCGCCCGAGCCCAGGGACCGCACGACGGTGTAATCGGCGATCTGCTCCCCCTCCGCAAACGGCATGGGCGAATACTACGGTGCCGGTTGCCCCGCGGGAGCCCAGCCGGGCGTCAGCGGACTCATCGCCGGGGTCACCCGTGACGCAACGTCAGCAGCGTGATCTCGCTGGGCGCGAACACCCGGAACGGCGGCCCCCAGAATCCGGTGCCGCGGCTGGTGTAGAGCTGGGTCTTCTCTCCGTGGCGGCTGAGTCCCTGCACCACCGGCTGCTCCAGCCGCACCAGGATGTTGAACGGCCAGATCTGGCCGCCGTGGGTGTGCCCGGAGATCTGCAGGTCCACCCCGGCGCGGGCGGCGTGGGCGACCTGTTTGGGCTGATGGGCCAGCAGCAGAACCGGCAGGGCGCGGTCCGCACCGGCGAGTGCGGCGTCGAGGTTGGCGCCGTGCCCGCGCAACCCGGAGGCCTTCGCGGTGGCGTCGTCCACCCCGGCGACGACGAGCCGGTCACCGCCGCGTTCGACGACGAGGTGCCGGCTGTGCAGGGCGTCCCAGCCGATGCGTTCCATGTAATCGAGCCAGCCCTGCGCCTCGCTGAAGTACTCGTGATTGCCGGTGACGTACACGCGGGCCGACGTCGCCGTCACCGCGGCGAGCGGGCTGGCCTGGCGCTCCCGGTCGGCGACGGTGCCGTCGGCGATGTCGCCGACGTGGCAGACGATGTCGGCGTCGAGGCTGTTGACCCGATCCACCACCGCCGCCGACCAGCGGGCACGGTCGATCGGGCCGTAGTGCGTATCGGTGATCATCGCGACGCGCAGGCCGTCGAGCCCCCGGCCGAGCCCGGGGATGTGGATCTCGACGGTCCTCGTGCGCGGCACCCGCATGGCCTCCGCGTAACCCCACACCAGCAGCACGAGCGCCACGGCCGCCACCGCGACGGCGACCACCCGGCCCCGCAGCGGATCATCCACCCCGGCGGCCAACAGGACCAACCGCAACACGTTGCCGAGCACCGACCAGACGAACAGCACCCACGCCACACCGAGCAGCGCATCGGCCGTCGCGGCGACCCAGTCGGGGCGCCTGCGGCCTCGGCCCGGGCGATGGCCGGAGAACAGCATCGCCGGCAGGGCGACGAACGCGGCGGCGAACAGCAGGGTGCCCCCGACGACGACCGGTGCGGGCCAGGCCGTGCCCGCCAGCAGCAGGGTCCACCACGGCACCCCGAAGAGGAGCAGCAGGATCGCCGACACGATCGCGGTGCGGCGCCATCTGCGGCGGCCCCGACGCGGCCGTCGGTCCTCCACCACGTCGGCCGGGACGTCGTCGGTCACTTCTGGATCGCGCATACCAATCGACGGTACCGATCGTCACGCACCGTGGATTCTGCGCGAGGGTGCGCGAACTGCCGCGAGCAGCGCGGCGTGTCGTCTGTAGACACGCACGCTCGCGGGGCGAGGTGAGCCGGAGGATTTAGATCGGGATCAGGCCGTGCTTGCGCTGGACGCGCTGGATCTGCTTGTCGCGCAGCAGGCGCATCGCGCTGCGCAGCTTGAGCCGGGTCTCGTGCGGTTCGATGACCGCGTCGACGTAGCCGCGCTCGGCCGCCACGTACGGCGTCGCCATATCGCGGTTGTAGCCCTCGATGAACTGGCGGCGGATCTCCTGGACCTCCGGCGCGTTCGGATCGGGGAAGCGCTTGACGATCAACTGCGCGGCCCCCTCGGCGCCGATGACTGCGATCCGCGCCGTCGGCCACAGGAAGTTGAAATCCGACGTCAGCTGCTTGGAACCCATCACCGCGTACGCGCCACCGTAGGACTTGCGCACGGTGATCGTCACCTTCGGCACGTCGGCCTCGACGACCGCGTACAGGAACCGGCCACCACGTTTGATGATGCCGTTCTTCTCCTGCTCGACACCCGGCAGGAAGCCGGGGGTGTCGACGACGAACACCAGCGGCACGTTGAACGAATCGCAGAACCGTACGAACCGCGCCGCCTTGTCCGACGCCTCGTTGTCGATCGCCCCGGACATGTACATCGGCTGGTTGGCGATCACCCCGACCGGGCGCCCGTCGACGCGGGCGTATCCGGTGATGATCGCCTGGCCGGCCTGGCCCGCGACCTCCAGGAAGTCGCCGTCGTCGAAGATCCGCAGCAGGATCTCGTGCATGTCGTAGGCAGTGTTGTCGTTGTCCGGCACGATCGAGTCCAGCTCGAGATCGTGCGGGGTGACCTCCGGCTCCAGGCCGGGGTTGACGATCGGCGGGTCGTCGAACGTGTTCGACGGCAGGAAGCCCAGGTACTCGCGGACGTAGGCGAACGCGTCCTTCTCCGAGTCGACCACGGTGTGGATGTTGCCGTACTTGGCCTGCGCGTCGGCGCCGCCGAGTTCGTCGAGGCTGACGTCCTCACCGGTGACGTCCTTGATGACGTCGGGGCCGGTGACGAACATGTAGCCCTGATCGCGGACCGCGACGATCAGATCGGTCTGGATCGGCGAGTACACCGCACCGCCGGCGCACTTGCCGAGGATGATCGAGATCTGCGGCACCAGCCCGGACAGCAGTTCGTGGCGCCGGCCCAGCTCGGCGTACCAGGCCAGCGACGTCGCGAGGTCCTGGATGCGGGCGCCGCCGGAGTCGTTGATGCCGATGATCGGGCAACCGACCATGGCCACCCACTCCATCAGCCGCGACACCTTGCGGCCGAACATCTCACCGACCGAACCGCCGAACACCGTCTGGTCGTGGCTGAACACCCCGACCGGGCGACCGTCGATCGTGCCGTGACCGGTCACCACACCGTCGCCGTAGAGCGCGTTCGGATCACCCGGTGTGCGGGCCAGCGCCCCGATCTCCAGGAAACTGCCCGGGTCGAGCAGCGCGTGGATCCGCGCCCGCGGGCTCGGGATCCCCTTGGCGTCGCGTTTGGCGGCGGCCTTCGCACCACCGGGTTCCTTGGCGAGTTCGAGCTTCTCGCGGAGTTCGGCGAGCTGTGCTGCGGTGGTCCGTTCGGTCACTTGCTCTACTTCCCCTGGGCCTCGATACGGTTGATCGCTTCGCTCATGTGGGCACCCACCTTCGCGATGTACGGTTCGTCGATCGCCTGGATGTGCTCACCGCCGATGGGGACCACTTCCAGCTCCGAAACATACTCACCCCAGCCGCCGTCGGGTTGGCGGGTGGCGTATCGCGGTTCGAAGTAGATCGCGTCGTCGTGGTACCGGTCGGCCATGTAGAGCGTCACGTGCCCGTCGTACGGCTTGATCTCGGCGGTGTCGATCATCCGGTTGTCGAGGTACGACGTGCGCTGATGCTCGATGATGCCGCCCGGGATCTGCACGCCGCTGGCCGCGACGGCCTCCATGACGAACTTCACCTGACCCTCGTCGTCGAGGTTCTCCAGCTCCTCGTACGGGATCTCCGGGATCTCGACGTTGAACGTGCGCTCGGCGAAGCGGGCGTACCGCTCCCAGCGGGCGCGGGTCTCCTCCTTGGTCTGCGGCACCTCCTCACCGGCGCGCACCGCGTCGATGAGGCCGACGAACCGCACGTCCGCACCGGCCTGCTTCAGCCCGATCGCACACGCGTAGGCCAGCACCCCGCCCAGCGACCAGCCGGCCAGGATGAACGGCTTGCCGGTCTTTCCCTCGGTCCAGCCGTTGATCTCCAGCAGCTTCGGCACGTACTCGGCGGCCCGCTCCTCGACCGAACCCTCGACACGCTCGATGCCGTACATCGGGGTGTCCGGCGGCAGCCGTTTGAGCAGCGGTTCGTAGACGACGGTCGATCCGCCGGCCGGGTGGAACACGAACACCGGGATGCGGTTCGCCCCCTCCTGCGGCGCGCGCAGGACGCGGACGAAGCCGTCGACCTTGCCGGACTCGAGGTGCTCGCGCACCGTCGTGGCCAGCTCCTCGATGGTCGTCGCCGAGGCGACGTCGTCGGCGGTGATCGTGCCCTCGGCCCGCTCGGAGAGCCGTTCGGCCATCTTCGCGGCGGTGGCGTCGTCGATCTTCGGCAGCTCGTTGAAGATGCCGCCCGGCGACTTGCCGGTGACGATCGCCCACGTCGCGAACGTGACGCGTTCGGCGGCGTCGCGCGGCGGCACGTCGGCGCCCAGCGCCTCGGTGACGGCCTCCTGGGTGAGCACCTGCGCCGCGGCCTTCGCCGCGGACGTCTTGGCGGTGTCGGGTCCGGACGGATTGGTCGGCGGGGCCGGAATGCTCGGTCCCGACGGATCCGTCGGCGGCGCGGGGATGTTCGCGACGGGTCCGGACGGATTCGTCGGCGGCGCCGGGATGGCGTCGTCCGGCTCCGAATCGTCCTGCGTGCTGGGCTCGGCCTGTGGGTCGGGTACCGGCGTGGTCGCCGTCGTCAGGTTCGCACCCGACAGCACCGCACCCTGTTCGGCGGCCTTCTCCGCGGCCGCTTCGGAGGCCGCCTCGCCCAGCGGATGTCCGGCCGCGGCCAGCTTCTCCTCCAGCTCGGCGACCGTGGACGCCCCGCCCATCAACTCGGCCTGTTCGGCGGCGATCTCCTCGGCCGTCTTGCCCTTCTGCGACTCGGCCAGCTGGTCGACCTCGTCACGGTGCTCGATCGCGTAGACGATGAGCTGCTCGACGGCGTACAGGTTGGCGTCGCGCACCGCGGTCAGCTGTATCGGCGGCAGGTCGAAGTCGTATTCGACGCGGTTCTTGATCCGCACCGCCATCAGGGAATCCAGGCCGAGCTCGATCAGCGGCACCTCCCACGGCAGGTCCTCGGGCTCGTACCCCATGGCCCCGCCGACGATCAGGCCCAGTCGGTCGCGCACGGTCTCACCGGAGTCCGGTGACCACTTGCCCAGGCCCGCACCCAGATTCGCACCCGCGGTGAGGTTGTCCGACAGGATCGCCGGAGCCGCCCCGGCGGCGACATCAGACCCCGCATCGTCGGGCTCGGGCTCGGCCGGGGTCAGTGAATCCGGTTGCGCCGCAACCGTTCCGGTGGCCACCGCGGCGGGCAGGGCCACCGCGGCACCGCCGCGGGCGACGATCGCGTCGTAGACCAGCGTGAACGATTCATCGATGCGGGCGTGCACCTGCACCGACGCCCCACCCGGATGGCGGGTCAGCGTGGTGACGAGGCGGGCGCCGTCACCGGGCACCGCGCGCTGCTCGGCCGCCGTCACCGCGGCGTCCGGAAGCACCTGCGAGGCAGCGGATTTCACCAGTGCCGCCAGAGCCTGAGCGTCCACGGCACCGCGGGGGCTGTACTCCCACACGTGCCTGCCGTCCGGGGTGGCGACGTGGCTGCCCGGCATGACACCGGCGTTGTCCCCGCTGAACCGCACGTCGAGCCAGTGCGGTTTGCGGCGGAAGCGGGTCGGCGGGATGTTCGCGTAGTCCAGCGCACCGGCCAGCCCGCGGGAACGCCGCGGGAACAGGGTGCGCATGTCGAGATCGTGGCCGTGCACGAACAGCTGCGCCATTGCCGCGGTCATCGAGTCGACCTCGTCCTGCTTGCGGGCCAGCGTCGCGATCAGCTGGCCATCGTAGAGTCCAGCGGCAGACGTCGTCAGCCCGACCTGCATGAGCGCCACCGGATTCGGCGCCAGCTCCAGGAACGTGGTGTGGCCGTTGTCGACGGCGTTGCGGATGCCGTGGGTGAAGTAGACGCTGTGGCGCAGCCCCTTCTTCCAGTACTCCACATCGTGGATCGGCTCGTGGCCGGCCCGCAGGTACTTGCCCTCGTGCACCGTCGAGTAGTAGCCGACCTGCAGCGGGTGCGGGGTGATGCCGACCAGTTCGGCGGCGAGCTCACCGAGCAGCGGATCCATCTGCGAGGTGTGGCTGGCGCCCTTGGTCTGGAACTTGCGGGCGAACTTCCCCTCCGCCTCGGCGCGGGCGATGATCGCGTCCACCTGCTCGGGCGGCCCGCCGATCACGGTCTGCGTCGGGGCGGCGTACACGCACACCTCGAGGTCGGGGTAGTCGGAGAACACGGTCTTGATCTCGTCGGCGGAGTACTCCACCAGCGCCATCAACCGGATGTACTCACCGAACAGCATCGCCTCGCCCTCACCCATGAGGTGGCTGCGCGAGCAGATGGTGCGGGTGGCGTCCTCCAGGGACAGGCCGCCGGCGAAGTAGGCGGCCGCGGCCTCACCGAGCGACTGGCCGATGACCGCCGCCGGCTTGGCGCCGTGATGCTTGAGCAGCTCGCCGAGCGCCACCTGGATCGCGAAGATGACCAGCTGCACCTTCTCGATCGGCAGCTCGGTCGTCTCATCGGTGTAGTCGACGGAATCGTCGAGGATGAGCTCGAGGATCGAGTGCCCGCGCTCGTCCTGCACGTAGGAGTCGACCTTGTTGATCCACTCGGCGAAGACCTCGTTGCGCAGGTAGAGGCTCTTGCCCATCTTGCGGTGCTGGGCGCCGAACCCGGCCAGCACCCAGACCGGTCCGTTGGAGACGGGTCCGTCGGCGCTGTAGACGTTCGGGCTCTGCTTGCCCTCGGCCAGCGCGCGCAGCCCCCTGATCGCCTCGTCGTGGTCGCGGGCCATCACCACCGCGCGGGAGCGGCCGTGGTTGCGGCGCGACAGCGAGCGGCCGATCGACTCGAGCGACGACGCGCGGCCCTCCTCGCTGTCGATCCAGTCGGCCAGTTCGGCGGCGGCGGCGCGCTTGCGCGAGGTCAGGAACGCCGAAACCGCAAGCGGCACAAGCGGAGTGGGCTGTTCTTTCGCCTCGAGCTCCTGGCGCGCCACCTCGAGCAGGCGCTTGGCCTCGTCGGTCAGGCCGGGCAGTTCGTACTCGGGCTCGGCGGCCGAATGCACGGAACCCTCGGCCCCGTCTTCTGTGTCTTCTGCGGAGTCGAAGCCTGATTCTCTTCGCGCAAGCGGCTCATCGATGAACTCGCCGTACTCGTCCATCCGGACCCCGCCCACATACACGGCGGGCTCGTTCGGGGCGGCGGTCACCTCGACCACCGGCTCCTCGGGTTCGGGCTCGACGAGGTCGCTCGGCAGCACCTCGCGCATCACGATGTGCGCGTTGGCCCCGCCGAAGCCGAAGCCGGAGACACCCGCGATCGCGTGACCGCTGTAGCGCGGCCAGTCCGAGACGGTGTCGTTGACCTTCAGCCGCACCGCGTTGAAGTCGATGTAGGGGTTCGGCCCGGTGTAGTTGATCGACGGCGGCACCTTGTCGTTGCGCAGCGACAGCGCCACCTTGGCCAGGCTCGCCGCGCCGGCAGCCGACTCCAGGTGCCCCACATTGGATTTCACGGCGCCGAGCAGCGCGGGCCGGTCGGCGGGCCGGTTGCGGCCGACCACTCGGCCCAGCGCGTCGGCCTCGATCGGGTCACCGAGGATGGTGCCGGTGCCGTGCGCCTCGATGTAGTCGACGTCGCGCGGGTTGATGCCCGCGTCCTTGTACGCCTTGCGCAGCACCTCGGCCTGCGCGTCGGGGTTGGGCGCCAGCATCCCGTTGGACCGGCCGTCGTGGTTCACCGCGCTGCCCGCGATCACCGCGATGATCTCGTCGCCGTCGCGGCGGGCGTCGGACAGGCGCTTGAGCACCAGCATGCCCGCGCCCTCGGAACGGGCGTAGCCGTTGGCGTCCTGCGAGAAGGACTTGATCCGGCCGTCCGGGGCGAGCACGCCGCCCACCTCGTCGAAGCCGATCGTCACCAGCGGGGTGATCAGCGCGTTGACGCCGCCGACCACGGCGACGTCGGCCTCACCGGCGCGCAGCGCGGCCACCCCCTGGTGGGCGGCGACCAGCGAGCTCGAACACGCGGTGTCGATCGCCATGGACGGGCCGCGGAAGTCGTAGAAGTACGACACCCGGTTGGCGATGATCGAGCTGGTGGTGCCGGTGATCGCGTACGGGTGCGCCACGCCGGGGTCGGCGACCGACATGAAGCTGTAGTCGTTGTTCGACGCGCCGATGTAGACGCCGACCCGCTCACCGCGCAGGCTCGACGCCGGGATGCGGGCGTGTTCGAGCGCCTCCCAGGTCAATTCCAGCGCCATCCGCTGCTGCGGATCGATGTTGTCGGCCTCCATCTTCGACAGCGCGAAGAACTCGGCGTCGAAGCCCTTGATGTCGGAGAGGTAGCCGCCCCGGGTGGCCGCCTTGGCGACGCGTTCGGCGATGCGCGGCTCGCCGAGGAATTCCTCCCACCGGCCCTCGGGCAGGTCGGTGATGGCGTCGCGGCCCTCGAGCAGCGCCTCCCACATCTCGTCGGGGCTGTTCATGTCGCCGGGGAAGCGGGTCGCGATGCCGACGATCGCGATGTCTTCGACGTCGCGCTCGCGCGACCAGTCGGTGCCGTCGTCGTCGTGCACGACCTCAGGCTCACCCTCGATGATCACCGTCGCCAGCGATTCGATGGTCGGGTGGCGGAAGGCGATGGTCGCGGTCAGCGTGACGCCGGTGAGGTCCTCGATGTCGCTGGCCATGGCGACCGCGTCGCGCGAGGACAGACCCAGCTCCACCATCGGGGCGGACTCGTCGATCGCGTCGGCGTTCTGGCCGGTGGCGTTGGCGATCCAGTTGCGCAGCCATTCGCGCATCTCGGCGACGGTCATGTCGACCTGCGCCGGCCTCAGCGGGCCGTCCTCCCCTTGGGCGACGACCGGCTGGTTCTGCGCGGACGACGAATTGTTCGGTGTTTCAGACATGTTCATCTCTTTCGCCGCCCGCGGCGGGGTGTGTGGGGGAAGGCGTCAGTCCGTCCGTCAGTCGGTCTCGTCGGGGAAGGCGTTGGCGACCTTCCCGGCGCGCAGACTGCCGTCCAGGTAGGCCGACCGGCACGCGCGCCTGCCGATCTTGCCGCTCGAGGTGCGCGGGATCGCACCGGCCGGGGTGAGCAGCACGTCGCGCACGGTGACGCCGTGGCGCACCGCGATCGCGGCGCGGATGTCGTCGGCGATCGGGCCCATGTCGAGCTTGTGGGCACCCGGCGCCCGCTCACCGACGATGACGAGCTGCTCGGACGTGTCGTCGGGGTCGCGTTTGAGACCGGCGTGCGCGTTCTCGAACACCTCGTCGGGCAGCTGGTTGGCCGGCACCGAGAACGCGGCCACGAACCCGGTGCGCAGCGCCTTGGTGGCCTCCTGCGCCGAGTACTCGAGGTCCTGCGGGTAGTGGTTGCGGCCGTCGATGATCACCAGGTCCTTGACGCGGCCGGTGATGTACAGGTCGCCGTCGTGGTAGGCGCCGTAGTCGCCGGTACGCACCCACATGGCGTCGTCCGGCGCGCCTTCGGCGTGGCTGGGGCTGGTCCGCGACTTGAGGATGTTGCGGAACGTCGCCTGGGTCTCCTCCTCCTTGCCCCAGTACCCGGTGCCCATGTTCTGGCCGGAGATCCAGATCTCGCCGATCTGGCCGTCGGGCAGCTCGGTGGCCGTGTCGTGGTCGACGATGACCGCCCACTCCGCGATGCCGACCTTGCCCGCCGACGCCTGGGCGACCGCCTTGTCGGAATCCGGCGGCACCTCGACGAAACGGTGGCTGTTGAGCTCGTCGCGGTCGACGGTGACGATCTTCGGGGACTCGTTGACCGGCGTCGTCGACACGAACAGCGTGGCCTCGGCCAGGCCGTAGGACGGTTTGATGGCCTGCGGGCGGAACCCGTACGGGCCGAACGCCTCGTTGAAGTTGCGCACGGTGGCCGCCGAGATCGGCTCGCTGCCGTTGAGCAGCGCCTTGACGTTCGACAGGTCCAGCGGCGGCTCACCCTCGCGCGGCACGCCGCGGGCGGCGGCGTGGTCGAACGCGAAGTTGGGGGCGACCGAGATGACGCCGCCGGTCTCGCCGTCCTTGCGCGCCATCTCGCGGATCCAGCGGCCGGGCCTGCGGACGAACGCGGCGGGCGTCATGAACGAGATGTAGTGCCCGATCATCGGCGAGATCATGATCGTGATCAGGCCCATGTCGTGGAAGAACGGCAGCCAGGACACGCCACGGTCGCCCTCTTCGCCCTCGAGTGCCTCGATGACCTGCACGACGTTGGTGGCGAGGTTGAGGTGGGTGATCTGCACACCGGTCGGGATGCGCGTCGAGCCCGAGGTGTACTGCAGGTAGGCGATGGTCTCCCGGGTGATGTCGACCGACTCCCAGGTCTGCCCGACCTCGTTGGGGACCGCGTCGACGGCGATGACGCGGGGCCGCTGATTGGCCGGCCGGGTGCGGAAGAACTTGCGCACGCCCTCGGCGGCCTCGGTGGTGGTCAGGATCGCCGACGGTGTGCAGTCGTCGAGGACCGCGTGCAGGCGGCCGACGTGGCCGGGCTCGTTCGGGTCGAACAGCGGCACCGCGATGCGGCCGGAGTACAGCGTGCCGAAGAACGCGATGAGGTAGTCGAGGTTCTGCGGGCACAGGATCGCGACGCGGTCACCCGGCTGGGTCACCTGCTGCAGCCGCGCCCCGACCGCACGGTTGCGGGCGCCGAAGTCGGCCCACGTCAGGTCCCGTGCGACGCCCTCACGCTCGGTGGAGAAGTCGAGGAAGCGGTACGCCAGTTTGTCGCCACGCACCTTCGCCCATCGTTCGACGTGACGCACCAGGTTCCCGTTGTCGGGGAACTTGATGAGGCCGTCCTTGATGAACGGGTTGTGGAACGGCATTTTCACACTCTCCTGTCAAAGCACTCCGGGTCGCACGGGCCCGCAAAGCCTTCGTTGCACGGACGGGACGCTGCAGCCTCCTCGGGAACCGCGCGAACTCCAAACCCCCAAGATGCTACTCGGGTATCGGGTCGCGGCGGCCCCGACGCTGCGCGTCAGCCGTTCGGTCACCGTCTTAGTTTTCTCTTAATGTTAAGTGACCGGTGTGCACCGGCCAAATCATCTCGGTCACGTGTCAACCATGTTTTGGTTGCGGTGCGCTCTCGATGACGCCCCGCGCCCAGTTGAGCGTCCACTGGGTCGCCGACTGGCCGTCGACCTGCCAGAACTGCGGTGTGGCGTACATCGCGTGGATCGGCTGACCCGCCCCGCCCGCGAGTGTCTCCAGCGTGCGCGGCAGGTTGACGATCGAGAACGCCGACTCGGGGGCCGCGCAGATCAGGTCGCCCGGTGCGCAGATCTCGAAGACGCGGTCGTCGAGGGCGCCGAAGCCGCCGGGGCGCGGACCGGTCATGCTCAAGCCGAGCGTGCTCAGCGTCGGCACCTCGTGCAGCGTGATCTCGGCGCCCACACCGGGCGGGTTCGGGCCCACGTCCTGACCGACGCCGGCCTCGCGGCGGCCGTCGGCGATCGTCGTCACCCCGAGCACCAGGTCCTGGTCGATGGGCCCGCGGCCGTTGCCGACGTCACTGGCGATGTCGCCGGCGATCACCGCGCCCTGCGAGAAGCCGATGATCACGTAGCTGGTCAGCGGGCAGCGGTTGTTCATGTCCGTCAGCGCCTTCACCGCGGCCTGGGTGCCCTCGGCGCGGCTGTCGTTGTAGGACATCTGCTTGTCGGCGGAGAACGGGTTGTGGAACTGCGCGGTGTAGGGGACGGTGTAGATCTCCAGCCGGTCGTTGCCGAACTCCGCGCGCAGCGGGTTGGTCACGTTGAGCAGCAGCGCGATCGGGAACTGCGTCGGGTTGAACGGGTCGAGCTGCGGCGAGGACTCCCACGTGCCCGGGATCGACAGCAGCTGCACGTCCGGGCAGCTCGCGTCCTGGAACTCCGGCCGCGGCTTACCGGTCTGCGGCACGCTCGTCGGCGGGATCGCATCCGGGGGAAGCGCCGTGTCCGGCGTATCCGGCCTGCGCATCACCACCACGATGATCGTCACCACGAGAACCACCACCAGCGCCATCGCCCCGGCGGCGGCCAGGGCGAGGATGCGGTGACGTTTACGACGGCTGGATTTCGGCATGGGGTATTCGGCTCCTTGCGTACGCGGTCTGCGCTAGCAGAGTCGTTCGGTTGCGATGCGAATGTAGTGGGCGGTGGCGGCGTCGACCTCACTCGCCGAGACGCGCATCGAATCGGGGCGGGTGGCGCGCACGTCACTGCGCACCATCGGCAGGACCGACTCCCACACCGCCTGCTCGCTCTGTCTGGCCGCGTGCGCCTGGCAGACCGAGGAACCGATCGACAGCGCGCGCAGGTCGCTCGTCGCGCGCACACCCGCGGCCCGCAGCGCGTCGAGGTAGCGCCGCTGCTGCCCGGTGACGGTCAGGGCGTCCGGTCGGGTCGTCTCCTCCACCTGCGCGGGCAGATCCGAACCGCGCTCACCCTGGGCGGCGTCCGGAGGCGGTTCGGCGGTCGACGTCTGGTCGCGGTTGAGCACGGGGTCGGTCAGCGCGCACGCGGCGAGCAGAGCCGCCAGCGGCAGCACGAGCAGCGTCCGCACGATCCGCCGTCGCCTGTGCTGCACGCTTCCACGGTACCGGCCCACCGGACCGATTCCGGGCCCGCGCCGCGGCCGCCGGACTAGCGGATCGCGGCCACCAGATCGCCCGACATGGCGCCCAGCTGCGGCGCCCAGCTGCCCCAGCCGTGCTCCCCGGAGGCCGGGAAGTCGAAGTGGCCGTTGCTGCCGCCGACGGCGCGATAGTGCTGGTAGAACGCACGGTTGCTGCCCTGCGCCTGATCGCAGTAGCCGATCATCGCGGCCGGGTCGACACACGTCAGCGTGGTCGGGCTGTACACCCAGAGCCGGGTGTTGTTGTTCGCCAAGAGCTGGATGTGCACGTCGGGGTCGTGCCACTTCCAGCGGCCCAACTGTGGCAGTCCCCACATGTTGCGGGTGTCGACGCCGCCGAAGCGGGCCAGGCCGGCGGTGATGGCACCGTTGAGGGCGGTCGCCGAGGGGGTCATGAACCCCGACATCGACCCCGCGTAGCGGAAGCGGTCCGGGTGGAAGGTCGCCATCATCATCGCGCCCGTCCCGCCCTGGGCGGCGCCGACGATGCCGTGCCCGCCGGGGGCCAGCCCCTTGTTGGCGGCCAGCCAGTCGGGCAGCTCGGTGGCCAGGAACGTCTCCCACTGCCGGCTGCCGTCCTGCTCCCAGTTCGTGTAGAGACTCCAGGCGCCGCCCGCCGGGGCGGCCACCGAGATGCCCTTGCCCGCGAGGGTGTTCATCGCGTTGCCCGCGGTCACCCAGTTGCTCACGTCGGGGGCGGCGTTGAAGGCGTCGAGCAGGAACACGGCGTGCGGTCCGCCGCCCTGGAAGGCGACCGGGATGGCGCGGCCCATCGCCGCCGACGGCACCATCAGGTATTCGACGGTCTCGGCCTTGGCGGTCACCTCGGTGGCCGACCACAGTCCGGCGGCCACCACCACGGTCAGCGCCGCGCGCCACAACCCTCGAATCATCTGCCCCACCTCACGTCCGTCGGTCGCCCAACCCGCAGGTAGTGAATCACACCACGCTCGGGGGTCGCGTCGAAAAGCCCCGGGAACAGCTGACGGCGGCGACCCCGAGGGGATCGCCGCCGCCGACCGTGTCAGTCAGTGCCCGGGTGTCAGCCCGCCGGAGCCGGCGCGGGGGACGGCTGCGGCACCGCACCCAGCACGCGCTGGATGTCCGGCTTCATCTGCTGCAGCTGCTGACCCCAGTAGCCCCAGCTGTGGGTGCCGGCCTGCGGGAAGTTGAACACGCCGTTGCGGCCACCCGCGGCCAGGTACTGCTCCTGGAACGTCTCGTTGGTGCGCAGCGTGAAGCTCTCCAGGAACTTCGCGTTGAAGTTGTCGCCCTCGACCTGGCCGTTGATGTCGGCCGGCTTGCCGTTACCGCAGAACACCCAGATGCGGGTGCCGTTGGCGACCAGCTTGTCGATGTTGACCATCGGGTCGTTGCGCTTCCACGCCGGGTCGCTGCTCGGGCCCCACATGTCCTCGGACTTGTAGCCGCCCGCGTCACCCATCGACAGGCCGACCAGCATCGGCCACCAGCCCTCGGACAGGTTCAGGAAGCCCGACAGCGAGGACGCGTACTGGAACTGCTGCGGGTAGTAGATGGCCAGCGTCAGCGCGGCGGAACCGGCCATCGACAGACCGACGGCGGCGTTGCGGTTCGGGTTCACACCCTTGTTCGACGCCAGGTAGGCGGGCAGCTCCTGGGTCAGGAAGGTCTCCCACTTGTAGGTCTGGCAACCGGCCTTACCGCAGGCCGGCTTGTACCAGTCGCTGTAGAAGCTGGACTGGCCGCCGACCGGCATGATCACCGACAGGCCGGAGTCGAGGTACCACTCGAACGCGGCGGTGTTGATGTCCCAGCCGTTGAAGTCGTCCTGCGCACGCAGGCCGTCGAGCAGGTAGACGCCCGGGGAGTTGGCGCCGCCGCTCTGGAACTGGACCTTGATGTCGCGGCCCATACCCGCGGACGGAACCATGAGGTACTCGACCGGCAGGCCCGGGCGTGAGAACGCCCCCGCAGTCGCCGAGCCTCCTGCGACGCTCACCAGGCCGGGCACCACGGCGGCCACCGCGGCCGCGATCGTGAGCCGGCGCGGCAGGGCTTTCACCGCGTCGCGCATCTTCCCAACGAAACTCATACTGCTACCTATCCCATCTGTCGTAAGCCGCAACCGGTCCGGGCGCTCCAGACCAGGCCGCGTTGCCCGTGTAGTCAACCACACGATTGTGTGATCGCTCTCTCCTGCATGTTTCGCCCCGAGCGCCGCTGCCCCGTTGGATGCGGTGTTCGAGCCGGGTGTCGAGGTACGCGTTTGCCCACCTCAGAGCCCCCGCGCGCGGGTGCCCGCCGGGGGTGGATCGATGGGTGGCGGTGCGGCCACCGTGATGATCGTGGAATTGGTCACCCGCAGGTGCCGACGTGCTGTGCATCTGCGGTCCTCCACCGGGTTCGGCGCCGTCACTCGGCGGTCGTCAGGGCAGCATTCACCGTGGGTGTGCGGTACACCCGCAGGAGATATCGCATCGGCCTGCCCGAAGCGTTACCCAAACAGAAGTAACGCATCGCGAACAAATCGGTGACGACTCGCCCGCGGTGGCTCACGGACCCGTCGCGGGCATCCCGGTGTACGGCGGGTGGAAGGGTTCGGGGACGGCCAGACCGCACCGGACGAGCTCGTAGAGCGGCACCCGGTCGAAGCGGTACTGGGTGAATTCGTAGGCGTGCATCACGTTGGACAGGAACCGGCGCGGGGTCAGCGGGGCGCGCACCGAGTTCAGCACCGCCTCGGTCGCCGGGCACTTCAGCGCCGCCTCGGCTTGGGCCACCCAGTCACGGTCGAGATAGGTCGGCAGGTAGGGCGGGATCTTGAGGAACGGCCCCTCGGCGACCGCCCAGTCCGCGAACAGGTTCTTGTCGTGGCCGATCCGGCCGTCCTCGAGGCGTTCGGTGTGCGCGGCCAGCGGATTGGCCAACCCGATCTGGTCGATGACCCGCACGTCGAGGCCCACGTTCATCGAGGACATGCCCAGGTTGGTGAAGAACACGGTGTGCGGGCCTCGGTAGTCGGGGCCCGCGTCGGGCGGCGGCGGCAACGCCGGCACCACGTCCCACACGTCGTAGTTGCCCGCGGGCAGCAGCAGCGCACCGTCTGGGGTGTTCTCCAGGGCGGTGACCATCGCCCGCATGCGCGGATAGTCGAGGTAGTCGGCGGCGGTCAGCGGGTGGGCATGGCCGGTGGCCTGCGCGTAGAAGCGGCGTTCGTCGACGATGCCGGAGTCGGTGACGCGGGTGGCGTCGGCGCCCATCCCCGGTGAGTTCGCCGCCCACAGCGACCAGCCCGCCACCGCCAGCCACAGCACGCTGGTGGCGCCGGCCAGCAGATACCCGGTCTCCCGGCTGATGCGGCTGCCGTCGGGCAGGACGACGGGAATCACCGAGACGGGCAGCAGCAGGCAGAACAGCGGTGTCAGCAGCACCCGGCCGTGCATGAAGTCGCCGCCCTGGCGGATCCAGTAGATGCCCTGCAGCAGACCGCTGACCAGAATGAACAGCACGACCGTCGGCGGGCTCTGCACCACCCGGGCCAGCCGGCCGTAGCCGGGCGGCGGCTGGTGGCGGATCCACCACGGCCGGCTCCGGGTGCTCAGCAGCACCACACCGGTCACGATCAGCAGCACGGCGGGCAGCCACAGCAGATAGGGCTCGGCGAAGTTCGTCAGATAGGTGAAGCCCTGCGGCCACTTCGCGCCGGTGGCGTCCTTGGCCACCGCCGTGCCGGGCACGATGAGCGCGTAGTAGCCCATGCGGAAGACCTGGTACAGCACCGGTAGCAGCCCACCCGCGACGACGATCAGCAGCCGGCGCCGCCAGGAGCGGGCGGCCACCAGCATCATCAGCAGCACGCCCACGCCGATCAGCGCGAGTTCGGGGCGGACCAGCACGCTCAGGCCCGCGACGAACGCCAGCGCGGCGGTGAACGGCCGGCTCACCGCGTCGGGCCCCGGGGCGGTCGGGCGCCGCAGCGCCTGCGACCAGCACACCAGCATCCACCACAGCAGGCCCAGATACGCCAGGACCAGGCCGTTCTCCAGCCCGGACGTCGCAAAGTCGCGCGCCGGCGGCACCGCGATGTAGACCAGCACCCCGGCCGGCAGCAGCAGAGCGCGGCGGCCCTGCAGACCCGGCGCGTAGAGGCGGGCGGTGCCCAGCATCGCCAGCACCACCCCGGCCACCGACAGCACCAGCGCGAACACCAGCGCGACGTACTCGAGTTGCACGGAGCCGCCGATCCAGGCGCCCGCGGTGATCAGGTAGGTCCACAGCGTCGAGGTGTTGGCCTCCACGCGTTCCCCCGCGTTGAAGACCGGTCCGTTACCCGCCAGCAGGTTGCGCACCGTGCGCAGCACGATCAGCCCGTCGTCGGCGATCCACCGGCGCTGCCACGCGCCCCAGCCGAACAGCACCGCCACCACGGCGACGCTCGCCCACAAGCTGACCCGGACGGTGACGTCGTACGGGAACGCCGGGCCGCGCACCAGCCGTCTCACCGTGCGCGCTCCGCGCGGCATGTCAGCCGAAGATGACGGCCGCACCGACGGTCCCGATCCACGCCACGGCGAGGAACTGCAGCACCCGGTCGCGCAGCGCGATCTCCTCGGGCTCCCCCGCCATCCCGCCGTCGACGTCGACGGCGTAGCGCAGGATCGCGATCGTGAACGGGATCATCGAGACGACGAACCACGAGGTGCCGCCCTGGTCGTCGCGTCCGAACGCCCACAGGCCGTAACACAGCACCACCGCCGTCGCCGACATCGTCCACACGAACCGCAGGTAGGTGGTGGTGTAGCGCTCGAGCGACTTGCGGATCTTGGCGCCGGTCCGTTCGGCCAGCTGCAGTTCGGCGTAGCGCTTACCGGCCGCCATGAACAGCGAGCCGAACGCCATGACGAGCAGGAACCACTGCGACAGCGGGATGTCGGCGGCCACGCCGCCGGCGATGGCCCGGATCAGGAATCCGGACGACACGATGCAGATGTCAAGCACCGCTTGATGTTTCAGGCCGAAGCAGTAGGCCAGCTGGATCGCGATGTAGATCGCCATGACCAGTGCGAGGTTCGGCGTCAGCAGCCACGAGATCACCAGCGACAGCGCGCCGAGGACGACGGCGAGGGTGTAGGCCAGCCGTTCGGAGACCACCCCGGCGGCGATCGGCCGGAACCGTTTGGTGGGGTGGGCACGGTCGGCCTCGACGTCGCGGGCGTCGTTGACCAGGTAGACGGTGGAGGCGGCCAGGCAGAACGCGACGAACGCGACCGACACCTTGACCAGCACGGCGCGGTAGTCGTAGGTGAACCGGTCGTCGCCGAGTGCGACCAGCGGCGCGGCCAGCACCAGCAGGTTCTTCACCCACTGCCGCGGCCGGATCGCCTTGACGATTCCGGCGGGCAGGCTCTGGGGCGGGCCCGTGACCGGTGCCGCTTCCTCACTCATGCCGAAACTCCACTTCTCCGCTGGGCCGCACGCGCGGTGGCCTCGGCGACCACCGCACCCACGGCGACGCCGGTCAGCACGTCACTGGGATAGTGCACGCCGAGCACCAAACGCGACAACGCCATCGGCGGCACCAGCATCGCGGGCAGCGGCAACCCCGTCACACGGCCGAGCAGCACCGCGGCGGCGGTGGTCGAGGTGGCGTGCGCGGACGGGAAGCTCAGCCTGCTGGGCGTGCCGACGTTGACCGCGATCGCCGGGTGGTGCGGCCGCTCCCGGCGCACGACCCGTTTGATCAGCACCGCGGCCGCGTGTGCGGCGAACGCCCCGGCGCCCGCCGCCAGCCACTCGCGGCGGCGGTCGGGCTGCAACAGCGCACCCGCCCCGGCGACGGCCAGCCAGCCCGCGCTGTGCTCGCCGA
Source organism: Mycolicibacterium litorale (assembly GCF_014218295.1). The sequence continues at coordinate 5,191,618 of NZ_AP023287.1, forward strand.
AGTGGGACAGTGCGCGCGCGCCCGGCAACACCCCCGGGCGGCCGGCGAAGGCGGCCTGTACCGCCACCAGCGCGGCATCCTCACCGCGCGGTTCGTCAACCATGGTTCATCGCACTTCGTGCGGGGAGAGCAGCACCGTCTCCCACTTCTGCTTACTCGACAGCACCGGCAGTGCCTCGCGGTAGACGCGGCGCATCCGGTTGAACTTGCGGGCCAGCCGGATGTGCTGGCGCATCGACGCCCGCAGCAGCGCGAACATCTTGTCCCGGTCGCGCTGGCGGTAGACCACGCCGCGGCCGTCGGCGGTCGTCACCGTGACACCGTCGACCTTGCACAGCAGGAACCACCGGGCGTCCTGGGTGGCGACGTTGAGTTGCGGCCGCTCGTGGTGCGCCGGGTTCTCCTTCTTGAGCTGGTGCACCACACCGCGGGTCAGGCGCATCGCGATCGCCGGTTTGTTGGTGGGGATGCGGATCTTGCGCCGCACCTTGCCCGACGGTGCCGGCAGTGCGGTGGCGCCGGGCAGCACGACGGCGTCCGGGTACTGCTCGCGCATCTTGCGCACCTCGGGTAGCGCGGACTCGAGGATGGAGAAGATGTGCTCGGGGCCGGCCAGGAAGTCGGCCATCGCCTTGGTCTGGATCGCGACAGTCGAATACTCAAGGCACAGAAGGTGTTTCAGCGTCGCCCTGACCGACGACGCGAGCAGCCCGCCGACGTTGCCGTCCCAGTGCATCGCCGCCACCACCAGCCGGTTGCGCAGGTGGAAGTAGGCCTGCCAGTCGATGGCGTCGTCCTTGTCGCTCCACGCCATGTGCCAGATCGCGGCGCCCGGCAGCGTGACGGTGCCGTAGCCGTGTTCGGCGGCGCGCAACCCGTAGTCGGCGTCGTCCCATTTGATGAACAGCGGAAGCGGCTGCCCCAGCTCCTCGGCGACCTGGCGGGGGATCATGCACATCCACCAGCCGTTGTAGTCGGCGTCGATGCGGCGGTGCAGCAGCTTGCTGCGCTCGGAGTCGTCGGCGAGCGGGTACTTGGCGAAGTCGTGGTCGTATTCGGCGTGCGGCGCCGCCGTCCACATGAAGTTCTCCTGGTCGACGACCTCGGCCATGATGTGCAGGTGTGAGGGCTCCTGCAGGTTGAGCATCTGGCCACCGACCAGCGTCGGGTGTTTGGCGAACCGGTTCATGGCCAGCGCCCGCAGGATCGAGTCGGGTTCGACGCGGATGTCGTCGTCCATGAACAGGATCTGTTCGCAGTCGGTGTTCTTCAGCGCCTCGTACATCACCCGGCTGTAGCCGCCGGAGCCGCCGAGGTTGGGCTGATCGTGGATGGACAGCCGGTTGCCGAGCGCGGCGGCGGCGGTCTGGAAGTCGGGGTGGTCCTTGGCTTTACGCGTGCCCTGGTCGGAGACGATCACAGCGCCGATCACCTCGTCGACCATCGGGTCGGAGGTGAGCGCGGCGAGCGCGTTGACGCAGTCGGCGGGCCGGTTGAACGTCGGGATCCCGACGGCGATGTTGGCGCGGCCGGGCGCGGGCGAGTTGGCGTACCAACCCGCGCTGCGGACGGTGACCTCGGAATCGGTGGTGATGTCGAACCAGATCCAGCCGCCGTCCTCGAACGGTCCGAGGTCGACCTCGAATTCGACGACGCCCGGCTCGGCGTCGGTGCCGGACACCTCGGCGCCGCCGACGGTGATGCGGGCGCCGGTGGCCTTGGTGCGGTACACGTCGACGCGGGCGCTGCCCACGAGCTCGACGCGCAGCACCACCGAGTCCAGCGTCGACCAGCGCCGCCAGTAGCTCGCGGGGAACGCGTTGAAGTAGGTGGCGAACGACACCTCGGACTCGGCGCCGATCTCCAGGGTGGTGCGGGTCTTGGCGTGCGCGCGCCTGGCGTTGGTCTCGGATTCCTCTATATAGAGCTTGCGGACGTCGAGGGGTTCGCCGGGCCGCGGCAGGATCACGCGCGACAGCAGGCTGACGGCGCGCGATTCGCCGGCGGCGAGCGCACCGGTCGGGATCTCACTCATGGGGTGTTGCTCACTCACTCTTTTTCCGGAGGGCGCAGCGCGCTGCCGTCTCGCAGGTGCGGCGCGAGGGTGTTGTCGTACATGTTGAGCGCGCTGGCGATGGCCATGTGCATGTCGAGGTACTGGTAGGTGCCCAGACGCCCGCCGAAGAGGACCTTGGCCGACGCCGTCTCGGCCTTGGCCTTGGCCCGGTAGGCGGCCAGGAGCGCGCGGTCGGACTCGGTGTTGATCGGATAGTAGGGCTCGTCGTCCTCGTCGGCGAACCGGGAGAACTCCCGCATGATCACCGTCTTGTCGGTGGGATAGGCCCGCTCGGGATGGAAGTGCCGGAACTCGTGGATGCGGGTGAAGGGCACGTCGGCGTCGTTGTAGTTCATGACGGGGGTGCCCTGGAAGTCGCCGGTGTCGAGCACCTCGAGTTCGAAGTCCAGCGTGCGCCAGCCCAGCCGGCCCTCGGTGTAGTCGAAGTAGCGGTCCACCGGCCCGGTGTAGACCACGGGGGCGTCGGGGCTGGCGGCGCGCAGCTCGTCGCGGACGTCGAACCAGTCGGTGTCGAGCCGAACCTCGATGCGCTCGTCGGCGGCCATGTTCTCCAGCCACTTCGTGTAGCCCTCGACGGGCAGACCCTCGTAGGTGTCGTTGAAGTAGCGGTTGTCGAACGTGTACCGCACCGGCAGCCGGCTGATCGTGGAGGCGGGCAGTTCCTTCGGGTCGGTCTGCCACTGCTTGGCGGTGTAGTGCTTGACGAACGCCTCGTAGAGCGGGCGGCCGATCAGCGAGATCGCCTTCTCCTCGAGGTTCTGGGCGTTCTCGGTGTCGATCTCGGCGGCCTGTTCGGCGATCAGCGCCCGCGCCTCGTCGGGGGTGAAGTAGCGGCCGAAGAACTGGGCGACCAGGCCGAGGCCCATCGGGAACTGGTAGGCCTGCCCGTCGTGCATGGCGAAGACCCGGTGCTGGTAGCCGGTGAACTCGGTGAACTGCCGCACGTAGTCCCACACCCGCTGGTTGGAGGTGTGGAACAGGTGGGCGCCGTAGCGGTGCACCTCGATACCGGTCTGCGGTTCGGGTTCGGAGTAGGCGTTGCCGCCGATGTGGGGCCGTCGCTCGATGACGAGGACCCGCTTGTCCAGCTGGGTGGCCACCCGCTCGGCGATCGTGAGGCCGAAGAAGCCGGAGCCGACGACGAAGAGGTCGTAGCGGGCTCCGGAGCGCGAAAGCGGGGAATCAGGGGAGCTCATCGGCAGCCAGGGTATCCGACCGCGACCGCCATCCCCGACATGCAGCCCTCGGACGGCGTGCGGGTCCAGGTCGCAATTAGCTCACGATTCCATATCGCCACTCTAGTCACAGCAGTCACGCCAGTAGCATCGATTCCGTCGGCGCTCGGGCTCGAGAGAGGGAGGTCGGCGCAGTCGACATCGATTGATCCGACGAAGCAATAACCCCATGTAGTCCATGTATTGAGGAGACTTCCGTGCCGAACCGACGTCGCAGCAAGGCCTCGACAGCCATGAGCGCGTTCGCGGCCCTGGCCGTCGCAAGTCCTGTCGCAGCCGTGGCCGTGACCCAGCTCTCCGGGTCCACCGATGCGCCTCAGCACCGAGAATTCACCCAGGCCGCCATGGTCACCGATCTGCCCAGCGAGCTGATGTCCGCACTGTCGCAGGGGCTGTCGTCGTTCGGCATCAACCTTCCCCCGATGCCGACGGGCGTCCTGACCGGCACACCGTCGGCGCCGACGACGCTGACCACCCCCGGCCTGGCCACACCGGGTCTGACCTCCCCCGGGCTGACGACGCCGGGGCTGACGACCCCGGGCCTGACGGCTCCCGGCCTCACCACCCCCGGCCTGACGACGCCCGGGTTGACGGCCCCCGGCCTGAGCACACCGGGTGTCAGCGTGCCGCCGGTGACCGCGACGACGCCCGGCCTCACCGATGTGGGCCTGACCAATCCCGCGCTCACCAATCCGGCGCTGACCAGCCCGACCGGCGACGTCCCCGGGCTGACCGCTCCGGGACTGTCCACCCCGGGTCTGACCACTCCGGCGGCCGGCCTGGATCCGGCACTGACCCCGGTCTCCACCGGCGCCCTTCCGGTGCCGGGTGAGATCCCGATCTCGGCGCCGCTGGCCACCGATCCGGCCCTGGGCACCTACCCGATCCTCGGCGATCCGCTGATGGCCACGGTGCCCACCGCCCCGGCCAGCACGGGACTGCTGGGCGACCTGTCGAGCGCTGCCAACCAGCTCGGCGCCGGTCAGGCCATCGACCTGCTCAAGGGTGTCGTGGTGCCGGCCATCACCGGCGCCATCAAGTCGGCGACGCCGCCCGCCGGTGCGCCGCTCCCGCCGCCGCCCGCACCGGCGCCCGCGCCGGGGATGTAATAGTCCTGCACCGAAACGGCACCGCAGAAGTCAACGACGACTCTGCGGTGCCGTTGCAGTTGCGCAATCGTGATTTGTTGCCCATTTCGGCCGTGTCGAAACATGAGTAACAACTGACACATACGTAACATCAGTCCGTGCTGTCCCGCCGACCTGCGCCGTCGCTCTTCTTCACCGCGATCGCGGCGACGATCGTGCTCCTGCCCTGGGCGGTCAACGGGCTGCCCGGCGACGACGACTCCGCCGCACCCGGCGCCCCGGTACTCACCGAACAGGCGCTGCCCGGGCTCGGCGGCGGGGAGACGATCCGCGAGATCCACCAGGACACCCCGTTCTCGATGGTGGCGCTGACCGCCGACGACCTCACCGGCACCTCCGCACGCGTGCGCGCCAAGAAGGACGACGGCTCATGGGGGCCGTGGTACGAGGCCGAACCGCTGGAGGGGGTCGGCGAGGACACCGCCGCCCTGCGCGGCACCGACCCGGTGTTCGTCGGGCGCACCACCACCGTGCAGATCGCCGTCACGCGCCCCGCCGACGCCGCGCCCACCGCGCCGCCGGCCACCCGGTCCGAACGCCCCGGCCTCGGCTACGTGCCCGCCAACGTCGAGCAGCCGTTCGCCCAGAACATCAACGCGGTGCTGATCAGCCCGCCGCAGGCGCCCGTCGACACCCTGCCCCTGCCCAACGCGGTGATGGCGCCCGGTGTGCCGCCGCGCATCATCACCCGCCCCCAGTGGGGCGCCGACGAATCGATGCGGTGCGGGGAACCGCGCTACGACCGCGCCGTCCGCGCCGGGGTGGTGCACCACACCGCGGGCAGCAATGACTACGCCCCGGAGGACTCCGCCGGCATGGTGCGGTCGATCTACGAGTACCACACCCGCACGCTGGGCTGGTGCGACCTGGGCTACAACGCGCTCATCGACAAGTACGGCCAGGTCTTCGAGGGCCGCGCCGGCGGGATGGACCGGCCGGTCGAGGGATCCCACACCGGCGGGTTCAACACCGACACCTGGGGGGTGGCGATGATGGGCAACTTCGACCTCGCCCCGCCCACCCCGATCCAGCTGCGCACAACGGGCCGACTGCTCGGGTGGCGGCTGGGCCTGGACCGCGTCGACCCGATGGGCACCGTGGTGCTGACGTCGGCGGGCGGGTCGTTCACCCACTTCCCGCAGGGCGCCACGCCCACGCTGCCGACGATCTTCACCCACCGCGACGTCGGCAACACCGAGTGCCCGGGCAGCGCCGCGTACGCCGCGATGGGCGACCTGCGGGCCATCGCCGCCCGGTTCAACGCACCTCCCGGACCGGAGGACCTGGCCGAAACCCTGCGTGGCGGAGCCATTTTCGACCGGTGGATGAAGATGGGCGGGATGACGAGCGCGCTGGGCGCACCCACCTCTCCCGAGGCCGCCGGTGAGGGTGCGGCCAAGTACGTCCGCTTCGAGCGCGGCGCCATGTACTGGTCACCGGACAGCGGTGCCGCACCGGTCATGGGCGCCATCTACGACGCGTGGGGGTCCCTGGGCTTCGAACGCGGCGCACTCGGGTTGCCGACCAGCGGCGAGATCCACGAACCCCTGTGGATCAAACAGAACTTCCAGCACGGCACGCTGAACTTCGACCGCGAGAAGGGCACCGTCACCCGGGTCATCGACGGCGTCCCGATGGAGTTGCCGCCGGCGTCCTCACACACCCCGCCGGTACAGCTGGAACGCTTCACCGCGCCCATCAACCCCTAGTCGGACGACGATCAGGCGGCGAGCTACATCCACCAGCGTTCGAGCACCAGCGCCACCCCGTCGTCGCTGTTGCGGGCGGTGACCTCGTCGGCGGCCGACACCGCCTCCGGGTGCGCGTTGCCCATCGCCACGCCGTGGCCGGCCCAGCGCAGCATCGGGATGTCGTTGGGCATGTCGCCGAACGTGAGCACGTCGCCGGCGACCAGACCGAGCGGCTCCGCGAGTTCCCGGATGCCGCTGGCCTTGCTGATCCCCGCGGGCATGACCTCGATCAGACCGTTGTTGGTCGAATAGGTGATGTCGCCCTCGACGGTGATGTGTTTGGCCAGCTCGGCGGCCATGTCGGCGCTGCGGGCACCGGACCGGCGGATGAGCAGTTTGACCGCGGGAGCGCTCAACAGGTCCTCGATCGAGACCTCGGTGTTGTCCGGGTTGAGCCAGGCGTGCTCGTAGCCCGGTGAGCTGACGAACTGCGGGGTGGCCGCATCGTGGGCGGAGCTACCCACCCGCTCGACGGCCAGCCCGGCACCGGGGATCACCCGGGTCGCGATGTCGGCCAGCTCCTGCAGCGCATCGGTCGACAGGGTGCGGGCCGACACGATGCGGTCGGTGGCCGGGTCGTAGATCACCGCGCCGTTGGCACAGACCGCCATCGGCGCCAGACCGAGTCCGTCGACCACCGGCTGCACCCAGCGCGGCGGTCGGCCGGTCGCGAGGACGAAGCGCACCCCGGCGTCGACGGCGGCGTGGACGGCCGCGCGGGTGCGGGGCGAGACCTTCTCGTCGTCGTCGAGCAGGGTCCCGTCCACATCGGTGGCGATCATCGCCGGCAGTGTCATGTCGTTCGTCCGCCTTCTGCCCGTCTGCGGGCCCGCTCAGCCAACTCCGCCTCGTCGAGGCGCCTGGCCTCCTCCAGGGTCGGCGCGCCACCGCCCAGTCTGGCCGGGACCCAGTGCGCACCGGCCGGCCGGGGGTAGCCGGCCTGCGCCCGGTCCAGCAGCGCGCCCATCGCCTCGCGCAGAGTCGCGCTCAGCTCGGCCACCGGTCCGTCGGGGGCGATCGGCTCCCCCACCACCACGGTGATCGGAATCCGCCTGGTGCGCAGCGCGCGCGGATGGTCCTTGGTCCAGATGCGGTGCGCACCCCATACGATCACCGGCACGATCGGCACGCCGGCCTCGATCGCCATGCGCGCCGCGCCGGTCTTGAACTCCTTGAGCTCGAAGCTGCGGCTGATCGTCGCCTCCGGATACACGCCGACCAGTTCACCAGCGCGCAACGACTGGACGGCCACCGCGTACGCGCCGGCACCGGCCCGCCGGTCGACCGGGATGGTGCCGGTGTGCCTGATCAGGTAGCCGACGACACGGACCCGCTCCATCTCCGCCTTGATCATGAAGCGCATCCGCCGCCCGCGGTTCTTGGCGGCGAGCGCGGCGGGCAGGAAGTCGATGTAGCCGGTGTGGTTGATCGCCACCACCGCCCCGCCCTGGGCCGGGAGGTGGTGAAGTCCGTGGTAGCTGATCCGCGTTCCGGTGACCCTGGTGGCCGCCTCCGCGGCGAGCTCCAGTGTGCGAAAAACCGGCTCCATAGGCGCTACTCCGGCGCCTCGCCAGGCCCGGACCGCTCGGCGCGCCGCGCCGCCTTCTGCGCCGCTTCCTCCATGTCCATCCGGTTCGCCTCCGCCAGCGTCGGCGCCCCGCCGCCCAGCCGGTGCGGCACCCAGAACTCGCCCTGCGGATGGGGGCCGTAGGCGTCCTGCACCTGTTCGAGCAGATGCTGCATCCGGTGGTGCAGCAGCGCGGTCAGCTCCGGTGCGGGCAGGGTCGGTTCGATCGGTTCGCCGACGGCGACCGAGATCGGCACCTTCGGCCGCAGCAGCTTCTTGGGATGACCCTTGGTCCAGATGCGCTGGGCGCCCCACACGATGTGGGGCACGATCGGCACCTGCGCGGCGATGGCCATCCGCGCCGCCCCCGACTTGAACTCCTTGATCTCGAAGCTGCGGCTGATCGTGGCCTCGGGGTACACCCCCACCAGTTCCCCGGCGGCCAGCGCCCGGCACGCATGCTCGAAGGAAGCCGCCCCGCTCTCGCGGTCCACCTCGATGTGGCGCAGGCTGCGCATGATCGGCCCGGTGATCTTGTGGTCGAACACTTCCTTCTTCGCCATGAAGCGGACCTTGCGGCCCAGCCCCTGCCGATAGGCGGGCAGCCCGGCGAACGTGAAGTCGAAGTAGCTGGTGTGGTTGATCGCGACGACCGCTCCGCCGGTCTTCGGCAGGTTCTCGACGCCGGTGACGGTGAACGTCAGGCCCTGCATGCGCCATGCCAGGCGCGCGAGTTGGATGACTGTTCCGTAGACCGGTTCCACACCGCCAGCGTAGTGCGCCGCACGACGGCGTCGCGGTGAGCCGTACACCACCCGCCGCGGCACGCGGCCGGCCCCTGTCGCGGCCCTTAGACTGGGGCTGCGACGTCATGCCCGTGAAACGGCATGCAGGAAGGAAAACGTGCAGGTCACAAGCGTTGGACACGCCGGCTTCCGGATCGACACCAGGGCGGGGAGCATCCTGTGTGATCCGTGGGTCAATCCGGCCTACTTCGCCTCGTGGGTCCCGTTCCCCGACAACACCGGACTCGACTGGGACGCTGTCGGTGACGTCGACTACCTGTATGTCTCCCACCTGCACAAAGACCACTTCGACCCGAAGAACCTCAGCGAGCACGTCAACAAGGACGCCGTCGTGCTGCTGCCGGACTATCCGGTGCCGGATCTGCGCCGCGAACTGGAGAAACTCGGCTTCCACCGGTTCTTCGAGACCACGGATTCGGTCAAGCACCGCGTCAGCGGCCCCAAGGGCGACCTCGATGTGATGATCATCGCGCTGCGGGCACCCGCCGACGGCCCGATCGGGGACTCCGGTCTGGTGGTCGACGACGGTGAGACCGTCGCGTTCAACATGAACGACGCGCGGCCCGTCGATCTCGACGTTCTGAACGCCGAATTCGGCCGGGTCGACGTACACATGCTGCAGTACTCGGGCGCGATCTGGTACCCGATGGTCTACGACATGCCGGCCCGCGCGAAGGAGGCGTTCGGCACGCAGAAGCGCCAGCGCCAGATGGATCGCTGCCGCCAGTACATCGCGCAGGTCGGAGCCACCTGGGTGATCCCGTCGGCCGGTCCGCCGTGTTTCCTCGACCCGGAGCTGCGCGACCTCAACGACGACCACGGCGATCCGGCGAACATCTTCCCCGACCAGGTGGTGTTCCTCGACCAGATGCGCAGACACGGCCACGACGGCGGACTGCTGATGATCCCGGGGTCCACCGCGCAGTTCCACGGCGCTCAACTGGATTCGCTGAGCCACCCGCTGCCCGACGACGAGGTGGAGGCGATCTTCACCACCGGCAAGGCCGACTACATCGAGGCCTTCGCCCAGCGGATGGCGCCGGTGCTGGCCGCCGAGAAGGCGACGTGGGCGCCGCCGGGCGGTGACCCGCTGCTCGAACCGCTGCGGGAGAAGTTCGAACCGATCATGGTCCAGAGCGACCAGATCTGCGACGGCATCGGGTATCCCGTCGAGCTGCGGATCGGCCACGAGACGGTCGTGCTCGACTTCCCGAAACGCATTGTGCGCGAAGCCATTCCCGACGAGAAGTTCCGCTACGGATTCGAGATCGCGCCGGAGCTGGTGCGCACCGTCCTGCGCGACGACGAGCCCGACTGGGTGAACACGATCTTCCTGTCCACCCGGTTCCGGGCGTGGCGGGTCGGCGGCTACAACGAGTACCTCTACACGTTCTTCAAATGCCTCACCGACGAACGGGTGGCCTACGCCGACGGCTGGTTCGCCGAGGCCCACGACGATTCGGCGTCGATCACCATGGGCGGCTACGAGTTCCAGCGGCGGTGCCCGCACCTGAAGGCCGACCTGTCGAAGTTCGGCGTCGTCGAGGGCAGCACACTGACCTGCAACCTGCACGGCTGGCAGTGGAATCTGGAGAACGGCCGCTGCCTGACCACCAAGGGACACGAACTGAGGACCGGACAGCCGTGAGCGCGCCGCACCAGTACTACGACGACGGGATGATCCAGCTCGACGAGCATGCGATCACGTTGCGCCGCTACCATTTTCCGTCGGGCACCTCGAAAGTCATCCCGCTGCGCCAGGTGCGCGGGTACACCGCGGCACCGCTGGGGTCGTTCGTGCACCGCTTCCGGATGTGGGGCAGTTCGGACCTGCGGCGCTGGCTTCCGCTCGACATGCGCAGGCCGTTCAAGTCGACGCTGATCACGCTCGAGGTGGACGGCAACCGGTGGCGGCCGGCGTTCACCCCCGCCGACCCCGAGCGGTTCAGGACGATGCTCGACGAGCTACTGGAACGTTAGGGCGGCGCAACAACTTCCGCGCGATCGCGGGCACCGGCTGGCTCTCGCGGTCCGCGAGCTGGGCCAGCATCGAGAAGGCCGCACGGGAGTCGATGCCGAAGCGTTCCATCAGCACACCCTTGGCCTGTCCGACGAGGTCGCGATTGGTGAGCAGGTGGTGCAGTTGCCGGTCCCGGTGTGCCGCCTCGACGACCACCGCGGCGCCGCAGCAGAACACCTCCGCCAACTGTCCGGCGGGCCCCGCGAACGCCATCGGTGTGTGGGCGTACAGGTTCAGTGCGCCGCAGCCGTGCTCGTGCTGGAACAGCGGGTACGACATGATCGACCGGATCGGCGTGGCGCCGGTGTTCGCGACGAACGTCGACCAGCGGCCGTCGGTGCGCAGATCGTCGACCCGTTGCGGTCGCTGCTCACGGGCCGCGTCGATGCCGGGGCCTTCCAGATAGCTCGACTGTGCGGTGTCGACCGCCTCGGCGCACCGGTCCGTACCCGCCCGGGACTGGACGGACGGCCGATCGTCGAGGACCGTGATGCTGGCGTGCTCGACACCGGGCAGCAGCGTCGTCGCCGCACGCGTGATCTTGCCCCACACCGCGGACGCATCCGCGGAGACCGTGGCGTGCAGGTCCCGGCAGAAGGCCGCGATCCGCACGGTCGTGTCCAGCGCCGAGGCGGTGGGGATGTCGGCGGCCATCACGCTCTACCTCATGACCGGACGCGGGTGACGAACTTCTTGACACCCCGGCCCGCCACCCACGCCGACACCAGCCAGGGACCTCCCACGAGGATGGGGTCGATCCACATGTGGTTGCGGTCAACCCTTTTCGTGCCGGTGCGGGCCGCGAGGCCGTTGTGGGTGAACTCCGCTCTGATCCCGGTCTCGGTGACCGGGTTGTCGGGGTGCAGGGTGGCGAACGACTGCAGGTGGTGTTCGACGGCGTCCACCCGGTCGGCGAGGATCAGCAGCAGCCAGTGCGCGGCCTTGCCCTCGCTGTGCTTGGCGTAGGCGTACTTGCGGATCGCACCGGACAGTCCGCGCGGCGGGGTGGAGGTCCCGAACACCGGGGTCAGGAACTGGTGCTCGATGGACCGCTCGCGCGGCCACTTCTCGGGTTGCCGCTCGGGGAAATCCCAATGCGCGCCGGTCGGTTCGGGCCGAAGCTTGGGCACCGACGGCCGGTCGGCGGGGTCGAGATCGGCACCCCAGCCCGGGATGCGGGCCCGCAGTTCCTCGGACGGCGGGACGGGCGGATGGTCTGCGGTGTAGGTCATGAGGTCCTCACGCTGCGCTGGGCACGATCACGGGTTTGATGCAGTTGTCGAGTTTCGCGGAGAAGATGTGATAGCCGTCCGCGATGTGTTCGAGCGGAATCCGGTGCGTCACAATCTCGCTGGGCCTGAGGTAACCGTTCTCGATGTGGGAGAACAGCCGCGGCCACTGCCGCTTCGCCGGGCACTGGTTCATCCGCAGGGTCAGGCCCTTGTTCAGCGCGTCGCCGAACTTGACCGCGCTGAACATCGGGCCGTAGGCGCCCATCACCGAGATGGTGCCGCCCTTGCGCGCGGAGTCGATCGCCCAGTTCAGCGCGATCGGTGACCCGCCCTGCATCTTGAACTTCGCGGCGGTGACGTGCTGCAGGAAGTTGCCGTCCGCTTCGGCGCCCACCGCGTCGATGACGACGTCGGCGCCGAGGTGGCCGGTGGTCCTCTTCATCTCGACGACGATGTCGTCGTACTCGGCGAAGTTGATCGTCTCGGCGTGGGCGAACGTGCGGGCCTTCTCGAGGCGGTACTCCAGGTGGTCGATGACGATCACCCGGCCGGCGCCCATCAGCCACGCCGACTGCGCGGCGAACAGCCCGACCGGGCCCGCACCGAACACCGCCACCACGTCCCCCTCGACGATGTCGCCGAGCTGGGCGCCGAAATACCCTGTGGCCAGGGCGTCGGTGCACATCAGCGCGTCCTCGTCGGAGATGGTGTCCGGGATCAGCGCTGGGCCGACATCGGCGAACGGCACCCGGACGAATTCCGCCTGGCCGCCGTCGTATCCGCCGCAGGTGTGGGAGTAGCCGTAGATGCCGCCGACGGCCGTCGCGTTGGGATTGACGTTGTGACAGTTGGAATACAGCCCGCGCGCGCAGAAGTAGCAGGAGCCGCAGTAGATGTTGAACGGCACCATCACCCGGTCACCGGGTTTGAGGTTCTGCACCGACGGGCCGACCTCGTGTACGACGCCGATGAACTCGTGGCCGAACGTCATCCCGACCCGGGTGTCGGGCATCATGCCGTGGTAGAGGTGCAGGTCCGAACCGCAGATCGCGGCCAGCTCCACCCGCACGATCGCATCGTTGGGATGTTCGATCGTCGGGATGTCCTTCTCTTCCACCCGCACCTTGTACGGGCCGCGATAGACCATCGCCTTCATATCCGGTGCCCCCTTCGGCTCGCCGAAGAGCTACCCGGACGCACCCGGCGCAAACGCGGCGATCGTGTGAAGTTGGGCGGTCAGTGGTCGGCGGTCTCGTCCCGCGTCCCGGTCTCCTTCTTGCCCGGCGGGTCGTGGCGGCCGACGTGGGCCTCGGCTCGCATCCTCGGGATCATGTGCGGGTAGTGCAGCTCGAACGCCGGGCGCTCGGACCGGATGCGGGGCAGCTCGGTGAAGTTGTGCCTCGGCGGCGGGCAGCTGGTCGCCCACTCCAGCGAGTTGCCGTAACCCCACGGATCGTCGACGGTGACCGGCTCGCCGTAACGCCAGCTGCGGAAGATGTTCCACACGAACGGCAGCATCGAGACGGCGAGGATGAACGAGCCGAGACTCGACACCACGTGCAGGGCCGTGAAGTCGTCGCTGGCCAGATAGTCGGCGTAGCGCCGCGGCATGCCCTCGTCGCCCAGCCAGTGCTGCACCAGGAACGTGGTGTGGAAACCGATGAAGGTCAGCCAGAAGTGCAGCTTGCCCAGCCGCTCGTCGAGCAGACGCCCGGTCATCTTCGGGAACCAGAAGTAGATCCCGGCGTAGGTGGCGAACACGATGGTGCCGAACAGCACGTAGTGGAAGTGCGCCACCACGAAATAGCTGTCGTGGACGTGGAAGTCCAGCGGCGGGCTGGCCAGCAGCACACCCGACAGACCACCGATCAGGAACGTCAGCAGGAAGCCCACCGAGAACAGCATCGGGGTCTCGAACGTCAACTGGCCCTTCCACATCGTGCCGATCCAGTTGAAGAACTTGATGCCCGTCGGCACCGCGATCAGGAACGTCATGAAACTGAAGAAGGGAAGGAGAACGGCTCCAGTCGCGTACATGTGGTGCGCCCACACCGCCACCGACAGCGCCGCGATCGAGATCGTTGCGTAGATCAGCGTGGTGTAGCCGAAGATCGGCTTGCGGGAGAACACCGGGAAGATCTCGGTCACGATGCCGAAGAACGGCAGCGCGATGATGTAGACCTCGGGGTGGCCGAAGAACCAGAACAGGTGCTGCCACAACAGCACACCGCCGTTGGCCGGGTCGTAGATGTGCGCACCCAGGTGGCGGTCGGCCGCCAGCCCGAACAGCGCCGCGGTCAGCAGCGGGAACGCCATCAGCACCAGGATCGAGGTCACCAGGATGTTCCAGGTGAAGATCGGCATCCGGAACATCGTCATCCCGGGCGCGCGCATGCAGACCACGGTGGTGATCATGTTGACCCCGCCGAGGATGGTGCCCAGACCGCCGACGGCCAGGCCCATGATCCACAGGTCACCACCGGCACCGGGTGAGTGGATCGCGTCGGTCAACGGCGAATACGCGGTCCAACCGAAGTCCGCCGCCCCACCCGGGGTGATGAACCCGGCCAGCGCGATCAGCGCACCGAACAGGAACAGCCAGAACGACAGGGCGTTGAGCCGCGGGAACGCGACGTCGGGGGCGCCGATCTGCAGCGGCAGCACCAGGTTGGCGAACCCGAACACGATCGGGGTCGCGTAGAACAGCAGCATCACCGTGCCGTGCATGGTGAACAGCTGGTTGTACTGCTCGTTGGACAGGAACTGCAGGCCCGGCGCGATCAGTTCGGCACGGAGGAACAGTGCCATCAGCCCGCCGATCAGGAAGAACGCGAAGCAGGCGACGACGTACATGATGCCGATCAGCTTGTGATCGGTGGTCGTGATGACCTTGTAGATGAGGTTACCGGTCGGCCCGATCCGCTCCGGGAACGGGCGGCGGGCCTCGAGCGCCGGGCGAAGGGGGGCTTGCGCGGTCATGAGAACTCCAGAAGTCCAGGACGGGACGACGGACGTCGCCGAATACTTCGGGTTCGGAGCAGGACTCCGAGAGGTTCTCACGTTCGCGGCGGTGCCGCCTTCATTGTCAGGGCCGCCCGGCCCGAGCGCAATCCCCGGTCCGCGTCAGGCCGTGACGACGATCTGGCGCAGTTCGGATGACTCGCCGGTCTCGGTGTCGTAGACCCGCACGATGGCCTCGTCACCCGGCTGCAGGAACGTCGACTCCCCCAGTTCGGTGTAGCGGGTCGCCCCGATCCCGATCAGCACGTGCTCGGGGTGGCCGGCGGCGACCATCAGCGCACCCACATCCTCGAGCGGGGTGTCGGGCGAACCCTTCTGGTGCGCCAGGCGTTCGGTCACCCAGTCCAGCAGCACTTCGCCGTAGTAGGAGTAGCCGAGCAGCGGGCTGTCCACGCCGTAGGCGTGTTCGTGGCCGTCGGCGTCGCGCAGGAAGCAGACCAGCCGCAGGGTGGCGGTCGGACCGTCCGGGGTCAGATCGCTGATGTCGAAGAACCGCGCGGCCACCCCCTTGGAGTTCGCACCCCAGTTCTTCTTGTGGCTGATCTTGGCGGCGCCGGGCCTGCGGATCGAGCAGTCGTTGAACGCGCCGAGGGCGAACGGTTCGAGGGTGACGACGGTGTCGCCGTCCCACACCACGCGGCACGCCAGCCCGACCTCCGGTTCGATCTGCAGGTTCAGCGGTTCGGCACTGTCGGGCAGCACGATCCGGTCGTGGGAGAGCGGGAACTCGCCGAGGAATCCGTCCAGGCCCGGGCCGTACCACGGGAAGATGCCCTTCGGCGCGGCGCCGTGGGAGGTGACGTTGACGAAATCGGCTGCCTCCCCGGCTTGTTCGAGATGGCCGGCGAAGTTGCCCGCCACCCCGAACCCGAACCAGGAGCGCAGATCGTCCAGCCGCAGGTCGATCATGGTTCGAGCACCTCCGTGCCGACGAAGGGCACCAGCGCGGCGGGCACCCGCACGCTGCCGTCGGGCTGCTGGTGATTCTCCAGGATCGCCACCAGCCAGCGGGTGGTGGCGAGCGTGCCGTTGAGGGTCGCGGCGATCTGCGGTTTGCCGTTGTCGTCGCGGTAGCGGGTGGACAGCCGCCTGGCCTGGAACGTCGTGCAGTTCGACGTCGAGGTGAGTTCCCGGTACGTCTGCTGGGTCGGCACCCACGCCTCGCAGTCGAACTTGCGCGCCGCCGACGAGCCGAGGTCACCGGCCGCGACGTCGATCACCCGGTACGGCACCTCGATCATCGCGAGCATCTCGCGCTGCCAGCCGAGCAGCCGGTCGTGTTCGGCCTCGGCGTCCTCGGGTTTGCAGTAGATGAAGCCCTCGACCTTGTCGAACTGGTGCACGCGGATGATGCCGCGGGTGTCCTTGCCGTAGCTGCCCGCCTCGCGCCGGAAGCACGACGACCACCCGGCGTAGCGCCGAGGACCGTTCGACAGGTCCAGGATCTCGTCGGCGTGGTAACCGGCCAGCGGCACCTCGGAGGTGCCGACGAGGTACATGTCGTCGGCTTCGAGGCGGTACACCTCGTCGGCGTGGGCGCCGAGGAACCCGGTGCCCGCCATCACCTCGGGCCGGACCAGCACCGGCGGGATGACGAGGCTGAACCCGTTGTCGGTGGCCAGCCGCACCGCCAGCTGCATGAGACCGAGTTGCAGCAGCGCGCCGCGGCCGGTGAGGAAGTAGAACCGCGACCCCGACACCTTGGCGCCGCGTTCCATGTCGATCAGCCCGAGCGCCTCGCCGAGTTCGAGGTGGTCCTTCGGGTTCTCGATCGACGGGGGCTCCCCCACGACGTCGAGCACGGTGAAACAGTCCTCGCCGCCGGCGGGCACGCCGTCGATGACGACGTTGGCGATCGCCATGTGCGCGGCGGTGAACGCCTTCTCGGCGTCGGCCTGGCCGGCCTCGGCGGCCTTGACCTGCTCGGCGAGTTCTTTGGCCCGGGTCAGCAGCGCGGGCCGCTCCTCCGGCGAGGCCTTGCCCACCTGCTTGCTGGCCGCCTTCTGCTCCGCGCGCAGATTGTCGGCGGCAGACACCGCGGACCGGCGGGCGGTGTCGGCGGCGAGCAGATCGTCGACGAGCGCGGGATCCTCACCGCGCGCCCGCTGGGAGGCACGTACGGCGTCGGGGTTCTCGCGCAGGAGTTTGAGGTCGATCACGGCCGCAACCCTACTTTTGTCCGGCCGCTCCGAACATCTCGAGGTGAGCGGTGCGGCCGAACACCTTGGCCGTCTCGACCGCGTCGGGCGCACCCGCCCGCGGATCGGCGCCGGCCTCGAGCAGTGCGCGTACCACCTCGTCCTCACCCTTGAACACCGCACCCGCCAGCGGGGTCTGCCCGCGGTCGTTGGCGCGGTCGACGTCGGCGCCGCGGGCGGCCAGCACCCGCACCACCTCGGGGTGCCCGTGGTAGGCGGCCAGCATCACCAGGGTGTCGCCCTTGGCGTTGGTGAGGTCGACCGGGACGCCGGCGTCGAGGTAGGCGGCCAGCGTCCGGGCGTCCCCGCTGCGGGCCATGTCGAACAGGCGGCCGGCGAGTTCGGCGACGGCCTCATCATCGGGGCCGTCATCGGCCTCATCATCGGGGCCGTCATCGGCCGCGTCGTCGGGGCCGTCATCAGGGCCGTCCGGCCGGGTCATGGCCCCGAATCTACGCGCCGCGGGAACCGCCCGGCACAACCGCATAACGTTACAACTGCATCACTTGTCACAGCACCTGACACGCCTGTCACAATGGAGCGGATGTTGGAGGCACCAGAACGCGACCGCCCCGCGGGCGATGCGCGCGAGAGGTCGCCGTGGTGGCACAGCCTGCAGGCCACGTCGACCCGGCGCGCCCTGCTCCTGACCGCACTCGGCGGACTGCTGATCGCCGGGCTCGTCACCGCCCTGCCACGCAGTGAGGGCGCCAACGGCCCCGGCCTCAGTGCCAGCGCGATCGCGCTCGGCCCCCGCGGCAACGACACGTTCAACCACGCCAAGAGCGGTGACTGCCTGAACTGGCCGGAACGCAACCCCGACGGCGCGCAGATCGTCGACTGCAAAGACGACCACCGCTTCGAGGTCGCCGAGTCGGTCGATATGCGCACGTTCCCCGGCAGTGAGTACGGGCCCGACGCGCAGCCGCCGACCCCCGCCCGCATCCAGCAGATCAGCCAGGAGCAGTGCCAGGCCGCGGTGCGCCGCTACCTCGGCCCGCGCTTCGACCCGAACAGCCGCTTCACGATCAGCATGATGTGGTCCGGTGACAAGGCGTGGCGCCAGTCCGGCGAGCGTCGCATGCTGTGCGGTCTGCAGTTGCCCGGTCCGAACAACCAGCAGATGGCCTTCAAGGGCAAGGTCGCCGAGATCGACCAGTCCAAGGTGTGGCCCGCGGGCACCTGCCTGGGCATCGACCCGGCCACCAACCAGCCCACCGACATCCCGGTGGACTGCGCCGCCCCACACGCGATGGAGGTCACCGGCGCGGTCAACCTGGGTGAGAAGTTCCCCGGCGGGTTGCCCCCCGAACCCGAGCAGGACGGTTTCATCAAGGACGCCTGCACCCGGATGACGGATGCGTACCTGGCGCCGATTCAGCTGCGCAGCACCACGCTGACGTTGATCTACAGCACGATCTCGCTGCCGAGCTGGACCGCGGGCAGCCGTCAGGTGTCGTGCAGTATCGGCGCCACGCTCGGCAACGGCGGTTGGTCGACGCTGCTCAACAGCGCCAAGGGCCCGCTCCAGATCAACGGCCAGCCCCCGGTGCCGCCGCCCGACATCCCGGAGGAGCGGCTGAGCCTGCCGCCGATCCCGATGCCCGACATGGCCGACACGTCGTCGGAGCAGAGCGAACCGGACTACAGCCAGAGCGATCAGACCGAGACCCAGACGCAGCACGGGCCGCAGCCGACGACCGCGCCGACCGAACAGCAGACCGCGCCGACCGAGGTGCCGCCGCCGGGCGACGGCAACACGTTCCTCAACGGCCCGCCGCCGCCGCCGCAGGCGCCCGCACCGGCGCACCTGCCCCTGCGCCTCCCGCTCCCGAGGCGGCTCCGCCACCGCCGCCCGCGCCGGTGCTGCCACCCCCGCCCGCGCTGGCACCGCCGGTCGAACCGGTTCCGCCGCCGCCACCGCCGGGGCCGTAACCGCGTGGCCGTACGGATGAGCGCGCAGCGGTTCGACGAACTGGTCTCCGATGCGCTCGACCTCATCCCGCCCGAGCTGACCGCCGCACTCGACAACGTGGTGGTGCTGGTCGAGAACCGTCACCCCGACGAACCGGATCTGCTCGGCCTCTACGAGGGCATCGCGCTGACCGAACGCGATCACACCTACGCGGGTGCGCTGCCCGACACCATCACGATCTATCGCGGCGCGCTGCTCGACATCTGCGACAGCGACGAGGACGTCGTGGAGGAGGTGGCGATCACGGTGATCCACGAGATCGCCCATCACTTCGGGATCGACGACGACCGGCTGCACGAACTCGGCTGGGCCTGAGCGCGGCAGTTTCCATTCGTCGGCCCACAGTGCTAGAACGGGGCCATGACCATCCAGTGCCGGGAGTGCCGGGCCGGGCTGGAACACTGCCACGGCACTGTCATCCACCACGTCCGCTACCGCATCGAATGCACCGAGGACGACTGCACCACACCCGAGGTGGTGCACACCTTCCGCATCGACTGCGAGGCGGTGGGGTGCCCCTGCGGCCAGTCCTCCACCGGCCGCGCCGCGATCTGACCGGGGCCGACTCAGCCCATCGGGTCGACCGACTCCAGCGCATCGTGCACCGGGTCGACACCGGGTTCCGGGTAGAACGGCGGCTGCCGCTGACCCCACTGCACACAGCTCCAGCGCCCGTCGGTGACCGGGGCCAGCACCACGGCTTCGGTGTTGGCGAGGTGGTGGTCGAGCGCGAAGGTGCCCTCGACGCCGGCCAGCACCGCCGACACCAGCCGGATCGCGGCCCCGTGGCTGACCACCACGATGTCGTCCTGCCAGGCGTCGTCGTCGAGGTAGCGCATCCGCAGCTGGGTCAGCACCGGCACATAGCGGTCGAGCACCTCGTCACCGGACTCCCCGCCGGGCATGGGCACGTGCAGGTCACCCTGGTGCCAGCGCTGGTAGATCGACTCGAACTCGGTGATGGCCTCGTCGTCCGTGCGGTTCTCGAGCTCACCGACCTGCACCTCGTGCAGCCCGTCGAACTGTTGCGCGTCGACCATCGCGGCGGCGGCGATCTCCGCGGCCGTCTCGGCGGCGCGCCGTGCCAGCGAGTGCGCGAGCAGCCCGGGCGGCCGGACCAGTCCGCGCGCGAAGCTGCGGGCCTGTTCGTGTCCGAGGTCGGTCAGCGCCGCACCGGGCGGGCGGGTGTCGAGCCGGCGTTCGACGTTGGCGTGCGACTGCCCGTGCCGCACCAGCACCAGCCTGCCGCTCATCGGTCGGCCTCCGGCAGTCCCTCGCGCAGGCGTGTCAGCCAGCGGGTCGCGTCGTCGCTGCGTGGTGGTGTCGCGCCTGCGGCCGTACCGGTCGGCCAAGAACCCAGATATCGCACATCTGAACAACGACGGTGCAGTGCTTTGAGTGCCTCGCCGACGGCATCGTCGTCGAGATGACCGACACAGTCGAGGAAGAACACGTAGGTACCCAGCTCGGTGCGGGTCGGTCGGGATTCGATGCGGGTCAGGTCGATGTCGCGGATCGACAGTTCCGTCATCGCGGCGACGAGCGCGCCGGGTACGTTCGCCAGGCGCAGCACCACCGAGGTGCGGTCGGCCCCGGTGCGCGCGGGCGGCGGCGCGGGCCGGCCGACCAGGACGAACCGGGTGCGGGCGTTGGGTTCGTCGACGACGCCCGCCGCCAGGCTGTGCAGCCCGTAGCGTTCGGCGGCCAGCGCCGTGCTGACCCCGGCGTCGGCGCGGCCCGCGACCACCTCGGCCGCCGCGGCGGCGTTGGAGTGGGCCGGAACCAGTTGAGCGGCAGGAAGATTCGCGCTCAGCCACCGCCGCACCTGGGCGGCGGCCACGGGGAACGCCGCGACGGTCGCGACGTCACCGTCATGGCCGGGGCGCACGACGATGCTGAACGACACGGGCAGGGTGAGTTCGGCGAAGATCTGCACCGGCGCACCCACCGCGAGACTGTCGAGTGTCGGCAGCACCGATCCCTCGATCGAGCTCTCGATCGGCACGCACGCGTAGTCGACGTCGCCGGACCGTACGGCCTCGAGTCCGGCGGGGGTGCTGTCGGTCGGCACCGGGGTCACCGGACCGCCGCCGGGCACCATGCCACCGGCCGCCATCTGCCGCAACGCCGACTCGGTGAAGGTCCCCTCGGGCCCGAGGTAGGCGATGCGCGGCACGTCACAACCCTATCCGCTGACCGGGACGCGTCCGGGTCAAAGCCTTGCGCGCTAACGCCCGTCGTAGTTAAGTAAGGCTTACCTCACCAACCGGAAGGCAGCGCGATGGCTAGAACCGCACCGACGACCACCCCGGCCAAACCGACCACGGCCGAGCGTATCCGCAGCGCATGCGCCCGCGGCGGCGGTGCGATGCTCGCGGTCGAGGGCGCCGAACCAGTCAGCACTCCCGTGCACCATCTCCTCGGCGACGGCTCGTTCGCGATCACCGTTCCCGTGGACGGCTCCGTCGCGGCGATGGTCGCCGCCCCCGGTGCCGCCGGGGTGCAGGCGGTGCTCGAGATGACCGACTACGCGCCGCTGCCGCTGCGCGAACCGGTGCGTTCACTGGTGTGGATCCGTGGCCGCGCGCATGCCGTACCCGGCGCCGACGTGCCGGCCCTGCTCGACCTGATCGCCAGCGTGGAGCCGAACCCGGCTCTGCTGCAGGTCAATTCGGGTGACGACTCCCGCTACGCGCTGATGCGCCTGGAGATCGAGTCCGTGGTGGTCGCCGACGCGACCGGGGCCGAGTCGGTGGGCGTGAGCGCCCTGCTGCAGGCCCGGCCGGACCCGTTCTGCGCCATGGAGTCGTGCTGGCTGCAGCACATGGAGTCGGCACACCAGGACGTCGTCGAGCGGCTGGCCGGCCGGCTGCCCGCCGCCATGCGCCGCGGCCGGGTGCGCCCGCTGGGCCTGGACCGCTACGGCGTTCAGCTGCGGGTCGAGGACACCGACGGCGACCACGACGTGCGCCTGCCGTTCCCGAAACCCGTCGACGACGTGACCGGTCTGAGCCAGGCCATCCGCGTGCTGATGGGGTGCCCTTTCCTCAACGGACTGCAGGCGCGGCGCCTCGAACGACCGGGCGGCTAGCGTATGGGCGGTGACCCGGCTTCCCGACGCGTTGCCTGACCACCTGGACGACGGCCAGCGCCGCGCGGTCCGCATCGAGATCGCCGTCGTCCTCGCCGTCACCTTCGGCCTGAGCGCCTACACCGCGCTGCTGCGCCTGCTCGAATCCGTGCTGCTCGGCCTGTCCGGTCAGGTGGTCGCACTCAACCCGCGCCGATCGACGTTCGACCTCGTCGACCTGGGGCTCAACCTCGCCGGCGTCTTCCAACTGCTCGCCTGGGGTGCGCTGGGCCTATACCTGTTGTGGCGCAGCGGATTCCGGCTGGCCGACATCGGGCTGGGCCGGCCGCGGGTGCGGCCCGACCTGCTCGGCGGGCTGGGGCTCGCGGCGTTGATCGGGCTGCCGGGGCTGGCCCTGTACCAGGTGGCCCGTGTCCTGGGGATCAACGCCTCGGTCGAACCGGCCGAACTCTACGACACGTGGTGGCGCATCCCGGTGCTGTTGGCGATGTCGTTCGCCAACGGCTGGGCCGAGGAGATCATCGTCGTCGGCTTCCTGCTGACCCGGCTGAGGCAGCTGCGGGTCAGCCCCGTCGTCGCGATCGTCGCGGCCAGCCTGCTACGCGGCGCGTACCACCTGTACCAGGGCTTCGGCGCCGGGCTGGGCAACATCGCGATGGGTCTGGTGTTCGGCTACGTCTGGCACCGCACCGGCCGGCTGTGGCCGCTGATCATCGCGCACGCCCTGATCGACGCGGTGGCGTTCGTCGGCTACGCACTCCTGGCGGGTCGGCTCGGCTGGTTGCAGTGAGCCGGCACGTACATTTCTCGCTGTGAACCCGAATCGGCCGGAGGGCGGCACGCCGGGAGTGCCCGGCGCCGGGAGGAGGCCGAACGCCCCGCGCGAACCGTCGCAGGTGATCCGCCGCCCGCCGGGGCACCGGCCGCCGCCGGTGTGGCCGCCCAATCCGCCGACCCCGCGCCCGCCGCGCGTCCCGCCCCCGGCGTGGGAGCAGCGGCTGCCCACCCCGCCGGCGCCGACCCGGCGTCCGGCGCCGCAGCGCGCGCACGCGCCCCAGCCACCGCAGCCGCCTCGGCCCCCGGCGCGGCCGACGGCCCGTCCGACGGCCCGGCCACCGGTGCCACCCGCGGTCGCCGCCGCCCGGCCCCGCCGGAAACGGCACTGGGGCCGCATCGTCGTGGCGGTCCTGCTCGTCGCCGTCGTCTCCCTGGTGGGCCTGGTCGTCTGGGTGGACACGTCGTTGCACCGCATCCCCGCGCTGACCGCCTACCCGGATCGGCCCGCCGCTGGGCGGGGCACGACGTGGCTGTTGGTCGGCTCGGACAGCCGGGCCGGTCTCGACGCCGAACGGCAGGCCGAACTCGCCACCGGCGGTGAGGTCGGCAACGGCCGGACCGACACGATCATGCTCGTCCACCTGCCCGGACTGGGATCGGACGCCCCGGCCACCATGGTGTCGATTCCGCGCGATTCCTACGTGCCGATCCCGGGTCACGGCGAGGACAAGATCAACGCCGCGTTCGCGCTGGGCGGTGCGCCGCTGCTGGCGCAGACGGTCGAACAGGCGACCGGCCTGCGGCTCGACCACTACGCCGAGGTCGGATTCGACGGGTTCGCCGCGGTGGTCGACGCCGTCGGTGGGGTGACGATGTGTCCGCCGGAGCCGATCAGCGATCCGCTGGCGGGCATCGACCTGCCGGCCGGGTGCCAGGAGCTCGACGGCCGCAACGCGCTGGGATACGTGCGCACGCGCGCCACTCCGCGCGCCGACCTGGACCGGATGACCAACCAGCGGGCGTTCATGTCGGCGCTGCTGCATCGGGCGGCGAGTCCCGCGGTGTTCGCCAATCCGCTGCGCTGGTACCCGATGGCGCGTGCGGCCGGCTCCGCCCTCACCGTCGACACGGGCGCACACGTCTGGGACCTTGCGCGGCTCGGCTGGGCGCTGCGCGGTGACATCGCCACCACGACGGTGCCGATCGGCGAGTTCACCGACGGCGGCTCGGGCGCCGTCGTCGTCTGGGACAGCGAGGCCGCGTCCCGGCTGTTCGAGGCGCTGGCCGCGGACACGCCCGTCCCCACCGATGTGATCGACCCCCCCGGCTGACTCCACCGAAATTCAGCAAACTTCGCCATGAATTGTTACCGGCGTCACAAAAATGGCGCCCAGCTTAGGGGAACCTTCCCTCAGTAAGGTTGACCTTGGCTGACAATGCCCTCTGACCTGGGCTATCGTGGCTGCCATGACGACATCCGGCGCACTGGACACGAAATTCCACGGACTCCTCAAAGAGCAGATCCGCAGTGAATTCACCGCCGCTCAGCAATACATCGCGATCGCGGTGTACTTCGACGGTGCCGATCTGCCGCAGCTCGCCAAGCACTTCTACGGCCAGTCGGTCGAGGAGCGCAACCACGCGATGATGCTCGTGCAGTACCTGCTCGACCGTGACGTCGAACTCGAGATCCCGGGCGTCGACGAGGTGTGCAACCGCTTCGAATCGCCGCGCGACGCGCTCGCCCTGGCGCTCGACCAGGAGCGCACCGTCACCGAGCAGATCACCCGGCTGGCCAGTGTGGCCCGCGAGGAGGGCGACTACCTCGGCGAGCAGTTCATGCAGTGGTTCCTCAAGGAGCAGGTCGAGGAGGTCGCCCAGATGACGACGCTGGTGCGCATCGCCGAACGGGCGGGCGCCAACCTGTTCCACCTCGAGGACTTCGTCGCCCGCGACATGCCGCACGGCGGATCCGATGCCGGCGCCCCGCGCGCGGCGGGCGGCGCACTCTAACGGTCGGTGCCGGCCGCGCCGGTCAACCCGTTCTGCAGCCAGTCCTTGGTGCGGCCGGGGTGGTTCGTCGCCACCCAGGCCACACCGAGGTCGCGGCAGTACCGCACGTCCTCGTAGTGGTCGACCGTCCAGCAGTACATGGCCCGTCCCTGGGCGGCGGCGCGGTCGACCAGCTCGGGGTGTTCGCGCAGCGTCATGATCGACGGCCCGACGGCGGTCGCCCCGACCGTGGTCGCGGCACTGCCACCCAGATAGCGTGACGTCTCGCCGAGGAGCACCGTCGGCAGCATCGGCGCGGCCCGCCGGATCCGCCACACCGCGGCCGCGGAGAACGACATCACGACCGCCCGCGACAGGTCGGCCGAAGGCGGCGTCGCGATACCGAACCGGTGCAGCAGCGCCAGCACCTTGCTCTCCACCAGCGCGCCGTAGCGCACGGGATGTTTGGTCTCGACGAAGAGCTTCACCGGCCGGTGCCAGTCGAGCACCAGCTCGACCAGCCGCTCCAGCGTCAGCACGTCCGTCATCTCGGGGCCCGCGCCCGGGCGGCAGCTGGCGTGCCAGGATCCGAAGTCCAGCTCGCGCAGCTCGGCCAAAGTCATCTCGCTGACCACCCCGGTGCCCGAGGACGTGCGGTCCACGCGACGGTCGTGCACGCACACCAGATGACCGTCGCGAGTGAGCCGGACGTCGCACTCCACCCCGTCCGCACCCTCCTTGAGGGCGAGCTCGTAGGCGGCCAGCGTGTGCTCGGGCCGGTCGGCCGAGGCACCGCGGTGCGCGACGACGAACGGATGACCGCCGCCGAGCGTGCCGTCACCCGGGTTCATGGGCCCTATGCTGCCGGGTCCTGGCCCCTGGACTCAACCGGACCGCCGGATTCATTGCCCACCTGCGCTTCCGGTGCACCCTTGGGCTCCCGAGCCTCGCCGGTGGAGG
This sequence comes from Mycolicibacterium litorale, assembly GCF_014218295.1. The sequence goes on from NZ_AP023287.1 coordinate 5,217,468, forward strand.
TGTCGGTGGAGGTGTCGGTGTCGGGCACCATCACCCAGCGCTTGACCGGACGCGCCACCGGCGCCTGTTCGAAGCCGGCCACCACCCGGTACGCCACCAGCACGGTGGCCAGCGCCGTCAGGTAGGCGATCGTGGTCACCACGGTGTTGTCGGCGATGGCCTGCGGCTCGGTGGTGAAGCTGGTCGCGATCGAGAACACCGAGACGACCGTGCTGAGCACCCAGAGGATCCACCACACGATGACCGGTCTGCGGATGGTCGAGGTGCGGTTCTCCACCGCGGCCAGTTCCAGGACGTACACCGGCGCGAAGAGCAGGTTGACGAACGGCACCAGGCAACCCAGCCGCAGCCGGAGTGCGTCGCGCGGGTCCGTTTGTCCGTGGTAGGCGTAAGCGGCGCCGCGGCGGGCGATCAGCCAGTTCGTCAACAGCACGATGCTGCCGACCACCAGGAACGCCGCGGCGACGCTCAATGCGACGCCCAGCCAGGTCGCCGCACCGGCCACCACCGGGTTGAGCAGCGTGGTCCGGTTGATCAGCAGCAGCAGATAGCGCAGTGCGTGCACCGCGGCGGCGGCGCCGAGCACCGCGACCGTCACCATCAGCGTGGTGCGCACCGCCGACGGCGACGGGCCGGTGCGGGTCTGTGTCGCCGAGGTGTCGGCGGTGTCGAAGTGTTCGACGAGCCCCCACCGCGGAATCGCGGCGTAGCGCGGCGTCGGTCCGAGCGGTCTGCGGCGGGCGCGCGGCGGAGGCGGCGCGCCGGGGCGCACGGCGATCCAGCGGTAGCCGGGCGGTAGGCGCGGCGGCTCCCCGGCCGCGGAACGAGCCTGGGGGCCGCTCCACTCGGCGGCGGGTGCGGGTGGCGCCGACGGCGCCATCAACGCGCCCTGGCACCGGGGACACACCTGCCGCTGCCGGTCGCGCACGTTCCACCGCGTTCCGCAGCGGGAACACACCTGGATCATCCGACCAGCCTAGCGGCGCCGGTCACACGGTCCCGGCGCCACCGCCGTCGGTGACGACGGGTCGCCCGGCGGCCGACCACGCCAGCATCCCGCCGCTGACGTTGACGGCCCGGTACCCGTTGCGCGCCAGATACTGCGCGACCCGCTGCGAGCGACCTCCGGCATGGCACATCACGTACACCGTGGCCTGCGCGTCCACCTCGCCGAGCCGCGACGGCACGTCCCCCATCGGAATGTGCACCGCCTCGGGTGCGTGTCCGCGCTGCCATTCGTCGTCCTCGCGGACATCGAGCAGCAAAGCCGATTCGTCGAATGCGGCGGGGAGTTCCGTTACGTCGGCCTGTATCACCTCGACGTCGTCCATGCGTCCCATGCTGTCACGTCGCCGTCGACGTGCGCTCGGCCGCGCGAGACAGCAATCCCGGATTTATCCACAGTTTCCACAGGTTCATCCACAGGCCGGTTCCGAAGTGATCGGGATATGCGCTCGTGGAGGCGGGCGCTTGCTGAGTGAAACTGTGGATAAACCGTGAGTTCGCGTCAAGGTCACGCGTTGGTAACGAGGCGGCCGAGCGAAATGTTTAGCCCCACTAGAAGGGGCGCGCAACGCGGCCGCCGACGGACTCGCCGGCGCGGAATTCAAGTGTGCCAACCGAGCTGCGGCATACCCCGCAGACACGCCGAAGCAACATCGGAATTTCGCTGACCGGCGCGGGAGTCCACCCTCCGGGCAATTGTCCGCACCGTGATCGGAACCCCCGCGGCAGGTCCACCAGGCGGCCGGATACGCTCCTGACGTCGGGCGACGCGGGTCTCGGCCGGGTCGCACCGGTTCGATTTCCCCCGGCGAACGTCAGCGGTTATGATCGGCGTCACACGGTTGCCGTGTGACGGATCTCACTGGGGGTATGTGTTGATCGTGCAGGTCAGGAGCTTCTGATGGCGTCTCATCCGATGGGAAGCGGTTCGGCTATGCCGCCGTCGGAATGGCACGCGTCAGCAAGTGTCTACACCCGCAGCCAATTGATGGCGTGTCTACGGGCGGGCGTGATCGCCCTGGTGCTTCTGGGGATCCTCGCCCTGATCGTCTTGTTCTGATCACGGCGCGTTCGGGTATTGGTGGAGGCGGACGCGCATTCTTGCGGTGCGCGCTGCGATGGAGCAAGGTTGACATCGATGTCGAGCATGTCGAGCTCCATCAATCGCTGATGAGGAAGGAACCTTGTGGCTGAATACACCCTGCCCGATCTTGATTACGACTACGGCGCACTCGAACCGCACATCTCGGGGCAGATCAACGAGCTCCACCACAGCAAACACCACGCGACCTATGTGAAGGGCGCCAACGACGCCCTGGCCAAGCTGGCCGAGGCGCGTGAGACCGGGGACCACTCCGCGATCTTCCTGAACGAGAAGAACCTCGCCTTCCACCTCGGTGGCCACGTGAACCACACCATCTGGTGGAAGAACCTCTCCCCCAACGGCGGCGACAAGCCGACCGGCGAGCTCGCGGCCGCGATCGACGACGCGTTCGGCTCGTTCGACGGCTTCCGCGCACAGTTCACCGCCGCGGCCAACGGCCTGCAGGGCTCCGGCTGGGCGGTGCTCGGGTACGACACGCTGGGCCAGAAGCTGCTGACCTTCCAGCTGTTCGACCAGCAGGGCAACGTGCCGCTGGGCATCATCCCGCTGCTGCAGGTCGACATGTGGGAGCACGCGTACTACCTGCAGTACAAGAACGTGAAGGCGGACTACGTCAAGGCGTTCTGGAACGTCGTCAACTGGGAGGACGTCCAGAACCGCTTCACGAAGGCCACGAGTTCGGCCAGCGGCATCATCGTGGGTTGACCCACGACTCCGCCAGACTCGCACGAGGGGCGCCGCGCGAATTCCGCGCGGCGCTCCGCTTTTTCGCCCCCCCCTGCGTTCACCGCGCGTTAGCACTCGTGTCGTCTTGCGTGCCAGCGCACCCCTGCCGCATCCTGTTCAGACGACCCGCAGGCGTGTCGTTTCACGGCGAACACCGATGTCTCGGAGGCGATATGGAGACGGGGTCCGGTCGGGCGATCGAAATCGCGCCCTTTCATTCCGGCGGTTCACTCAAGGGCTTTGTCGTGTCAGGACGGTGGCCCGATTCCACCAAGGAGTGGGCACAGCTGCTGATGGTCACCGTCCGGGTGGCCTCGCTGCCCGGATTACTCTCCACGACAACGATTTTCGGAGTACGCGAGGAGCTGCCCGACGAACCCGAGCCCGGGACCGTCGGACTGGTGCTCGCCGAGGGCACGGTGGTCGGCGACGCCGCGGTGCCGCCCGGCTATTTCGCCGAACGCCAGCCGCCCGCGCTGCTGATGCTGCATCCGCCGTCGGAGACCACACCGTCGCTGCCCGAGTGCAGCGGCGCCGCGTCGGGGTGTGTCCTGCTACCCGGGCTGCCCCACCTGGGCCTCGAGCACCGCGCGGCCTGGGTGGAGGCCGAATCGGACGGCACCGTCACCTCGATGGTCAGCCGCGTCGGCGTCGACCCGATCAGCCACCCCGACACCGCGGTACTGGCCATGCTGCTCGCCGCGTAGCGGCACCCGGAACCCGGCGAAGCCCGTTTCCCTGAACGGAGAATACGGGTCGCCGAAATCGCCTGCGGCGGTAGCGCACCGGACGACGTGCCGCTATGGTCGATGGCGTCAGCGAAGGGGAGTAGCCCCGAATCGTCGTGTCGACATACTGGCCCCCCGGGCCCGGCAGGCGAACCGCACCCTCGGTGGGCGAGACCTTCGATCCGACGCCGGCGCGTTTCCGAGTGGACGCCTCGGCGACGTGTCGAAAGGTATGTCCGATGCTCGGCGCCATCCTGATCAGCCTCGCCGTGGTGTTCGTCGCCGAACTCGGCGACAAGTCGCAGATCATCACCATGACCTATGCGCTGCGCCACCGCTGGTGGGTGGTGCTGTCCGGGGTCGGCATCGCCGCGATGATCGTGCACGGGGTGTCGGTGGCCATCGGGCACTTCCTCGGCGTCACCCTCCCCGAGAAGCCGATCGCGTTCGCGGCCGCCACCGCCTTCCTGCTGTTCGCCGCCTGGACGTGGCGTGAGGGCCGCAACGGCGGCGACGACGAGGTCCGCGTCGCCGAACCGCGGTTCATCGTGCTGGCGATCGTCTCGTCGTTCGTACTCGCCGAACTGGGCGACAAGACCATGTTGGCGACGGTCGCGCTGGCCAGCGACCGCGACGCCGTCGGCGTGTGGATCGGTGCGACCGTGGGCATGGTGCTCGCCGACGGCGTTGCCATCGTCGTCGGGGCAATGCTGCACAAGCGGCTGCCCGAGGGCTTCCTGCACGCGATGGCGAGCGTGCTGTTCCTGCTCTTCGGCCTCTGGATGCTGTTCGACACCGCCCTGGGCTGGCGGGTCGTGGCCCTGGCCGCGACCGGCTCTGTCGCGGCCGTCGTGCTGACCGTCTCCGTCGTGCGCGCCGTACGCGCCAGACGGGCCGGCACGCAGCCGAGCGCGCCACGGGAATCGTCGACCGAGCCGGTCTGAGCTGCGACCGGCTACCTTTCGCCACCCGCGGGCGCAGCGCCGCCGCGCGGTTGCGCGGGCTCGTGAAGCACGGCCCGCCGGCGTCGCGTCGCGGCGGCAAACACCTCATTCCGTGACCCCTCGGCGGCCGGTCCGCGCCGCGCCGGGCACGACGATTGCTGGGACCCACCTGAGAGCCTGCTCAGCACAGGGTATGCTACGGAAACGTTATTATTTGCTTCCTGGGACAGTTCGCCCTCAGCCGAATCGGACGTACCCGCAGTTCCATGCGGTTTCGCCCCGCAGGTGGACACGCCGACACGAACATTTGGGTGGTTTGCACTTGGTTGAGGACATAACTCTCGCTACGATGGTCAGCAAAGACGCCGCCCGTTTAGCCCGCTCGTCACGCATGTGGAGGTCAATTCGATGAGCAAGGCGTTCGCCGCCCGGCTGAACCGCCTATTCGACACGGTTTATCCGCCCGGCCGGGGACCGCACACATCCGCTGAGGTGATCGGTGCGCTCAAGTCGGAGGGCATCACCATGTCGGCGCCGTACCTGTCACAGTTGCGTTCGGGCAACCGCACCAACCCGTCGCAGGCGACCATGGCAGCCCTGGCCAACTTCTTCCGGATCAAGCCCGCCTACTTCACCGACGACGAGTACTACGAGAAGCTCGACAAGGAGCTGACGTGGCTGGCGAACATGCGTGACGAAGGCGTTCGCCGCATCGCGGCCCGCACCGTCGGGCTGTCCCCTGAGGCGCAGCAGGACATCGTCGCCAAGGTCGACGAACTGCGCCGCAAAGAACACCTCGACGACTGAACCTCCCGCTGCGGCGGCGGGCGGCGAATCCGGTGGTGTTTGCCTCAGAGAACAGGACGTCCGCGATCCAGTGCCCGGTACTGCCGGGCGATCGCCAGTATCCATTCCCGGTCCGAGTAGACCTCGGGCTGGCGTAGCCAGGCGAATCCCGGAAACCGCGCCCGTTCGTGCTCCGGCGCATCCGCCCGCCCGGCGTGGATCCACTCGGCGATGGCCAGCGCCTGTTCGGTCGGCGGCACCGCCGGTGATGGTAGCTCCTCGAGGTCCTGGTCCGGCTCACCGGCTCGCCCCGACGGCGCATCGACCGGATGGCGCTGGGCCGTCGCCTCGAGGAACAACGCATCCGAGATCAGCGACATCCGCTCGGCGACGCGGAAGACCAGCGGTCCGTGCGGCCGGACACCGATACCGATGTCGGCATGCCGGCGGCCGAGTTCGGTCAGCAGCGGATCGATGATGCGCAACTCGCGCCGGGCGCCGAACCAGTCCTCGATGCCGGGCAGCAGTGCCCCGATCGCCACCGTGACCATCGCGCATCCGAGCAGGGCGGCACCGGTCCCCACGCCCACGGATTCGACCACCCCTGCGGCGCGGAGCAGGAACAGCACGGCGACGGCCACGATCAGCGCGATGCCCAGGGTGAACACGAACAGCGCCCGGCCGCGGCGGCTGCGGCTGGAGTGACGCAACCCCGACCACAGCACCAGCGACATGGCCAGCAGCACGTAGATCAGTGGCAACAGCCAGGAGCTTCCTCCGGCACCCAGGTTGCGGCGCAGGTACTCCTCCGGCGACATCTGCGGCTGCCGGCCCTCGGCGAAGAACAGCACCAGGCTCAGCGTCGCGACGACGGCGGCCAGCGCGTACTGCGCGAGCGCGATACCGCGCGTCGCCGACGGGGTCCGCCCCGAGGCGACGGTGGTGATCATCACGCAGCTGCCCGCCGCGCACGCGATCAGCGCGATCTGGCTGAACGCCATCGCGATGTTCGGCCACCTCAGCACGCTGTCGACGAGCAGGGTCAGCGGCTGCCAGTTGAGCGCCGCGACGGTGCCCAGGCTGCCGAGCGCCAGGATCATGGCGGTGCTCACCAACGACTGTTTGTTGACCAGAGCCCAGCCGATCCGCAGTCCGGTCGCCAACCCGAGCAGTCCGGCGATGCCCCAGACGATCAACCAAACGCCTCTCCGAGGCGGATCTGCAGGATCGAGGCACGGTCGCAGGGCAGCCGGCCGAGCCGGTAGATCAGCAGCGCGGCGAAGTCCTCGGCCTCCTGTTCGGCGTCCTCGCCGCTGGGCCCCATGCAGCCGGTGCGCTGGTTGAGCATGTAGCCGATCAGCTCCGAGCTGGCCACCTCGGTGGTCTGCCGGGCGGCTTCCACGACGGGGATGCCTTCGTGCCCGAGCACCAGGTGTCCGAGCTCGTGCGCCAGCGTGCGATCCCATGCCGGCAGGCCCTGCTGGATCAGGAACTCGTCGTGGTCGGCGTACTGGCGCCACTGTCCGCACACGCCCGGCGGCAGGCAGGCGGACTTTATGTCAATGGGCCGTCCGCGGTCCTCGCTGACCGCCTGCACGAGGCGGGGCAGCGACACTTCACCGCGGCGCGGTGCGAGGTCCAGCACGGCGCTGACAGCGCGCGTGACGGTTCGGCTCGTCGGCATGTCACCCCCTTCTCCGAATTCCCACCGGCCGTTTCACCGCGGCCGGCTGCGGCTAGTTCATGAACCGGGCGATGCTCTCGGTCCGGACGGCGCGGCCGGCCTTGGCCTGCCGGTAACCCACCAGTGACCCGAGGCCGGTGAGCATCAGGATCCCGGCGGTGCCGGGCACGGCCACCGCGGCGATCTGCCCGACGCCCGCGGTCCGCAGGTACTCGCCGTATCCGATGCGGAAGTTCGCGGGCACCGCCGCGGGCTCCCGGACGGGTGCGGGCACTTCGGGCCGGCTGCGGATCGGTTCCTGCGCGGGTCCGCTGCGCGGCGGGGCTTCGGGCCCGGCCGCGCGCGGCGCCGCCCCACCGCCGGCCGACGCCGGCGACCCGACGCCCACGCCCACGACCGCGGGCAGTCCGACCGGCGGCACGACGATGACCGGAACGGCGACCGGAGCCATCGGCGCCACCACCGGTAGACCCGGCGCGGCGTCGACGACGCTGGGCGTCACCGGGCCCGGTTCGTCCAGCTTCGGCGGGAACCCGCCCGGTACGTCGTCGTCACCGCCGATGTCATCGCCGGGCGTCGGCTCCGTGGTGGAGGTCAGGGAGGACGACGGCTCCGTCGTCGACGTCGGACACGGCGTCGACGGTGTGGTGGACGGCGACGCAGTGGGCGTGGTCGGCGGCTTCACGCTGGTGTCGACGGGCTGCTGCGCCGAGACGGCCGGATCGTCGGGCTCTCCCGGCTCTGCGTTCTCGCCGTCGTCCGCTTCGGGATCGGCCTGCAGCTCTTGATCTTTCGCGTCGTCGGTCGCGGGCGCCGAGTGCTCCTGCCCGGCGGCGGGTTCGCTGTCGGTGGAGCCGGGGCCGCCGTCGGGGGGATCGGCGAGCGCCATCGCCCCACCCAGACCGGTGAGCGACAGGCCCGCCGCCACCAGGCAGGCCGACGCGGCTACGCGCACCCGCGATCCCACCTCGTCACCGCCCCTCACACCGCACGAACGGTATTCCATACCGTTGTGACGATTCTCGCACAATCGTGGTTCCACGTTTGCTACTGAAGGGAATCGGCCGTCGGCCGCGGGGGCGCGGCCGTCACCGCGGTGGCCTCGCCCGCTAGGGTTGGACTGCACCGACGCAGCCACGTGCAGCGGCTGTGGACCACAGGACCGGAGGGCATCGGGGAATGGGTTTGTTCAAGCGACGCAAAAGCCGCGCTACCCGCCGAGCCGAGGCCCGCGCGATCAAGGCCAAGGCCAAGCTGGAAGCCAGGCTCTCGGCCAAGAACGAGGCCCGTCGCCACAAGGCTCAGCAGAAGGCCGAGACGCGCGCGCTCAAGTCCCAGCTGCGCGCCCAGCGGGACAGTGACCGGACCGCGCTCAAGGTTGCTGAAATGCAGCTCAAGGCCGCCCGCGAAGGCAAGATCTTCTCCCCCGGCCGGATTCGGCGCACGCTCACCGTGGCGCGGCTGCTGGCCCCGATCGCGGTGCCGCTGGTGTACCGCGCGTCGGTGGCCGCCCGCGGATTGGCCGACGAACGGCGCGCCGACCGCCTCGGGGTGCCGCTGAGCCAGCTCGGGCAGTTCTCGGGTAACGGTGCGGAGCTCTCCGCCCGCATCGCCGGCGCCGAGCAGTCCGTGCGGCTGGTCGCCCAGAAGAAGCCCAAGGACGCCGAGACCAAACAGTTCGTCTCCGCCATGACCGAACGGCTCGGGGACCTGGCCGCCGCGGTCGCGGCCGCGGAGAACATGCCGACCGCGCGCCGGCGTGCGGCACACGCCGCGATCGCCGAGCAGCTCGACGGCATCGACGCCGACCTGATGGCCCGGCTCGGGGTGGCCTGAGCGGCGACGTGATTCCCATGCGATCTGTGATGCCCCGGTGCGCGGCCGCCCTCCTCGCGGTGGCGTTCGCCGTGCTCTCCCTGGCCGGTGCGGGCACGGCGTCGGCACACGCGTCCGTCATCGCCACCGACCCCGCCGACAACGCGTCGCTGTCGGAAGCTCCGTCCCGGGTGAGCGCGACGTTCAACGAACCGATGCAGTCGGCGTTCGCCGCCATGACGGTCGTCGGACCGGACGGGAACCTGTGGTCGACGGGTGCGCCGCAGGTGCAGGACGCCGTGGTGGCGGTGCAGCTGCGCCCACTCGGGCCGACGGGCACCTACACGGTCAACTACCGGGCGACGTCGGCGGACGGGCACGTGGTGACCGGTTCCTGGGCGTTCGAGCTCACCGTCGCGGGCAGCGGAACGCCGGGACCGTCAGCGGCACCGCTGGCACCGCCGCCCGCCCCGGGTGACGACATGCCGGTGTGGCCCTTCATCGTCGGCGCCTGCGTCGCCGTGGGGGCGGGCGCCTGGTGGGCGGCGCGCCGCCGGACGTGACGCCGCCGCCCTGGCGGGCGGTGGCCGGCGGCATCGGCGTCATCGCGGCGACGTCGGTCGCGGCGTGGGCGCTGGCCCAGCCGCTGAACTCACTGAGCGCCACGGCCGCGCGTGCCGCGGCGGACTGCGCCGCGATCGTCACCCTCGGACTCGCGGTCGTCCCCCTGCTCGACACCGGCCGGTACCGCGGCGAGCTGTCGCGGTCGGCGGCGGTCCCTCTGGCGGTGAGCGCCGCAGTGTGGCTGCTGACCGAACTGGTACGGCTCGTCGTGGTGAGCGCGCAGACCGCGGGGCTGCCCGCCGCCGGGGTCGGGCTGCATACCTACCTCGACTTCATCGCCCACACAGGCGCCGGACGGGCCGGGGTGCTCAGCGCGGTCGCCGCCGCACTCGTGTGTGGCGCGGCGGTCGCGGCACCGCGTACGACGCCGACAGCACTCGCCGTGACCGGGATCGCCGCCGCGGGGCTCGCGGCCAGGACGCTGGCCGGGCACCTCACGGAGAGCCCGCTCGGCGGGGTGGCGGTCGCCGTCCACGCGGTGGCCGCCGGGCTGTGGTGCGGTGCGCTGGTGGGCCTGTTGGTGACGGTCGCGCACCGGGGTCAGTGGGCCCGCGTGCTGCCGCGGTTCTCGGCACTGGCCCTCGGCTGTGTCGGCGCGCTGGTGCTGGCCGGCGCGGTGGGCGCCGTGGTCACGGTCGGCTCGCCGGCGGAGCTGGCCACCACCGGGTACGGCCGGCTGATGACGGCGAAGCTGCTGGTGACGGCCGCGCTGACGGTGTTGGCGTGGCGCAACCGCAGCCGCTGGCTGCCCGCGGCGCGGGGCCACCGAGCCAGTGCGGGGTTGTCGCGCACGCGGTCGCTGGTGGAGGCGGCCGTCATGACGGTCGCGCTGACGCTGGCCGCGGCGCTTGCCGTCACCGGATGAGCCGCAACGCCGCCTGGCATGATGTAACCACTGTCGCCGAACCCGGATACCGCGAAGGAGCAGCGTCGATGGCAGACCGCCAGGAGGGGTCCGACGAGCAGGCCGACACCCCGGGCCTCCCCGCCGAGCCGGCTCCCCCGCCTGCGGACGCCGCGCCTGCGGCGAAGAAGACTCCCGCGAAGAAGGCCCCGGCCAAGAAGGCTGCCGTGAAGAAGGCGCCGGCCAAGAAGGCGCCCGCGAAGAAGGCGCCCGCCAAGGCCGTCAAGAAGGCCCCCGCGAAGAAGACCGCGCCGCCGACGAAGCAACCGCCGCCGTCGCCGGCGGATCTGGTCGCCCCGAACGGTGATCTCGCCGCCGCTGCCGAGGAGGCCGCGGCACAGGCCAAGGCCGCCGTCGCGACGGCGAGCAACCCGGTGTCGGGTCCGGCGCCGGTTCCGGTCGACGGCCCCGACCAGTCGCGGCTTCCGGTCGCCGCCGCGGTCGCCGCGGCCGTCCTCGTGCTGTTGGCCGTCCTCGTCGCACGCCGCCGCTGATATCCGCTTGACCCTGACGCCACGTCAGGGTCGATAGTCGGTGTCATGCAGGAGACAGCCAGCACCGTCGGCGCGGTCGCCGCGCTCACCGGTGTCTCGGTGCGCACGCTGCACCACTACGACCACATCGGTCTGGTGGTCCCCAGCACCCGCACCGCCGCCGGGTACCGCGGCTATACCGACGCCGACGTCGAACGACTTCATCTCGTGCTGGTGTACCGGTCGGCCGGTCTGCCGCTCGACGAGATCCGGGCATTGCTCGACGATCCCCGGGCCGATGTGCTGGCCCGGCTGGAACGCCAGCTCGAGGTGCTGCACGAGCGGGCCGACCGGATCCGGCACACCATCAAGGCAGTGGAGGAACTGATGAACGCACACCGGGAGGGGATCCAGCTCACCGCACAGGAGCAGGTCGAGATCTTCGGAAGTACGGTGCACACCGACGAATACGCCGCTGAGGCGCAGGAGCGCTGGGGCGACACCGAGGCATGGCGCCAGTCGCAGCAGCGCGCGGCCGCGATGAGCAAGCAGGACTGGATCGCGGTGCGCGACGAGGGCGAGGCGCTGCTGGCCGACCTGGCCGCGGCGAAACGCGGCGGTGTGGCGCCGGGCAGTCCGGAGGCCAACGGGCTGGCCGCCCGCCACCGCGCGTCGATCGAGCGGTTCTACAACTGCGACGACGACATGCAGCTGTGCCTGGTGCGGATGTACCTGGCCGACGAGCGTTTCACCCGCCACTACGAGGAGCGGGAGCCGGGCCTGGCGCGTTACCTGCACGACGTGGTCGTCGCTAGCATCGACCGGTGACCATCGAATCCCGCGCCACCGCAGACCTCGTCGACGACATCGGCCCCGACGTCCGCAGCTGCGATCTGCAGCTCCGCCAGTTCGGCGGCCGGCCGGAGTTCGCCGGACGGATCACCACGGTGCGGTGCTTCCAGGACAACGCGCTGCTGAAGTCGGTGCTGTCGGAGCCCGGCGACGGCGGCGTGCTGGTGATCGACGGCGACGGCTCGCTGCACACCGCACTGGTCGGTGACGTGATCGCCGCGCTGGGCCGCGACAACGGATGGAGCGGGCTGATCATCAACGGCGCGGTACGGGACGCCTCGACGCTGCGCACCCTCGACATCGGGATCAAGGCGCTGGGCACCAATCCCCGCAAGAGCACGAAAACCGGTGCGGGAGAACGCGATATCCCGGTCGATTTCGGTGGCGTGACGTTCACGCCGGGCGATGTGGCCTACAGCGACGACGACGGCATCGTCGTCGTCGGCCCCTAGCTCGCCCGGCGTCTGCCTGCCGGCGGAACGCGCTAGACCGTGACCGGCGCGCGGTGCTTGGAGAACTGCAGCGCGTCGTCGTCGACCTTGCCGTTGCGGATCACGCGCAGGTCGATGAGGTAGTTCTGCTTGAGCCGCCACGGCGCCTTCGACCCCGACTTCGGGAGCCGGTCGATCGCCCGCTTGATGTAGCCCGACGTCAGGTCGACGAACGGCATCCGCTTGACGTCGGCGCCCGGGTCACGTGGGACGACGGTGTCGTAACCCTTGGTGTCCATGTAGTCGAGCAGCCGGCTGACGAACTCCGAGGTCAGGTCGGCCTTCAGCGTCCACGACGCATTGGTGTAACCGAAGGTGAACGCGGCGTTGGGGATTCCGGACAGCATCATCCCCTTGTAGGCCACGGTGTCGGCGAGGTCGACCGGTGCGCCGTTGCGCAGGACCTCGGCGCCGCCGAAGAACTGCACGTTCAAACCCGTTGCGGTGATGATGATGTCGGCGTCGATGCGTTCACCCGACTTCAGCAGGATGCCGTCGGCGGTGAACCGCTCGATGGCGTCGGTGACGACGTCGGCCTTGCCCTTGCGGATCGTCTTGAACAGGTCGCCGTTCGGGGCGAGGCAGACGCGCTGATCCCACGGCTTGTAGCTGGGGCTGAAGTGCTTGTCGTAGTCGTAGCCCTCGGGCAGGCGCCGCTGTGCCATGGTGCGCAACGTCTTGCGGAAGGTGTTCGGGAACATCCGGGCCATCTGGTACTGAATCGTGGCCTGCAGGATGGCCTTCCAGCGCACCGCGGTGTACGCGGGCTTCTCGGGAAGCAGCCGGTAGGCGCGCGCGGCGAAGGCGTCCTTGTCGGGAAGCGAACCGATGTAGGTCGGCGTCCGCTGCAGCATGGTGACGTGGCCGGCGCCGGTGTCGACGAGCGCGGGGATCAGCGTGATCGCGGTGGCGCCGCTGCCGATCACGACGACCTTCTTGCCCTGGTAGTCGAGATCCTCGGGCCAGTGCTGCGGATGGACGATGGTGCCGGCGAAGTCCTCGGCACCGGGGAACTCCGGGGCGTAGCCCTCGTCGTAGTTGTAGTAGCCGCTGCAGGCCCACAGGAAGCCGGCGTGGAGCGTGATCCGCTCACCGCCGCGTTCGATGGTCAGCTCCCAGCGGTTGTCCGCGTCCGACCAGTCGGCGGAGACGACCTTGTGGCCGTACCGGATGTGCTTGTCGATGCCGTTCTCGGTGGCCGCCTCGTTGAGGTAGTTCCAGATCGAGCCGCCGTCGGCGATGCCCTGGTCGGTGACCCACGGCTTGAAGTGGAAGCCGAGTGTGTACATGTCGGAGTCCGACCGGATGCCCGGGTACTTGAACAGGTCCCAGGTGCCGCCGAGGTTCTCCCGACGCTCGAGGATCGCGTAGTTCTTGTCGGGGCACTGGCGCTGCAGATGCCAGGCGGCGCTGATGCCGGAGATCCCGGCTCCGATGATCACGACGTCGACAAATTCGGTCATGGTGTCAAGCTATCAACACCGTGTCGACAGCGTCAACACCGTGTTGAGAATTTCGACGCGGTGTAAAGTAAACGGGGTGACCACCGCCAGCCAGGCTCGCGCATCCCGCGGCCGCCGGACGGCCCGCCCGTCGGGTGACGACCGGGAACAGGCCATCCTGGCGACCGCCGAGCACCTGCTCGAGAGCCGCCCGTTCGCCGACATCTCGGTCGACGACCTGGCCAAAGGCGCCGGCATCTCGCGCCCGACCTTCTACTTCTACTTCGGCTCCAAGGAAGCGGTGCTGCTGACGCTGTGGGAGCGGGTGATCCGGGAGGCCGACACCGCCCTCGAAGCCGCCGCGGCCACCGCCTCCGCCGACAGCCGCGACGTGTGGCGGCCCGGGATCAAGGTCTTCTTCGACACGTTCGGCGCCCACCGCAGCGTCACGGTGGCCGCGTCCGGTTCGGACAACGCCGAGGTGCGCGACGTCTTCGCGAAGTTCATGCAGAAGTGGATCGACTTCACCGCGGCGACCATCGAGGCCGAACGCCGACGCGGCGCCGCGCCGGAGACCCTGCCGGCCCACGATCTGGCGACGGCGCTGAACCTGATGAACGAACGCACGCTGCTGGCGGCGTTCGCGTCCGAGACCCCGGGCATCCCGTCCGACCGGGTACTCGACTCGCTGGTCCACGTGTGGACGTGTGCGGTGTACGGAGAATGCCGCTGACCCGTCGGACCGGCATGCGAACATATGTTCGTGTCGGCTTCCGTTTCGGCGAGCATCCTGCACGCTGACCTCGACTCGTTCTACGCCTCGGTCGAGCAGCGTGACGATCCGGCGTTGCGCGGCAAGCCGGTGATCGTCGGCGGCGGCGTGGTGCTCGCCGCCAGCTACGAGGCCAAGGCGTACGGCGTGCGCACCGCCATGGGTGGTCACGAGGCGCGGCGGCTGTGCCCGCAGGCGATCGTCGTCCCGCCGCGGATGGCCGCCTACTCCCAGGCCAGCGCCGACGTCTTCGAGGTCTTCCGCGACACCACCCCGCTCGTCGAACCGCTCTCGGTGGACGAGGCGTTCCTCGACGTCTCCGGGCTCGGCCGGGTCTCGGGGACCCCCGTGGAGATCGGTGCCCGGCTGCGCGCCAGGGTGCGCGCGGAGGTGGGGCTGCCGATCACCGTCGGGATCGCCCGGACGAAGTTCCTCGCCAAGGTCGCCAGCCAGGAAGGCAAACCCGACGGGCTGCTGCTCGTGCCGCCGGACCGCGAGCTGGCGTTCCTGCATCCGCTGCCCGTGCGGCGGCTGTGGGGCGTCGGCGCGAAGACCGCCGAGAAGCTGCGCGCACACGGGATCGAGACCGTCGCCGACGTCGCCGAACTGGGCGAGTCCACGCTGAGCGCGATGGTCGGCGGCGCGATGGGCCACCAGCTGTACGCGCTGTCGCACAACATCGACCGCCGCCGGGTGGTGACGGGGGTGCGGCGCCGCTCGGTCGGCGCGCAGCGGGCCCTGGGCCGCCGTGGCAACACGATGTCGGCCGCCGAGGTGGACGCCGTCGTGGTCAACCTGGTCGACCGCATCACGCGCCGGATGCGCAAGGCGGGCCGCACCGGCCGCACGGTGGTGCTTCGGTTGCGGTTCAACGACTTCAGCCGGGTCACCCGCTCCCACACCATGCCTCGGGCCACCGCGTCGACCGACGCGGTGCTCGCCGCGGCCCGCGAACTGGTCGCCGCGGCGGCTCCGGTGATCGCCGAACGCGGGCTCACGCTGATCGGCTTCGCGGTGTCCAACATCGACCGTGACGGCGCCCAGCAGCTCGAGTTGCCGTTCGGTCCCGCCAGCCACGCCGACACCGCCGCCCTCGACGCCGCCGTCGACGAGGTGCGCACCCGCTACGGCAACCTCGCCGTCACCCGCGGCGTGCTGCTGGGCCGTGACCCTGGATTGGAGATGCCGATGCTGCCCGAAGACTGACGATCACGCCGGCACGACGCGGCTCCACACCCGGTGTTCGCCGAGCCCCTCGATCAGCGACGCGGCGAGCGCGGCGGGGTCCGACCCGGTCAGCACGCCGTCGGCGTCGTCCGCCACGCCGGCCTGTGCCAGCAGCTCCGCTCCCTGCGGCAACACGGCCAGCGCCTTGAAGTGCCGAAACGCCTCGTCGACGAGGATCTTGGCCTGCACGGTGGTCGGCGAACCAGCGACGACGAGCGCGTCGAACTCGATGGACCGCGCGGTCGGGTAGGTGCGGGAGACCGGCACACTGCCCCCGTCGTGGTCGAGGGTGCCGCCGTGCGTGGCGATCACCAGCGGCACCAGGTCCGCCTCGCCCAGCGCGTCGACGACCGCGGCCACCTGGCCGATGTCGGAGTCCGGTCCGGTGAGGATTCCGACCATGCGGCCGGACGCCGGCCACCGCCCGCCGAGCTGGGACAGCGCCGGGCTGAGCACCGCCGGTTCTGCCGGCGCGGCGGTGGGTGCGGGCGGCTGCAGGCCCAGACCGGCGGCGACCGTCGCACACAGGTCGGCGTCGATGTTGGCCAGGGCGGCGAGCTGGCGTTCCTTGATGGCCTGCTCGTAGCACTTGCCCAGTTCGAAGGTGTAGGCCTCGGCGACGTGGGCCTGCTCCTGCGGGCTGAGGCTGCGGTAGAACAGCGTCACCTGCGAGAAGTGGTCGTCGTACGACGCGGGTGCGGCGCGGACCTTCGTCGACTCCGCCACGGCGGCCGGTACCTCGATGAACGCGCCGGTGTCGGCACCCGCGAGGAACGGACATCCGCCGTCGAGCGAGTTCGGTTTGTACGGTGCCACGCCCGGATGCACGGCGTGCTGGTGGAAGCCATCGCGGAACATGTCGTTGACGGGCGCATGCGGGCGGTTGATCGGGATCTGGCCGAAGTTGGGTCCGCCGAGCCGGCTCAGCTGGGTGTCGAGGTAGGAGAACAACCGCGCCTGCAGCAGCGGATCGTCGGTGACGTCGATGCCGGGCACCAGATGGCCGGGATGGAACGCGACCTGTTCGGTTTCGGCGAAGAAGTTGGTGGGGTTGCGGTTGAGCTGCATCGTGCCGATCACCTGCACCGGGGCGAGTTCCTCGGGCACGATCTTCGTCGGGTCCAGCAGGTCGATGCCTTCGAACATGTGGTCCGGCGTATCGGGCATCACCTGCACCCCGAGATCCCACTCCGGGTAGGCGCCCTTCTCGATCGCGTCGGCGAGGTCGCGGCGGTGCAGGTCGGGGTCCACTCCGGCGGCGATCTGCGCCTCCTCCCAGACCAGCGAGTGCACCCCGAGTCGCGGCTTCCAGTGGAACTTCACCAGCGACGTCGAACCGTCCGGACCGGTCAACCGGAATGTGTGGACGCCGAAGCCCTCCATCATCCGGTAGGAGCGGGGAATCCCGCGGTCGGACATGTTCCACATGGTGTGCGCCTGCGCCTCGGTGTGCAGCGAGACGAAATCCCAGAACGTGTCGTGCGCGCTCTGAGCCTGGGGGATCTCCCGGTCCGGATGCGGTTTCGCGGCGTGGACGATGTCGGGGAACTTGATGCCGTCCTGGATGAAGAACACCGGGATGTTGTTGCCGACGAGGTCGAAGGTGCCCTCGTCGGTGTAGAACTTCGTGGCGAACCCGCGGGTGTCGCGGACGGTGTCGGCCGATCCACGCGAGCCGAGGACCGTCGAGAAGCGCACGAACACATCGGTTTCCGCACCCGATTTCAGGAACGCGGCCTTGCAGATCTTCTCGGCCGCGCCGTTACCGCGGAACACCCCGTGCGCCGCCGCACCGCGGGCGTGCACCACGCGTTCCGGGATGCGCTCGTGGTCGAAGTGGGTGATCTTCTCCCGCAGGTGGTGGTCCTGCAGCAACGTCGGTCCACGCTCCCCCGCCTTGAGCGAGTGGTCGGTGTCGTACAGCCGGGCGCCCTGGGCGGTGGTGAGGTACTCCCCCTGCTGTCCCCGCGCCGTCCGCGAGCCCCCGACGGAAACCCCGGTGGCCGTACGCAAGTCGGGTCCGGCCTGATCGGGTTTGGGCGGAAGGGGTTCGCGCGGGGTGGTCGGCTCCTCGAACGACGGTGGCTCCGAACCGGGCATGCCGGGGATGTAGCCGGGGCTGTGCTGGAGCACCCGCTCGGCGGCCTCCTTGACCATGTCCTTGGCGTCTTTGACGACGCCCTTGATGGTTTCCTTGGCTCCGCGGTCTGCCGCCATCTGTGTCCCTCCGTCACCTCGTGATGTACGGCGGCTTTCCCTTCATGATCAATCGCTAAACGCCGCCGTCACGGCGCTGGACTCAGGAGCTCGTCCACTCCAGCAGTCGGTCGGCGGGCCAGGTGTTGACGATGCGGTCCGCCGGAAGGCCGGCGTCGAGCGCCCGCTGCGCGCCGTAGCCGAGGAAGTCGAGCTGACCGGGGGCGTGCGAGTCGGTGTCGATCGAGAACACACAGCCGATGTCGCGGGCCAGTTCGAGCAGCCGGGTGGGCGGGTCGCGCCGCTCGGGGCGGGAGTTGATCTCGACGGCGGTGCCGTGGTCGCGGCATGCGGTGAAGACCTTCTCGGCGTCGAACTTCGACTCCGGCCGGATCCCCCGGTTACCCGTCACCAGGCGGCCGGTGCAGTGTCCGAGCACGTCGGTGTGCGGGTTGGCGACGGCCTTGAGCATGCGCCGCGTCATCGCCGGGGCGTCCATCGACAGTTTGGAATGCACGCTGGCCACCACCACGTCGAGGCGTTCGAGCAGTTCGTCCTCCTGGTCCAGCGAGCCGTCCTCGAGGATGTCGACTTCGATGCCGGTCAGGATCCGCAGGGGCGCAACGGTTTCGCGCAGCTCGTCGATGACGTCGAGTTGTCTGCGCAGGCGGTCCGGGGACAGTCCGTTGGCGATGGTCAGCCGCGGCGAGTGGTCGGTGAGCGCGCAGTACTCGTGGCCGAGGTCGCGGGCGGTGAGCATCATCTCCTCGATCGGCGCCGAACCGTCCGACCAGTTCGAGTGCACGTGCAGATCGCCCCGCAGCGCCGAGCGGATCTCCCCTCCGCCGAGATCTGTTGCCTTCTCTCGTAATTCGACGAGCGCGTCCGGTTCCCGCCCGGCCCACGCCTGCGCGATCACCTTCGCGGTCTTGGGTCCGATTCCCGGTAGCGACTGCCAGGTGTTGGCGGTGCCGTGGCGTTCGCGTTCGGCGTCGGTGAGCCGTTCGACGACGTCGGCCGCGTTGCGGTAGGCCATCACTC
This sequence comes from Mycolicibacterium litorale, assembly GCF_014218295.1. Next base: position 5,236,283 of record NZ_AP023287.1, read on the forward strand.
GCCGGGTGTCCTCGCGGGCGCGGTCCTTGTAGTACGCGATCTGGCGCAGCGCGGTGACGGGATCCATGGCTCCAGTGTGCCCGCGCCGCCGCGGTGTCACGCAGGGCTCACGGATGCCAGCGTGGATCGCGGCCGCTGCGGGCGACGATGCGGTCGAGTACGGGCGCATCGTCGTCGACGGGCACCGCCGGGCCGAACAGCCCTTCGGTGCCTGCCGGATCGAACTGCGCGAGGTGATCCAGACAGGCGCGGGCCGTCGCCTCGTCGCATTCGTATCGCCGGCCCGTGGCCACGGCGAGATCCCAGCCGTGGATCACCACCTCGGCCGTTGCGACCGCACCCGCAACGTCGCCGGGCAGGTCGACTCCGCCGGCGCGGGTCATTCCGGCCCAGGCGTCAGGATCGCGCCACGCGTCGGCCAGGGCCGCCAACCGCTGCGGATAGACGGTGCGCCAGCCCTCGTCGAGCGGGGCGTGTTCGTCGGGCGGCACATCGGTCCACTCGCCGAGATCCTTGCGGGCCGCGGCGGCGAAGGCCGCCGAAAGGGCGCCGATGTGCGCGACGAGGTCGCGCACCGTCATGGCCGCGTTGGGAGTGGCCCGGTCCAGGGCGTCGTCGGGCACCGTGCGGACCAGGCCGGCCGTCCGATCGCACGCCGAGGTCAGATCGATCATGCCGGTATGGACCTCCTGTCCGGGCGGAACTCATCGGCGGTTCACAGCGAAGCGGACTACCGTCGGTAATCGTGCGCTTCGCCTTCAAGACCTCACCGCAGAACACCACCTGGGCCGAGATGCTGCCGATCTGGCAGGCCGCTGACGGGATCGACGTCTTCGAGTCCGGCTGGACGTTCGACCACTTCTACCCGATCTTCTCCGATCCGACGGGCCCGTGCCTGGAGGGCTGGATCACGCTGACCGCGCTGGCGCAGGCCACCACTCGGCTACGGGTCGGCGTCCTCGTCACCGGCATCCACTACCGCCACCCGGCCGTGCTGGCCAACATGGCCTCCGCGCTCGACATCGTCTCGGGCGGCCGCCTCGAGCTGGGAATCGGTGCGGGCTGGAACGAGGAGGAGTCCGGGGCCTACGGAATCGAACTGGGCTCGATCAAAGAGCGGTTCGACCGCTTCGAGGAGGCCTGCGAGGTGCTCACCGGCCTGCTCTCGCAGGAGACGACGACGTTCGACGGGAAGTACTACCAGCTCAAGGATGCGCGTAACGAGCCGAAGGGCCCGCAGCAGCCGCATCCGCCGATCTGCATCGGCGGCAGCGGCGAGAAGCGCACGCTGCGCATCACGGCGCGCTGGGCGCAGCACTGGAACTTCGTCGGCGGCCCGCCCGAGGAGTTCGCGCGCAAACGCGACGTCCTGGCATCCCACTGCGCCGACATCGGACGCGATCCGTCGGAGATCATGCTGTCGGCACACGTGCGGCTCGGCGCCGACCACGACTACGCGAAGGTGATCGATGAGGCGGCCGCACTCGGCGCAGAGGGTCTCGACCTGGCGATCGTGTATTTGCCGCCGCCCTACGACCCGGCCGTGCTCGAACCGCTGGCGGAGGCGATCCGGGACTCCGGGCTGACATCTAAGGCTGCGTCGTAGGCTGCTTCGAAGGCTGCGTCATCGTGGGTCACGGAATGATCACGATCGGGCAAAGATCCGGTCACGAGCGGCAAACCTGCGCGAACGGTATGGGTGGGGTTGGCTAGACGCCGTAGCGGACGAGTTCGTCCGCGGTGATCAACCGCTCCTGCTTGGCGGGGAACTCACGGCTCTTGACGGGGTGACGGAACAATGACCAGGCGATTCGACCCACCCGGGACCGGGTTATCGGGTTGATGTACACGGTGATCACTCCTGCGATATACCAATAGCTGAACCGTGGGCAACACTATCGCAATACCCACATCAAGTCATTAGAAACTGCCCCGGCGGCAAACGCCGTGAGGCGCGCCGGACCCGAAGCGCCTGTTTCAGGAGTGACGGGTGTGGTTCAACGCGCGTACCCCCCCGCCCGACTGTGCGGTGCCATACGCGCCACGCCGTGACAGCCGTATCGCCTCGCACAGTCGCGGCAGAGCTTCGCGACAGGGAGCGACTCAGCGCTGCGGGGCCGCCGTCGGCTTGATCGGGGCGGGCAGCGCCGTCTTGCCCATCAGGTAGCGGTCGACGCCCGCGGCCGCGGCCCGGCCCTCGGCGATCGCCCACACGATCAGCGACTGTCCGCGGCCCATGTCGCCGGCCACGAACACGCCGGGCACCGAGGTCGCGAAGTTGCCGTCGCGCGCGACGTTGCCGCGGTCGGTGAACTCCACCTTGAGATCGGTCAGCAGACCTTCCTTCTCCGGACCCACGAAGCCCATCGCCAGCAGCACCAGGTCGGCCTCGAGTTCGAAGTCCGAACCCTCGACCTTCTCGAACTTGCCGGCCTTCATCTCGACCTCGTGCACCTTGAGCGACGTCACGCGGCCGTTCTCGTCGCCGCAGAACTCCTCGGTGTTGACCGAGAAGACCCGCTCGCCGCCCTCTTCGTGCGCGGAGGCGACGCGGTACATCAGCGGGTAGGTCGGCCACGGGGTGCTCTCGGCCCGGGTCTCCGGCGGCTTGGGCATGATCTCGAACTGGTGCACGCTGACCGCGCCCTGGCGGTGCGAGGTGCCCAGGCAGTCCGCCCCGGTGTCGCCGCCGCCGATGATGACGACCCGCTTGCCCTTCGCGGTGATCGGCGGCTCGCCGTCGTCGTCGGTGACGGGGTCACCGAGTTGCACGCGGTTGGCCCACGGCAGGAACTCCATCGCCTGGTGGATGCCGTCGAGTTCGCGTCCGGGGATCGGCAGGTCGCGCCATGCGGTCGCACCGCCTGCCAGCACCACCGCGTCGAACTCCGAACGCAGCTGGGCGACGGAGATGTCGACGCCGACGTTCACACCGGTGCGGAACTGGGTGCCCTCGGCCTCCATCTGCTCCAGCCGGCGGTCGATGTGGCGCTTCTCCATCTTGAATTCCGGTATGCCGTAGCGCAGCAGGCCGCCGATGCGGTCGGCACGCTCGAACACCGTCACGGTGTGACCGGCCCGCGTCAGCTGCTGGGCGGCGGCCAGACCGGCAGGCCCGGAACCGACGACGGCGACCTTCTTGCCGGTCAGCCGGTCTGGCGGCAGCGGGACGACCCAGCCCTCGTCGAAGGCGTTGTCGATGATCTCGACCTCGACCTGCTTGATGGTCACCGGGTCCTGGTTGATGCCCAGCACGCATGCCGCCTCGCACGGCGCGGGGCACAGCCGGCCGGTGAACTCCGGGAAGTTGTTCGTCGCGTGCAGCCGCTCGATCGCGTCGCGCCACCGGTCCTTGAAGACCAGGTCGTTCCACTCCGGGATCAGGTTCCCGAGCGGGCAACCGTTGTGGCAGAACGGGATCCCGCAGTCCATGCAGCGGGACGCCTGGACCTGCAGGGTGTCGTGGGAGAAGTCCTCGTAGACCTCTTTCCAGTCACGCAGGCGCAGCGGCACCGGCCGGCGCGGCGGGAGCTCACGATGGGTGTGCTTGAGAAAACCGCGCGGATCAGCCACTTGCGGCCGCCATGATCGCCTCGTTCTTGTCCGCGCCGGTGCGTTCCGCCTCGGCGATTGCGGCCAGCACGCGCTTGAAATCGCGCGGCATGACCTTGACGAATTGCTTCAACTCTTCTTCCCAGTTGTTCAGGATCCGGGTGCCCACCGCCGAGTCGGTGGCGTCGACGTGGGCCTGCAACATGCCCCGCAGCCAGCCGGCGTCCTCCTCGTCGAGGACGTCGAGTTCGACCATCTCGGCGTTGACGTTGTCGGTCAGTGCACCGGCCGGATCGTAGACATAGGCCATGCCTCCGGACATGCCCGCCGCGAAGTTGCGCCCGGTCGGTCCGAGGATGACGACCTTGCCGCCGGTCATGTACTCGCAGCCGTGGTCACCGACGCCCTCGACGACGGCGACGGCACCGGAGTTGCGCACGGCGAAGCGCTCCCCCACCTGGCCGCGCAGGAACATCTCACCGCTGGTCGCCCCGAACAGGACCACGTTGCCGGCGATGATGTTGTCCTCGGCGACGTAGTCGGCGGGGGCGTTGTCGGACGGGCGTACCACCACGCGTCCACCCGAAAGGCCTTTGCCGACATAGTCGTTGGCGTCACCGTAGACCCGCAGCGTGATACCCCTCGGCACGAACGCGCCGAAGCTGTTACCGGCCGACCCGTCGAAGGTGATGTCGATGGTGCCGTCGGGAAGACCCTGTCCGCCATAGGCCTTGGTCACCTCGTGGCCGAGCATGGTGCCGACCGTGCGGTTGACGTTGGCGATGGTGGTGGAGAACTTGACCGGCGTGCCGGAATCGAGTGCCTCGCGGCACATCACGATCAACTGCTGGTCGAGCGCCTTGTCCAGGCCGTGGTCCTGACGCGAGCTGCAGTACAGGTCCTGGTTCATGAACGCCGACTCGGGCTCGTGCAGCACCGGCGACAGGTCCAGCTTGTGGGCCTTCCACGTCTCGGCCGCCTGGGTGGTGTCCAGCACGCCGACCTGGCCGACCATCTCGTTGACGGTGCGGAAACCCAACTGCGCCATGAGTTCTCGGACCTCTTCGGCGATGAACATGAAGAAGTTCTCGACGAATTCGGGTTTGCCGTTGAACCGCTCGCGCAGCACCGGGTTCTGGGTGGCGACGCCGACCGGGCAGGTGTCGAGGTGGCAGACCCGCATCATGATGCAGCCGGAGACCACCAGCGGTGCGGTCGCGAAACCGAACTCCTCGGCGCCCAGCAGGGCGGCGATCACGACGTCGCGTCCGGTCTTGAGCTGACCGTCGACCTGCACGACGATGCGGTCGCGAAGCCCGTTGAGCAGCAGCGTCTGCTGCGTCTCGGCCAGGCCCAGCTCCCATGGCGCACCCGCGTGCTTCATGGAGGTCAGCGGCGTCGCGCCGGTACCGCCGTCGTGGCCGGAGATCAGCACCACGTCGGCGTGCGCCTTGGAGACGCCGGCGGCGACGGTGCCGACGCCGTTCTCGCTCACCAGCTTGACGTGCACGCGGGCCTGCGGATTGGCGTTCTTGAGGTCGTGGATCAGCTGGGCGAGATCCTCGATCGAGTAGATGTCGTGGTGCGGCGGCGGCGAGATCAGCCCGACGCCCGGCGTGGAGTGCCGCACCTCGGCCACCCACGGGTACACCTTGTGACCCGGAAGCTGGCCGCCCTCACCGGGTTTCGCGCCCTGGGCCATCTTGATCTGGATGTCGGTGCAGTTGCTCAGGTAGTGGCTGGTCACGCCGAAGCGGCCGGACGCCACCTGCTTGATGGCGCTGCGCCGCCAGTCGCCGTTCTCGTCGCGGTCGAACCGGCTGACGGCCTCGCCGCCCTCCCCGGAGTTCGACCGGCCACCGAGCCGGTTCATCGCGATCGCGAGCGTCTCGTGCGCCTCGGCCGAGATCGAGCCGTAGCTCATCGCACCGGTGGAGAAGCGTTTGACGATCTCGCTGGCCGGCTCCACCTCGTCGATCGAGATCGGCTGGCGCAGACCATCTTTGAACTTCAGCAGCCCGCGCAGCGAGGCCATCCGCTCGGACTGGTCGTCGACCAGCTTGGTGTACTCCTTGAAGATCGAATACTGCCCGGTGCGGGTGGAATGCTGGAGTTTGAACACCGTGTCCGGGTTGAACAGGTGGTATTCGCCCTCGCGCCGCCACTGGTACTCGCCGCCGACCTCGAGTTCGCGGTGCGCCCGCTCGTCGGGCCGGTCCAGGTAGGCCAGCGCGTGGCGGGCGGCCACCTCGGCGGCGATGTCGTCGAGGTCGATACCGCCGACCGGGCAGGACAGGCCGGTGAAGTACTCGTCGAGCACCTTCTGGTCGATGCCGATGGCCTGGAACAGCTGCGCGCCGGTGTAGGAGGCGAGGGTGGAGATGCCCATCTTGGACATCACCTTCAGCACACCCTTGCCCGCGGCCTTGACGTAGTTGGCCTTGGCCTGGTCGCTGCTGATGCCGGTGATGACGCCGCGGTCGACCATGTCCTCGATCGACTCGAACGCCATGTACGGGTTGATCGCGGCGGCGCCGAAGCCGCACAGCGCGGCCATGTGGTGCACCTCGCGGGCGTCGCCGGCCTCGACGACGAGGCCGACCTGGGTGCGGGTCCGTTCCCGGACCAGGTGGTGGTGCACGGCCGACACGCTCAGCAGCGACGGGATCGGCGCCATCTGCTCGTCGGATTCGCGGTCGGAGAGCACGATGATGCGCGCACCTTCGCGGATGGCCGCCGAGACCTTGGCGCGGACGTTGTTCAGCGCCTCCCGCAGGCCCTGGCCGCCGCGGTTGACCGGGTACAGGCAGCGGATCACCGCGGCGCGCATCCCGTGCTTGTGGCCGCGGATCTCGTGGTCGGGGTCGACGCAGATCAGCTTGGACAGTTCGGCGTTGCGCAGGATCGGCTGCGGCAGCACGATCTGGCGGCACGACTCGGCGGTCGGGTTGAGCAGGTCGCCCTCGGGGCCGATGACACCCTGCAGGCTGGTCACCACCTCTTCGCGGATCGCGTCCAGCGGCGGGTTGGTGACCTGGGCGAACAGCTGCTGGAAGTAGTCGAACAGCATGCGCGGGCGCTGCGACAGCACGGCGACCGGCGTATCGGTGCCCATCGAGCCGATCGGCTCGGCGCCGGTACGCGCCATCGGCGCGACGAGCAGGTTGAGCTCTTCGTAGGTGTAGCCGAACGCCTGCTGGCGCAGCACCACCCGGTGGTGCGGCATCCGGACGTAATCGCCCGGCGGCAGCTCCTCGAGCTGGAACAGACCCGCCTCGAGCCACTCGCCGTAGGGATGCTCGGCGGCGAGTTCGGCCTTGATCTCCTCGTCGGAGACGATGCGGCCCTGCGCGGTGTCGACGAGGAACATGCGGCCCGGCTGCAGGCGCATCTTCTGTACGACGGTCGACGGGTCCAGGTCGAGCACGCCGGCCTCCGACGCCATGACGACGAGGCCGTCGGCGGTGACCCAGATCCGCGACGGGCGCAAGCCGTTGCGGTCGAGCACGGCGCCGATCACGGTGCCGTCGGTGAAGCACACCGCCGCCGGGCCGTCCCACGGCTCCATCAGCGACGCGTGGTAGCGGTAGAAGTCCCGCCGCGCCGGGTCCATCGACTCGTGGCGCTCCCAGGCCTCCGGGATCATCATCAGCACCGCGTGCGGCAGGCTGCGGCCACCGAGGTGCAGCAGTTCGAGCACCTCGTCGAACCGGGCGGTGTCCGAGGCGCCGGGAGTGCAGACCGGCACGATCTTGTCGAGGTCGGCCCGGGTGCCGAACACGTCGGTCTTGATCAACGCCTCCCGGGCCCGCATCCAGTTCTCGTTGCCGGTGACGGTGTTGATCTCACCGTTGTGCGCGACCCGCCGGAACGGGTGCGCCAGCGGCCACGACGGGAAGGTGTTGGTGGAGAAGCGGGAGTGCACGATGCCCAGCGCGCTCGTCAGCCGCTCGTCCTGCAGGTCGAGGTAGAAGGCCTTGAGCTGCGGCGTGGTGAGCATGCCCTTGTAGACGAACGTCTGTCCGCTCAGGCTCGGGAAGTAGACGGTCTCCCGGCCGGGGCCGTCCTGCCCGGGGCCCTTGGTGCCCAGCTCGTGTTCGGCGCGTTTGCGCACCACGTAGGCGCGACGCTCGAGCTCCATGCCGGTCGCGCCGCCGATGAAGATCTGGCGGAACGTCGGCATGGCGTCGCGGGCCAGCGCGCCCAGCGACGAATCGTCGGTGGGCACGTCACGCCAGCCCAGCACCCTCAAGCCTTCGGCCTCGGCGATCTTCTCGACCTGCTCACAGGCCGTGGCGGCGTCCTTCGACGACTGCGGCAGGAACGCGATGCCGGTGGCGTAGCTGCCCGGCTCGGGCAGGTCGAACCCCGCGTCTTTGCAGACGTCGCGGAAGAATTCGTCGGGAACCTGCAGCAGGATGCCCGCCCCGTCACCGGTGTTCGGTTCGGCGCCCTGGGCACCGCGGTGCTCGAGGTTGAGGAGGGCCGTGATGGCCTTGTCGACGATGTCGCGGCTGCGACGGCCGTGCATATCGGCCACCATGGCGACGCCACACGAGTCGTGCTCGTACGCGGGGTTGTACAGACCTCTGGGCACTGGTCCCACTGGATCCCACCTGACCCTTACTCTCGAACCTTCGGCGGAGCTTCAGCTGGCTGCCGTCTGCGACGGCGTGAGCCGACGGGGCGGAGGCGGTCCGATGTGCAGCACTGAACGCCGGCCTTTTTCCACTCGCCACAAGTGGAGAAAACGATAAGACAAACACCGGCTGACATGCCAACTTAGTCGAACCTAACTATACTCGCCGGGCACGTTGCCGGCCTTCGGGCGCCGCGCGCCCTCGCTGCGTGAACGCCGTTGCACCGGTGACGGTTTCGTCCGCACGCCCCGGCCGCCGTCCCGCCGACCCGGCGGGCCCGTCAATTGCTGCCGACGGCGAACAGTTTGCTGTGAGCGAATTATCGTGCCATTTTGCTGGCCTTGTTCTCAGTGTGACGTTTGCGAAAAGCCTAGTCAGATTCTTAGAGATTGCTGGGTCGAAGAGAATGCGGCGTTCGCCCCACCTCCGAGGGCGGATCCGCAGCCCTTGCGTCGTTGCACGCCCCGCCCCGGCATCGCGGGCCGACCGCGTGATGCACTGCGCGCCAACACAATCGGTGTATCAACGCGGAGGTGAATGCCGTCCTCATACCCCCCGGGTGTATGGCGCGTCGACGTCACGGCCATGCTGAAACGCGATGTCGCACCCGCTCAACACCCCGATCGGCCGGTTCGGCGTGGAGACATTCGAGGGAACCGGCGACCACAGCATCGCCGCGATGCCCACCCACGGCCTGGTCAACCCGCTGACCGGGCTGCCCAGTGCGGCCGCCCTGGCGATGCTGCTCGACCACGTCGGCGGACTGGCCAACCATCTGCGGCGCGGTGACGACGAATGGACCGTCTCCACCGAACTGTCCCTCGAGCTGGTGCCGGAGGCCGCCGATCTGATCACCGCCGACGAGGCGGGGGTCGTCGCGCGGGCACGCCCGGTCGCCGTCAAAGGCGCCACCGCGCTGGCCGTCTGCGAGTTCACCCACCGCGACGCGGTCATCGGCACCGGGAGCGTGCGCTCCTTCTACATCACCGGCGCCCGGTTCACCGAGTGGCCGGACACCGACGAGCACCACACCCGCAAGGTGGGACTGGCCGCGATGATGGCCGTCGAACCGGACGGCACCGCGGCGCTGCGCCAGGACGCCGATCCGGTGATCAACAACATGCTGGGTGTGGTCCACGGCGGGGTGGCGGCGACCGGGCTGGAACTCGTCGCCTCCGCGGCGGTGAACGAGGGCCGCACCGACGCGCCGCTGCGGACGGGGTCACTGCACGTGAACTTCCTGCGCAGGCTGGTCGCCGGTGGCGAATGCCGTTACAGCGCAACGGCTTTGCGTGTCGGCCGGGCGACGGGCGTGGCCGACGCGCAAGCCGTCGGCGCCGACGGCCAGCTGGCGCTGACGGCCCGCTTCACCGGGTATCGGTGAGCACTCCGCTCGACTAGCATCCCGGGACATGCCTCAGGCCCGCGGAATCGCCGGCTTCATCCGTCGGTCCGGGTACCTGCGCAGGTGGCTGATCCTCGGTATCGCGATCGGCGTCATCGCCGGCCTTGGCGCGGTGGTCTTCTACCTCGCGCTCGACTACTCAGGGCGCTTCCTGCTCGGGTATCTCGGTGGCTACCACCTCCCGAAACCGGTCGGCGACGGCGGCGACCCCGGCTCGCCGGGGTTCGACCGGCCGTGGGCCATCCCGCTGATCGCCTGCGGCGGCGCGCTGGTGTCGGCGTGGCTGGTCGCGCGGTTCGCCCCGGAGGCGCAGGGGCACGGCACCGACAGCGCGATCGAGGCCGTCCACACCGATCCCCGGGCGATCCGGGCCCGCGCCATCGTCGTCAAGACCATCTCCAGCGCGCTGACGATCGGGTCGGGCGGCTCCGCCGGCCGGGAGGGCCCGGCCGCACAGATCTCCGCCGGCTTCGGATCCCTGCTCACCCGCCGTCTCGACCTGTCCGACGAGGACGGCCGGGTCGCGGTGTCGCTCGGTATCGGCGCCGGCATCGGGTCGATCTTCGGGGCGCCGCTGGGCGGCGCGGTGCTCGCGGCGTCCATCGTCTACCGCGAGGACTTCGACTACCGGTCGCTGATCCCCGGCTTCATCACCTCGGCGACGGCCTACGCGGTGTTCGGATCGATCCTCGGCTTCCAACCGCTGTTCGGCTACGTGGCGGCCGACTTCCGGTTCGACCATCCCCTCGACCTCGGCTGGTTCGTCGTGCTCGGGGTCATCGCGGCGGCAGTCGGCTGGCTCTACGCCAAGACCTTCTACGGCACCATCGCGCTGACCGCGGAGCTGCCCGGCGGCATCGTGATCAAACCGGCGCTCGGCGGGCTGGCGGTCGGGCTGCTGGGGCTGGCCATCCCGCAGATCCTCGCCAGCGGTTACGGCTGGGCGCAGAAGGCGGCGGCGACCGACACCCTGATGGCGATCCCGCTGTGGATCGTGCTGCTGTTGCCGTTCGCCAAGATCGTCGCCACCTCGCTGTCGATCGGCACCGGCGGATCAGGCGGCATCTTCGGCCCCGGCGTGGTGATCGGCGCCTTCGTCGGCGCGGCGGTGTGGCGGCTCGGTGAGCTGGCCGGGGCGCCCGGACTTCCCGACAGCCCCGCGGTGTTCGTGGTCGTCGGCATGATGGCCTGCTTCGGCAGCGTCGCCCACGCGCCGCTGGCCGTCATGATCATGGTGGCCGAGATGACGGGGTCGTTCTCCGTGATCCCGTGCGCGATGGTCGCCGTCGGGGTGGCGTATCTGCTGATCACGCGGACGAATGTGTCGATCTACCGGGCGCAGCGGCTCAACCGTGAGGCCGCGGCGGCCGAGCGGCGCGCCGGGGCCGCCGAGAACTGAGGGACCCGCAAGGGTTTTGCTGCGCTGTGATGTGTGTCACCCTCGACATGGTGCCCTGTCGAGGGAAGGGGTCGGGGATGCGCGAACCGACGATGGCACACCGGGTGGCCGCCGAGTTCATCGGGACGTTCTGGCTCGTGCTGGGCGGCTGCGGTAGCGCGGTCTTCGCCGCGAAGTTCACCTCCGCCGACGGGTACGCCTTCGGCATCGGCTTCCTGGGCGTCTCGCTGGCGTTCGGGCTCACGGTCCTGACGGGCGTCTACGCCTTCGGCACGATCTCCGGCGGACACTTCAACCCGGCCGTCACGCTGGGCGCGGCGCTGGCCCGGCGCGTGGAGTGGCGGGTGCTGCCGGTCTACTGGATCACCCAGGTGATCGGCGGGATCGTGGCCGGCCTCGTCATCTATGTGATCGCCAAGGGGCAGGAGGGCTGGTCGGCGACCGGCAACATGGCGGCCAACGGGTTCGGCAGCCACTCCCCCGGCGGCTACTCACTGCTGTCGGTGATCATCGCCGAAGTGGTGCTGACCGCGATCTTCCTGCTGGTCATCCTGGGCGCCACCGACGACCGCGCGCCGCACGGGTTCGCCGGCCTGGCCATCGGGCTGACGCTGACCCTGATCCACCTGATCTCGATCCCGATCTCCAACACCTCGGTCAACCCGGCCCGCTCGACCGGTGTGGCGTTCTTCAACGGCAACGACGCACTCGCGCAGCTGTGGGTGTTCTGGCTCGCCCCGCTGGTCGGTGCGGCCATCGCCGGCGCCGCCTACCCGTACCTGTTCGGACGCCGCGAGGAGCTCGCCGACCGCCCGGTGCGCGATGAGGTGCTCGACGCCGAGACCCTCGCCGCCGAGGAACCCGGCTCCCGTACCCGCCGCGGACCCGATCGCGACGTACGGTAGCCGCCGAGCCGGTGGGCGCCGTGTGACAGACAGACTTAGGCAAGCTAACATCCCCGCTATGAAAAGAGCGATCCTGGCTGCGGCCTTCGCTGGTCTGGCGCTTGCCACGCCGGCCGTCGCGCATGCCGACGTCGACACCGATTTCTCGAATTCGCTTCAGACCATCGGCGTCTACGGGCAGAAGGACTACAACGCCTGGATCGCCAAGATCGCCTGTGAGCGCATCGACCGCGGCGTGGACCGCGACGCGTTCGCGTCGGCGACGTTCGTCGGCAGGCAGCTGCCGAAGGGCAGCACCACCGAACAGGCGTGGAAGTTCCTGGGCCTGGCCTATCCCGCCTACTGCCCCGCCCACCAGGCGCTGCTGCAGATGGCCGCGGAGAAGCCCGCGTGAGCGCCCGTCCGCACACGACCGACAAACGAGGAAGTGGCATGGCCGACCGTCTGAAAGTCCTGTGGGCCGGTGCGCTCGGCGCCGCCGCGGCGGTGGGCCTGATGGCCGCTCCCGCCGTCGCCTCGGCCGACGCCACCGACGACTATCCGATCCCGAACCGGATCATGCGGACCACCTGCACGGTCGAGCAGTACATGGCCGCGGCGCGCGACACCTCGCCCGTCTACTACGAGCGGTACATGATCGACTACAACAACCGGCCGATCGACATCCAGAACATGGCCCGTGACCGGATCTACTGGTTCTTCTCACTGGATTACACCGGCCGCCGGCAGTACTCCGAGAACACCGCGACCAACGTCTACTACGAGCAGGTGGCCACCCGGTGGGGCAACTGGGCGAAGCTGTTCTTCAACAACAAGGGTGTCGTCGCGCACGCCACCGACGTCTGCATGAACTACCCGCCGTCCGACCCCTCAGTGTGGAACTGGGGCCACAACCAACGGCGCTGACGGGAACCATTGCGATGAACCTGAAATCGACTCTGTCCGCCGTCGCGGTCGCGGCCTCGCTCACCGCGGGCGCACTCGGCCTCGCGGCCACCGCGACCGCACAGCCCGCTCCTCCCCCGCCGCCGCCCACCCAGGGTGAGCCGGTGCCGGCGTGGGCGCCGCGCAAGCCCGCGGAGTTCTGGGCCGGGCAACCGGTCGTGTGGACGTCGGCCTGGGGTGGACGCTGGGGCGTGTGGATCAACGGCGGGTTCATCCCGCTGTCGAAGAACCCCGTGACCAACGGCGGCTGAGCGCCGCCTCGAACAGCAATCAGGCCCGCGCCTCGGCGCGGGCCTGATTCGTCGACGGGCAGTCAGCTCTTGGCCGCTTCGGCCGCCGACTTCTCGGTCGACTCGCCCTCGTGCTTGAGTTCGCCGCCGGCGTTCTCGAGGTGGGCCCGCACGAACCACTGGAACTTCTCCAGTTCCGCGGCGTGGCTGATCAGCATGTCGTTGGTGACCGGGTCCGGTTCCTCGGTCTCCTCGATGTTCTTGCGGGTGTCCTCGATGATGCCGTCGTACACCAGATCGAGGGCGGCCAGGTGGGCCTGGACGGTGTCGCGCTCCAGTGAGTAGTCATCCCACGTGCGGTCGTTGATGATGGCGCCCGGGGTGCCCTTCGGAGAGCTGCCCAGGGTGGCGATGCGCTCGGCCACCTCGTCGGCGTAGCCGCGCACCAGCTCGACCTGCGGATCGATCATCTCGTGCACGCCGATGAAGTTCGGCCCCACGACGTTCCAGTGGATGTGCTTGAGCGTCAGGTGCAGATCGTTGTAGCGGCTCAGCTGCTTCTGCAGCAGCTCCGCGACCTGTGCGCCCTCTTTGTCCGTCATGCCGGGAACGGTGTATGCCATGAGAAACATCTCCTTCTTCCGCGCGTGATCAAGTCTTCGAATCTCCGACTACCCTTCGCTGTCTCAGCGTAATCAGCGCCCGGACCCACGTCACAGTTCCGCAAGTTTCGGGATCGCCTGGCGGGCGCCGAAGCGCGGGTTGCGGGCCAACCCGCTGGCCAACAGCACCCGCACCGCGCGGTGCCGGTGCGGGCGCATCGGTTCGAGCAGTTCGAGCATCGCGGGATCGTCGATCGGGTGACCCAGCAGGCTCCACCCCACCGTCTTCGCGAGGTGGTAGTCGCCGACCGACAGCGCGTCGGCGTCACCCCACGCGCGCTGCGCGGTCTCCGCGGCGGTCCAGATCCCCACCCCGGGCAGCGACATCATCGCCGCCCGCGCGTCTTCCGTCGACCGAGACGACAGCCGCTCGAGGGAGTCGGCGCGCTGCGCGCACAGCACCACCGTGCGCGCCCGCGCCGGGTCGACGTTGGCGCGGTGGAACTCCCACGACGGGATGCGCCGCCACACCTGCGCACTCGGCGGCACCCGCATCTGCGCGGGCGCGGGCCCGGGTGCCGGGGTCCCGTACTTCGTGACCAGCAGCCGCCAGGCGCGGAACGCGTCGATCCCGGACACCCGCTGTTCGAGCACCGCGGGGATCAGCGCCTCGAGCACGCGGCCGGTGCGGCCCAGCCGCAGGTGCGGTACCCGCCGGTGCGCGGCGGCGATCGTCGGCTCCCCAGGGGCGAAACCCGCAGGGTCGTCGTCGGCGCCGAGCAGTGCGGGCGCCCCGTCGAGGAACTCCACGGCACCGGGACCCCACGCCTCGACGTCCACGGCGTCCGTGGCCGCGCGGGTGATCCGCGCGGTCACCGGGCCGCTGGGCGGGAGGCTGGTCCGCCACATCGCACCGTCGGCCGAGACGACGAAACACGGATCGCCCCCGCCGCGTCGCAGCGGGCTGAGCGTCAGCGCGGGACTGACCGGGCCGCCGAACCGCACGCGGCGGCGAATGGGCTGGTCAGCAGGCACGCGGGCGCTCCGGGAATGCGGTGAAGTGATGACGCAATCGTGACATTGATTCGGGATTGGTTTCCACGACTGCGGGTACGGACACCTTCAACCCTAGTTTGGAGCTCGCAGCTGGGTCAGTGGCTGGTTAGTGGCGGAGGGGTCGGGGTGAGCGGTGTCGATGATCGGCTCCTCGCCGCTGCACTGCGGCCGGCCCCGTCGGGACGGTTGGGTGACGGCTCCTTCGACGCGTGGCGGGCCGGGGTGCGCCGCGCCGCCATCGCCGCGGTGACGGAGTTCGTGGCCGACCGCTGCGCCGGTGATCTGCGGCTGACCGGTGTGGACGTCACCGTCGACGTGCTGGCCGATTTCGTCGGTGACGGCAAATGTCTGCGGTCCACGTTCGCCTACCTGGGCTGGCTGGCCGGGGCGGAGCCCGACGACGCCGCCCTGCGCGCCGCGGCGAGTTTCGACCTGCTGCACATCTTCGCGCTGCTGCAGGACGACGTGATGGACGATTCACCGCTGCGGCGGGGCCGGCCGGCAGCTCATGTGCGGTTCGCCCAGTGGCACCGCGAGAACGGCCTCAACGGATCCGCGGAGCGGTTCGGCGCCTCGGCGGCGGTGCTGCTCGGCGACCTCTGCCTGGTGTGGGCGGGACAGATGATGCGGGAGAGCGGTCTGGACGCCGCCGCCCTCGGCCGGGGCTGGCCCCGCTACGACGCCATGCGCACGGAATTGGCGGTGGGCCAGTTCGCCGATCTGGTCAACGACGCGGGCGGACGGCCGACACTGGAGGACGTGCTCGACGTCGCACGTCGCAAATCGGGGAACTACACGGTGCGCCGCCCCCTGGAGATCGGCGGCGCGCTGGCCGGCTGCCCCGAACCGACGCTGCGGCTGCTCGGCCGGTACGGCGCCGCGGTGGGCGAGGCGTTCCAGCTGCGCGACGACCTGCTCGGGATCTTCGGCGCACCGACCGTGACCGGTAAACCCGCCGGCGGGGACCTGTCCGAACACAAGGCCACCAGCGTGGTGGTGGCCGCCCACCGGCTGGCCGAACCGGCCGTGCGCAGTCAGCTCACCGAGCTGATGGCGCGGCGGGATCTGGACGCCGGTGACCTCGCCCGCTGGCGCAACCTGATCGCCGCGACCGGTGCCGTGCAGTGGATCGAGCAGCTGATCGACCGGCGGCTGTCGCACGCACTGGACCGCCTCCACACCAGCCCACTCGACGACGCGGTGCGGACCGCGCTGGTCGACATGGCAGCCGTGTGCACCCAACGGGCTGCATGACCGGGAGAAAGACAGGAGACTCGAACTGATGCGCACCGTCGGGGGGCGAACAGACCGCGTGGTGGTCGTCGGCGCCGGATTGTCCGGCCTGTCGGCCGCTCTCCAGCTGGCCGGACGCGGCCGCACGGTGACCGTCGTGGAGCGGGAGACCTTCCCCGGCGGCCGGATGGGCCGGCTCGACGTCAACGGCTACCGGCTCGACACCGGGCCCACCGTGCTGACCATGCCCGACATCATCGAGGACGCGTTCGCCGCGGTGGGCGATTCGATGGCCGGCCGGCTCGACCTGCACCGCGTCGACCCCGCCTACCGGGCGGCGTTCGCCGACGGCAGCGGTCTGCACGTGCACACCGACGCCATCGCGATGGCCGGCGAGATCGAGCGGTTCGCCGGGCCCGAGGCGGCCGACGGCTACCTGCGCCTGCGGGCCTGGCTGACCCGGCTGTACCAGGCCGAGTTCAACGGTTTCATCGCCGCGAATTTCGACTCCCCGCTGTCGCTGGTGACGCCTCAGCTGGCCCGGCTGCTCGCGATGGGCGGGTTCCGCCGGTGGGACCGGGTGGTGCGCAGGTACATCAGCGACGAGCGGCTGCGGCGCATCTTCACCTTCCAGGCGCTCTACGCGGGCGTGCCGCCGCACAAGGCGTTGGCGGCGTACGCGGTGATCGCGTACATGGACACCGTCGCCGGGGTGTACTTCCCGCGGGGCGGGATGCGTGCGGTCCCCGAGGCGATGGCGGCCGCCGCCGCCGATGCCGGAGTCGAATTTCGTTACGGCTCACCGGTTTCGGTGCTCGAGCGCAGCGGGGACGGGGCGGTGACGGCGGTCCGCACCGAAGCGGGTGACCGCGTACCCGCCGACGCCGTCGTCCTCACCACCGAGTTGCCGACGACCTACCGCCTACTGGGCCGCACCCCCCGGCGCCTGCTGCCGCTGCGTCCCGCACCCTCGGCGGTGGTGGCCCACGTGGGTTGCGCCGCAGTGGATCCCGGGGTGGCACACCACACGATCCTGTTCGGGGGCGCCTGGGAGCAGACGTTCCGCGACATCATCGACGAGGGCCGGGTGATGAGCGATCCGTCGCTGCTGGTGACCCGGCCCACGGCGGGCGACCCGGCGCTGGCCCCGGCCGACCGGGATCTGCTCTACGTGCTGGCACCGGCACCCAACAAGGCTGTGGGCCAGGTGGATTGGGCCGCGTCGGGCGACGCCTACGTCCAGGACATGCTGGCCACGGTGCGACGCCGGATGCCAGGGGTGGGCGAGGATCTGGAACTGCTGCACGTGGTGGACCCCGACGACTGGGAGCGCCAGGACATGGCGGCGGGCACTCCGTTCGCGCTGGCACACACGTTCGGCCAGACCGGACCGTTCCGCCCCGCCAACACCGTCCGCGGCGCGGACAACGTGATCCTGGCGGGATCGTCCACGGTGCCCGGTGTCGGGGTGCCGACCGCACTGCTGTCGGGCCGCCTGGCCGCAGACCGAATCACCGGGGCCGTCACCCCCACGACGGCGCGGAAGCGAGCGAGGAGCGGGCTGTGATCGGATCCGAACTGGACGCCGCCGGGGTACGCGACCCCGCGCTACGCAACGCCTACCGCTGCTGCCGGGTCCTCAATGCCGAGCACGGGCGGACCTTCTTCCTGGCCACCCGGCTGCTGGCGCCCGAACAGCGTCCCGCGGTGCACGCCCTCTACGGGTTCGCCCGCCGCGCCGACGACATCCTCGACGATCTGGGGTCCACCGCCACCACCGCCGAACGGGCCGACCGGTTGCACCGGCTGGCCACGCAGTTGTTCGACGGCCTCGTCGGGGGCAGCCCGGTCACCGGTGACCCCGCACTGGAGGCCGTGGTGCACACCGCACGCCGCTACGGCATCGCCTGGGAACTGTTCGACGACTTCCTCGCCTCGATGCGGATGGACCTGACGATCACCGACTATCCGGACCGGGCGGCGGTCGACCGCTACATGTACGGCTCGGCGGAGGTCATCGGGCTGCAGATGCTGCCGGTGCTCGGCACCGTGGTGCCCCGCGAGGAAGCCGCACCGTACGCGGCCGCCCTCGGTAAGGCCTTCCAGCTGACCAACTTCCTGCGCGACGTCGACGAGGACCTCGACCGCGGCCGGGTGTACCTGCCCGCCGACGAACTGGCCGCGCACGGCGTCGACCGCGATCTGCTGATGTGGTGCCACACCACCAAGCGCACCGACAACCGGGTGCGCAACGCGCTGGCCGAACAGCACGCGGTGACCCGGCGCATCTACGAGTACGCCCGCCACGGGGTGGATCTGCTGCACCCCCGGTCGCGGCCCTGTGTCGGCGCCGCGGCGGTGCTCTATTCGGAGATACTCGACTGCATCGAAGCCATCGATTTCGACATCTTCAACCAGCGCGCGACCGTAGGGAACGGGCGCCGGCTCCGAGTGGCGGGCGCCGGGCTCCTGCGCGCCTGGCGCACGCGCCTGACCCACCCCGCGAAGGTGTAGGCATGGATCGATTCCAGTACCTGATCGTCCTGGGCGCATGCCTGCTGATCACCCTGCCCCTTGAGGTCTTCGGCAAGGGGGTGTACCGGCAGGCCAGACGCGCTGCGGCGGCGATCCTTCCGGTCGCCGCGGTGTTCGTGGTGTGGGACCTGATCGCGATCGCGGCCGACGTCTGGGGGTACAACCCGCGGTTCGTCACCGGCGTCGGATTCCCCGGGGTGCCGGTCGAGGAGCTGATGTTCTTCGTCGTGATCCCGCTGTGCGGTCTGCTCACCTACAACGCCGTCGACACCATCCTCGGCTATCTCAGACGGCGGTTGCGCGCGCGATCGGCGCAGTCGACGTGATCGGGATCGGGTACACCCTGCCCGCGATCCTGGCGGTGGTGGTGGTCGTCGTCTGGGAGTTGCGGTGGTTGCACACCGGGTTGTTCCGGCGGCCGGCGTATTGGATCTCGATGGTCATCGTGCTGGGTTTCCAGATCCCCGTCGACGGCTGGCTGACCAAACTCAGCGCCCCGATCGTCGTCTACAACGAGGAGCACACCAGTGGTATCCGGTTCCCGTGGGACATCCCGGTGGAGGACTTCCTGTTCGGGTTCGCCCTCGTGACGGCCGTGCTGCTGCTGTGGGAGCGGCAGCGGATGCGGGGCGCGAAGATCACCGGCGAGCGGGTGGCCGATGAGTGAGGCGCTTCCCCACGCCCAGGTACCCGCCGCGTTCGACGCCGGAGCGGCGGCCTACGACAGGCTGGTGAGCGCCAACCCCGGCTACCACGGCCATCTCCGGTTGTCGGCGCGGCGGATGGGGCTGCCCGACGGAGGACGCGGTATGCGCCTGCTCGACGCCGGCTGCGGCACCGGAGCGTCGACGGCCGCGCTGCTCGCCGCCGCCCCGCACGCCGAGATCGTCGCCGTCGACGCCTCGGCCGGCATGCTCGCCGAGGCGGCGGCCAAATCCTGGCCCGGTTCGGTGCGGTTCGTGCACAGCCGGATCGAGGACGCCGCCGCCGCCGGCGTGACCGGACCGTTCGACGGCATCTTCGCCGCCTACCTGCTGCGCAACCTCGCCGACCCGGACGCGCAACTGCGGATTTTCCACGACATGCTTCGCCCCGGCGCACCGCTGACCGTGCACGAGTACTCGGTGCGCGACTCCGCCGTGGCGACCGCGATCTGGAACGCCGTGTGCTGGACGATCATCATCCCGGCCGGGCGCCTGCGCACCGGCGACGCGTCGCTCTACACCTATCTGCGGCGCAGTGTGCTCGACTTCGACGGGGTGTCGGCGTTCCGGGACAGACTGCGGCGCAACGGTTTCACCGATGTCGACAGCCAGACGATGCCCGGCTGGCAGCGCAATGTCGTGCACACGTTCACCGCGAAGAGCAGAGGTGCCCGATGAGGGATCCGCGCCGCGTCGTGCACCCCGCACCGGCCGGGCTGGCCGACACCGCCTCGCTGGGTCACCGCCCGCGCGCGGTGGTGGTGGGCGGCGGGATCGCCGGGCTGACCGCGGCCACCGGACTGGCCGAGCGGGGCGTGTCCGTCGACGTCGTCGAGCGCGAACCGTACCTGGGCGGCCGGGTCGGCGGCTGGACCGACGACGTCGAGGGTGTCGGCGCGACCGCGATGAACCGCGGGTTCCACGCCTTCTTCCGCCAGTACTACAACCTGCGCACGCTGTTGCGCCGCGTCGATCCGCAGTTGTCGATGCTGATCCCCGTCGAGGACTATCCGCTCATCGACGCCGAGGGCCGCCGCGACACCTTCCGCGGGCTGCCGCAGACCCCGCCGTTCAACGCGGTCGCGTTCGCGTTGCGCAGCCCGACGTTCCGGCTGCGGGATCTGGCCCGGCTCAACGCGCGGGCGGCCGCACCGCTGGCGACGGTGTCGGTGCCCGACATCTACGACCGGCTCGACCACGTCGACGCCGAGACGTTCCTACAGGACATCAACTTCCCCGCGGCCGCCCGGCATCTGGCGTTCGAGGTGTTCTCGCGTAGCTTCTTCGCGCAGCCACCCGACCTGTCGGCGGCGGAACTGGCGACGATGTTCCACATCTACTTCCTCGGCTCGACCGAGGGGCTGGTGTTCGACGTCGCCGACGACAACTTCGACGTGACGCTGTGGGAACCGCTGCGGCGCTATCTCGAAGGGCTCGGTGTCCGATTCCACACCGGGGTGTCGGTGACGGCGGTGGAGCCGGGCTTCACCGTGCACGGCGATTCGGGGCAGGAGCTGCCCGCCGACGGCGTGGTGCTGGCCACCGATGTCACCGGCCTGCGCGGGATCGTCGGTGCCTCAGGCGATTTGGGTGACGAGTCGTGGCGGGCGGCGGTCGACGGGCTCGGTACCGCGCCACCGTTCCTCGTGCACCGGATCTGGCTGGACCGTCCGGTGGCGCCGGACCGGCCTGCGTTCCTGGGCACCGGGGGGCTGACACCGCTGGACAACGTCAGTGTGCTGGAACGCTATGAACGCCAGGCCGCCGACTGGGCGCGGCGCACCAACGGTTCTGTGGTCGAACTGCACTCGTATGCGGTCACCGACACCTCCGACGAGCTGCCGCGCCGGCTGCTGGCCCGGTTGCACGCGATCTACCCCGAGACGGCGCGGGCGACCATCGTCGGCGAACGTCTGCTGCTGCGCGGTGACTGCCCACGCTTCGCCCCCGGCGACTTCACGGCCCGCCCGGCCGTCGCCACGCCCGTCGACGGGTTGGCCCTCGCCGGTGACGGAATCCGCATCGACCTGCCGGTGGCATTGATGGAACGCGCCGCCACCACGGGATGGGCGGCCGCCAACCGCCTGCTCGCGCGCTTCGGTGTGGCGGGGCATGCTGTCACCACCGTGCCGACCACCGGCCGATCCGCGACGCTGCGGCGACTCGCCCAGCGGGGAAGGCAACCGCAGCCATGAGCGTGCTCGCCGACATCAAGGCCGCGTGGGCGAAATCGAATCCGTTCCAAGTACTTCCGCGTATCGACTGGGCCGAGCAGAAACCGACCTACCAGGATGCCCAGCCCGCGCTGATCAACGACGCGCTGAAGCGGGCGAAGTCCCGCCCCAGTGGCAACTGGTATCCGTTCGCGGCCAGCGACACGATCGGCGGCGGGCCGGTGGGGACCTCGGTGGCCGGAGTGGAACTGGTCGCGTGGCGGGGCACCGGCGGCCGACTGCACGTCGGCCCGGCCGACTGCCCCCATCTGGGTGCCGACCTGTCCACCGGAACCGTCGACTGCGGGGCGCTGATCTGCCCGTGGCACGGACTGCGGCTCTCCGGCGAGCGGCGGGAGTTCGGGTGGAAACCGTTGCCCGCCTTCGACGACGGGGTGCTGGCCTGGGTCCGGCTGGACCGCGTCGGCGGTGAGGAGCCGACGGAACGCCCCCTCATCCCGGTGCGCCCGGACGAACCGACGCTCGCGGCGGTGACCCGCCTGGTCGGGGTGTGCGAACCGGACGACGTGATCGCCAACCGGCTCGACCCGTGGCACGGCGCGTGGTTCCACCCGTACTCGTTCACCCGCCTGGAGGTGCTCAGCGCACCGCCCGCCGGTGACGTGCCCGAAGAGGAGGACCGCTTCCTCGTGGCGGTCACCTTCCGCATCGGCCGCCTCGGGGTGCCGGTGGTCGCCGAGTTCGTCGCCCCGGGGCCGCGCACGATCGTCATGCGGATCGTCGACGGCGAGGGCGCGGGCAGTGTGGTCGAGACCCACGCGAGCCCCGTCGCCCCCGGCCCCGACGGCCGGCCGCGCACGGCGGTGATCGAAGCCGTTGTGGCGCACTCGGATCGGCCCCGGTTCGGCTACGGCCGGAAGGTGGCGCCGCTGATCATTCCGCTCATGCGGCACGCCGCGACGCGGTTGTGGCGCGACGACCTGGCCTACGCGGAGCGGCGCTACACCGTCCGGACCCGCTGACCCACCCCTGCGTTCCCGCGAGCGTGCGCGTCTGCACACGACGCGCCGCGCGGAATTCCGCATTCGCGCAGGCTCGCACTCAGTCGACGGCGAACCCGGCCGCGCCGCGGATGCGGCTGAAGGCGCGGGTCATCGCCTCGGTGGCCTCATGGGGGTCGGCGAGCGTCTCACCGTCGGTGAGCACCGAGATGCTCAGCTGGTCGACGTAGCTCCACACGGTGATGTTCATGGCACTGCCCGCGGCCAGCGGACCCACCGAATAGATCTCGGTCACCACCGCCCCGGCGATGCGGCCCCGGCGGCGCGGACCGGGGACGTTCGAGACGATCACGTTGAACAGTTGATTGGGCGCCCTGCGCCTGGACGTCCAGCCGAACACGGTGCGCAGCACGGTCGGCGGGACGTACTCCAGCCAACGCCCGACGGTGCCCGGGCCGAGCAGGTCGTGGTTCTCCTTGGCGATCCCGGCGGCCAGACGGGTCAGCCGGACCTGTTCGAGGGGATCGTCGACGTGCACCGGAAGGGACACCAGCATGGTGCTCAGCGCGTTGCCGGTGACGCGGTCCCTCGAGGTGTCGGTGGCGGCGGGCACCGAGGCGATGATCGGGTCGTCGGCGCGGCCGTCATAGGTCAGCAGCAGTTCGCGCAGCCCACCCGCCGCTGACGCCAGCACCAGATCGTTGAGGGTGACGCCGAGGTGCTTGCTGACCTCCTTCGCCTCGACGAGCGACACGGTGGCGCTCGCGAAGCCGCGGGCCGGTGCCAGCTTGTGGTTGAGGAAGGTCGGCGGCGGGTCGAACTGGCGGGCCAGGTCCGGATGCGTGCGGCGCTGCCGCGACCGGCGCCGCAGCCGGTGGATCCCGAGCGCGCTGCCCCGGACGACGTCCGGCAGCTCGGTCAGCTTGCGCGCATGGTCGCCGACGGCCCCGCGCAGCAGCGCCCCCGTCGACACCCGCGCGGGCGCCGCGTCCGGTGCCGCCTCACCCGGCGCGGCGTCCGGCCATTCCATCGCCCGCGCCATCAGGTTCGCCGAGGCCACACCGTCGGCGAGCGCGTGATGCACCTTCCCGATCACCGCGACCCGGCCGTCCGCGAGCCCCTCGGCGTAGTACAGCTCCCACAGCGGACGGCTGCGGTCGAGCGGGGTCCCGGCGATCTCGCCGACGAGACCGTCGAGCTCCCGCCGCCCACCCGGCGCGGGCACCCGCACCCGGCGCACGTGGTAGCCGAGATCGACGTCGGCGTTCTCCCGCCACATCGGGCGGTGCAGCCGCAGCGGGATGTCGACCAGCTCGTATCGCAGGGGCTCGAGGAGGTGCATCCGGCTGCGCAGGGTCTGGCAGAAGACCTCGAAGCTCGCCTCGCCCTCGAATTCCGACGTGTCGACGACGGCCACCTTCAGCGTGTGCTGGTGCACGTTGGGCGTCTCGCTGTTCAGCAGCAGGACGTCCCACCCGCTGAGCCGCTTCACGATGCGGCGGCGGCGAGCACGCGCTCGTGCACCGAACCGATCGCCTCCCGCAGCGCGGGCACGAATTTGGCGGACTGCAACGTGCAACTGGCGTGGCCGGCGTCCACCGGCACCGGGTGCGCGCCGGGTATCTGATCGGCCAGCCAGCGTTGCCTGCCGGTGCCGAACGCACGGTCGCGCATCGTGATCACCACCGACGTCGGCACGTCGATGTCGCCGACCCACGACCGTGAATCGAACCGGGTGATCTCGGCGATGGCGCGGGTGATCGCGCCGGGGCTGGTCGTGCGGAACTGACCGAGCAACCACTGCGGTACGCCGAACACGCCGTCGGCCGCCGCGGACACCGGCGTGAGCGACGGCCCCCGCAGCGGCGGGCTGAACGCGTCGATGAACGCCGCGAAGATGCCGGTGGCCAACCGCTCGTAACTCGCGCGGGACACCGCCGCGGCCCCGGCGCACAGCACGAGTCCGTCGACGCGTTCACGGTGCCGCCGCCACACCAGCTGGGCGACGAGTGACCCCATCGAATAGCCGACCGGGACGAACGTCCGGATGCCGAGGGCCTCGGCGAGCGCGGCCACGTCGTCGGCGCAGTCCTCGAGCAGGAACCGCGGCGAACTGATGCCGTGCCCGTGACACCGCTGGTCGAACACCACCACCCGACCGAACTGCCTGACCACCTCCAGCGCCGGATACCAGGTCATCAGCCCGGTACAGGCCACCGAGTGCAGCAGCAGATAGGTCGGGCCGTCCTGCGGGCCGGAGTCGATGACATACGTACTGCCCCGCCCGGGCAGCTCGACCGTCCGCCCGGCAGGGATGTCACCGACGGCGGCCAGCGCCGGGATTCCGGGAAGTCTCGGCATGGTCAACCCCCATCGGCGCCGATGGTCCTCGTGGGGCCATTAGAGCACGCGGATCAAGACCAAACCCGGTTTCGCGGGTTCGGCCCGGGCCGTTCAGTCGACGGTGATCTCGGCCTTGTCCGGGTAGAACGCGACGTGGCCGGCGATCGCGGCCACCGCCGGATAGGGCTGGGCGTAGGTCCAGATCGCGTCCTCGACCGTCTCACCCGCGGCGTTGACGTGGTAATACGCGGCGTCGCCCTTGTACGGGCAGTAGGTGGCGGTATCGCTGCACACCAGGGCGGACTCGGTGACGTCGCGCAGCGGGATGTACTGGACTGCAGGGTAATTCGATTCCCGCAGGGTGAGCGCGTCGTCGGTCTCGGCGATCACGGTGCCGTTGACCCGCACCGTGACGTGGCGGCCCGTGGGGGTGACGGTGATGGGGTGCTGCGCGGTGGGTTCGAGGACGGGGCGCCCGGCCATCACGGACCTCCTGACGTTGAGTCGCTTCAGCCTGTCCAACAAGGCGCCCACCACCGTTTCTTCCGCGCACTACGATCGACCGTCATGACGAACCCGGACGCCGTGTCAGCGCAGGCCACGGTCGACATCGCGGCCGATCCCGACACGGTGTACCGCCTCATCACCGATCTTCCCACCCTGGCCGAGCTGGCCGAGGAGACTTCGGCGATGCGGTGGAAGAAGGGCGGCGAGGCCCGCCCCGGTGCGGTGTTCGTCGGCCGCAACCGCAACGGGTCACGGTCGTGGAGCACCACATGCACCGTCACCGACGCCACACCGGGGCGGGTCTTCGCCTTCGATGTGCGCAGCCTGGTGGTGCCGGTCGCGCACTGGCGCTACGAGATCGCGCCGACCGCCGCGGGCTGCCGGGTCACGGAGAGCACATGGGACCGCAGGCCCGCATGGTTCCGCACACCCGCCGGCTGGGCGACCGGTGTCAGCGACCGCACGACCGCCAACGCCGAGCACATCGCGGCCACGCTGCGGCGGCTCAAGGCCCGCGCCGAGCGTTAGGGGCGGCCGGTGATCCGGTCGGCGAGTTTCGCGATCGGCGACGTGCTCTGCCGGCCCCGGGCCTCATGGCGGTCGGCCAGCCGGTAGGCGAGGTAGAGCCCCCGCACGCCGAGCCACCGCAGCGGCTCCGGCTCCCACCCGCGCGAATGATGGCCGACCCACGGCAGTTCGGTGAGCGGGGTGGACCGCTCGAGCACCAGGTCCGCCAGTGTGCGTCCGGCCAGGTTCGTCGCCGTGACACCGTGTCCGACGTAGCCGCCGGCCCATCCCAGGCCGGTGGTCCGGTCGAGGGTGACGGTCGACTCCCAGTCCCGGGGCACCGCCAGCACCCCGCACCAGCCGTGTGCGATCGGCACGTCGCGGATCTGCGGCAGCAGCGAGTGCAGGACGCCGGTGAGCCTGGTGATCGTGCGGTGCGGGACGCGGCCGTCGTCGTCGATCCGGGATCCGTACCGGTACGGCACGCTGCGCCCGCCGATCGCGATCCGGTTGTCGACCGTGCGCTGGGCGTAGAAGAAGCCGTGTGCGGTGTCGCCGACGGTCTCGCAACCGTTCCATCCGACCGACGCCCACCGCTCGTCGGGGATCGGCTCGGTGGCGATCATCGAACTGTTCATCGGCAACCAGCGGCGCCGCAGGCCAGGCAGCGTCGCGGTGAAACCCTCGGTGGCGCGCAGCACGATCGGCGCGCGCACGGTGCCGTGGGGCGTGAGCGCCCGGCCCGGGCTGATCGACATCACCGGAGATTGCTCGTAGATCGGCACGCCGAGCCGCTCGACGGCCTCGGCCAGGCCGCGCGCGAGGCGGGCGGGCTGCACGCGCGCGCAGTGCGGCGTGTGGTACGCCGACACCACGCTGTCGAATCGGATACGTTCGACGGCTTCGCTTTTCGTCAACGATGTCACGCCGTCGACCTGCCAGAGCCGCTCCTCGTCGAGTGCGGCCGCCAGCCGCGCCGCCTGGGCCGCGTTGCGCGCGATCTCCATCGTGCCGCCCTTGACGATGCCGGCGTCGATGCCCTCGGCCGAGGCGACGGCGCTGACCTCGTCGACGGCCTCGTTGAGTGAGCGCTGCCATGCCAGCACGTTGTCGCGGCCGTAGCGTCGGGCCATCGCGTTGCGGTCGCCGGGCACCAGACCGGAGAGCCAGCCGCCGTTGCGGCCGGACGCGCCGAATCCGGCGAAGCGGGCCTCGAGGATCACGATCCGCAGCGACGGATCAGCGCGTTTGAGGTAGTAGGCGGTCCACAGCCCGGTGTAGCCGGCGCCGACGATGCAGACGTCGGCGTCACGTCCTCCGGGAAGGGGCGCTCGGGAGGCCGGCAGTTCGTCGAACCAGTGGGACACCTGACCGTTCACCGTAGGCACCCGACGATTCTGGCATCTCACCGCGATCACCGACTCTGCGTCCAGGGCGTCGCGCACTCGACATCCGGCGCCCCGCACGCAGAGTCAACGGCAGGCATAACGGGTATCAGGTCTCCATGCTCAACGGGCGCCCGAAGGTTCTCATCATCGGCGGAGGATTCGGCGGGCTGTTCTGCGCCCGACGCCTCGGACGCGTCGGGGTCGACGTCACGTTGCTCGACCGCGCGGCGTGCCATGTGTTCCAGCCGCTGCTGTATCAGTGCGCGACAGGGACGTTGAGCATCGGCCAGATCAGCCGGTCGCTGCGCGAGGAACTGGCCCGCCACGACAACGTCACGACGCTGTTGGGCGAGGCCGTCCGGCTCGACCCGGCGGCCCGCCGGGTCACCGCGCGTCGGCCCGACGAATCGACGTTCGACCTCTCCTACGACTACCTGGTGATCGCGGCGGGGATGCGCCAGTCCTATTTCGGCAACGAGGAATTCGCCGCGTGGGCGCCCGGTATGAAGACGCTCGACGATGCGCTCAGCATCCGCCGCCGGATCTTCGCGGCCTTCGAGATCGCCGAGACGCTGCCGCCGGGACCCGAGCGGGAGCAGTGGCTGACGTTCGCCGTCGCGGGCGGCGGCCCTACCGGTGTCGAATTGGCCGGGCAGATCCGGGAATTGGCGACCCGCGCACTGGCCAACGAGTTCCACAGCATCGAGCCGCAGGAGGCGCGGGTGCTGTTGTTCGACGGCGGTGACCGCGTCCTCAAGAGCTTCGCGCCGGGGCTGGCCGAACGGGCGTCGCGGACGCTGCAGGAGTTGGGCGTCGATCTGCACTTCGGGGTCCACGTGACCGACGTGCGACGCGACGGTGTGACGGTGAGCCCGAAAGGCGGTGGGCCCACCCGCGACTACGCGACCAGGACGGTGCTGTGGACGGCAGGCGTCGAGGCGGTGCCCTTCGCGCGGCATGCCGCCGAACAACTGGGCGCCGACACCGACCGGTCGGGCCGCATCAAGGTGAACGCCGACCTGACGGTGCCGGGCCATTCCGAGGTGTTCGTCATCGGGGACCTCGCCGGCCGCGACGGGTTGCCCGGGGTCGCCGAGAACGCCATGCAGGGCGGGTTGCACGCCGCCGCCTGTATCCGCCGTGACCTCGACGGGGCGAGACGCAAGGACTTCCGCTACCGCGACCTCGGATCGGCCGCCTACATCAGCCGCGGGCACGCCCTGCTGCAGGCCGGACCGGTCCGGTTGACCGGCATCCTCGGATGGCTCGGGTGGGGCTTCATCCACATCGCCTTCCTCACCGGCGTGCGCAACCGCTTCAGCACGGTCGGAACCTGGATGGCCAGCATCGCCCGAGCCAACCGCAGCGACCGCACCTTCATCCTCGGCGGGTCCGGCCATCCCGAGGAGCCCTACACCTGGGAATCGCCGGTGCATCAGGGGCACCACTCGACGCGCGGGGAACGCAGCAAATCCCTCGAGCCACCAGGGGCATGAGCCGGCGTTCGATGTGTCTGAAATCGCCCACCCTGAAGTTGGCGGAAAAGGACTCGTTGCGAGACCATGGAAACATGCCCGTAACAATTGCGCAGCAAAGGGCGTCCGCCCGATGAGCCTGTTCGTTCGGCTACGGTGCACCCTCCGCCGGCTCGCGGGCGGCCCGCTGGTGCGGTTCGTCGACCGGGTCGAGGCGTCGGCCACGCTGATGGCCGCCGTGCTGCTGGTCGTCGCCGGCTTCGTCGCGGTGCACATCTCGACGGCGGTGCGCGACGATCAGCTCCGCGCCGCCGAGATCGAGGCGGCGAACCGGCATGCCGTCGAGGCGGTCGCCCTCGACCGGAGCAAAGCCAAACCCCAGCGCTCCATGACGACGTTCACCGTGCAGGTGCAGTGGTTCGCCAACGGCGTCACGCGCGACACGATCGTCGAGGTGCCGCACGCGGTGAAGCAGGGTGACCGGGTCGGCATCTGGATCGACACCCAGGGCAACGTCGCGTCGGCACCGCTGAGCGCCGACGACGCGCGGGCGCGGGGGGTCGGCGCGGGGATCGGCATGTGGCTGGCGAGCCTGTCGGTGGTGACGGCCGCCCTGCTCGTGCTGCGCCGGGCGCTGAACCGTGCGCGGTACCGCGCCTGGGACCGCGACCTCGTGCTGCTCGTCGGTGGCGGTGGTTCGGCCGCGCACAGTCCGTGAATGCGGAGTCGACGCGAAAAAGGGGCGCCCCGGTGGGGGCGCCCCTTCGGCTGTCTTCGGGTCAGCGGACGGTGACGTAGACGACGCGGTCGTCGTTGTCGTAGCGCACCGACACGATGCTGGACTGATCCAGCGGCTTGACCACGCCCTGGTGGTTCACCCGCACCGCGTACCCGCGGTCGTCCAGTGAGCTGATCGTGTCGGCGGCGTTACCCGGCCCGACCGGAGCGGCCTGCGCGGGGGCGGCCAGTCCCAGGAACCCTGCGGCCAGTCCGCCGGCGACGATGGTGGCGAATCCGAATGTGTTCATGTCCCTGCCTCTTTCGGGTCATCGGTCCGGAGGTTTTCCTGGCCGGTCTGACCGGTGAAACCAGCAGGTCAGAGCCCCCATTCCGGTTGGCAGTGATTGACCGGCGGGTGGCAGGAATCGCGCGTCGGCACCTCAGAACGCGTAGCGGTGGAACTGCGCCATCGTGCGCAGCCCAGGCACCCGGTTCATCACGGCCGCCATCGCCCGGTAGCCGGCGGACAGACCCGCGAACCCCTCGGACTCGAAGACCGGCACCCACGCCAGCAGCCGTGTCCCGGGCACCGCGTCGAGGATGTCAGCGGGGCCACGGATCCCCCACCGCAGTGTCGCTCCCGACCGGCGGACCGGAGTGTTCGTCCACTGCAGCGCGATGCCGAGCGGGTTGAACGCGTCGAACTGCAGTTCCCCGGACGGGAATCGGGCCACGAGGCGGCGCAGCAGGGCGACGCCGTCGGCTTCGGCGAGGTACATCGTCAAGCCCTCGGCGAGTATCAATGTCGGGCGGTCCGCCGGCACCGTCGTGAGCCATTCGGGATCCGTCACCGAGGCCGCCACGATGTGACAGTGCTCCCGCGGTGGGTAGAACTGTTCGCGCAGCACCGCCACGTCGGGGTAGTCGACGTCGAACCACTCCACCCCCGGGCCGGGATCGAGCCGGTGGTAGCGGCCGTCCAGCCCGCAACCCAGGTGCAGCACCACCGCTTCGGGGTGCACGGCGAGGAACTGCCGGGCCCAGGTGTCGAAGTGCCTGACCCGCAACGTGACGCCGGGCGCGTTGCGCGCCGTGATACCGGTTCTCTCCCAGTCGTAGTCGATGCGCGCGACGATGTCGCGGGCCCACCCGTCACCGAGAGCGTCGGCGTCGAGCGCCCTGGCGTACAGCGTTGCCAGCATCGTCTCCGGGGCGCCGTGCAGGTCGACGCGGGTCACGGGGCGATCCGTAGGTACAGGAACTCCGAGACGCGCACGATGCCGAGGATACGGCGCACCGGCAGCGGCATGTCGGCGCGCTCTTCATCGACGTACACCTGCGGATCGGTCAGGGTGTAGCGCGTGCGGCGCGTGAGCACTTCACAGCCGCCGGCCGCGACGACGTTGCGCACCCAGTCCGCGTCCGCACCGTAGGTCAGCGCGAAGACGAAACCGTCGCGACGCCGGAAGAGATTCACGGGGGTGCGGAACTGCCTGCCGGACCGGCGTCCGCGGTGGATGAGCAACCCGAAGCCGGGCAGCCACGGCGCGACGAACCTGACGACCCGGTTGAGGCCGACCCGATTGGCCCTGGCGAGCCACCTGGGAGCCGGCATGACTAAGCCTGAGTCCTGCTCGCTCGCTTGGCATTTCGCAGACCGACCCAGAACTGCGCGGCCTCGCGGATCGACTCCTCCACGGGCCGCGGCTGCCAGCCCAGCTCACGCACCGCCTTGCCGTGGTCGAGTTCGGCCTCGGCGCGCATCAGCCGCAACGACTCCAGCGACATCCGTTCGTCGGTGCCGCGTAACCGCGACTTGGCGCTGCCCAGCGCGGCGAGCGCGTACGAGACGGGCAGCGGGATCGACCGCGCCGGCGGCGCCACCCCGGCAGCCTCCGCGGCGATCCTCGCGACGTCGGCGTTGCTGATCATCTTCTCCGAGATCAGGTAGCGCTCACCGACGCGGCCCTTCTCGGCGGCCAGGATCAGTGCGCGGGCCGCGTCATCCACCCCGACCGCTTCGAGTTCGATACCGCTCATCACGAACGGCAACTTGCCCAGCGCGGCCCCGGCGATGATCGCCCCGTGCGGGGTACGGCCCCAGTCGCCGCTGCCGTACGTCGTCGACACGCACATGGCCACACCGGGCAGGCCACGCTCGCGGGCGTACCGCAGCACCAGCTCCTCGCCCTGCACCCGCGACCGCACGTACGGGGTGACGCGGCGGACGTCGACGGCGTCGGCCTCGGTGGCCCGCCTGCCCCGACGCCGCCCGACGGTGACATAGCTGCTGGTGAACACGAAGCGGCGCAACGGAATACCGACGGCCACGTCGAGCACGTTGCGGGTGCCGTCGACATTGGTGCGGAACAGCGGCGCGGGGTCGCGTAACCAGCCACGGGCGTCGACCACGCAGTAGTAGACGTCGTCGCACCCGGTCATCGCCTCGCGCAGGGTCTCGTCGTCCCAGATGTCACCGGTGAAGCGCTGCACCGCGAGGTCGTCGATGCCGATGGTCTTGGCCGTCGGGCGCACCATCACCCGCACGTCGTGGCCGTCGGTGACGAGCCGGCGGGTGACGTGGGAGCCGAGGAAGCCGTTGGCGCCGATGACCAGTGCGGTGCTCACCGCCCACCCCCGTACTGCCGCATCCAGGCGGCCGCCTCATCGGTGAGCGTGCCCAGCTCGGCGGCCTTGCGGCACCACTTCACCGTCGCCTTGACGAACCGCAGCGGGTTGTAGACATCCTCCTGCCGGGACCACCGACCGTCGCCGGCGTAGGTGACGATCGAGATGTTGGTGGCGCTGATGACGGTGCCGTCGCCCGGATCGCGCATCGGGTTGTCGAGCTCGCAGATGATCCGGCCGGTGGCCTCGTCGGCGACCGACCACAGCGACGGGAACGACGTCATGTAGCTGCCAGGAAAGGTGGTCATGGTCCGCCAGATCCATGTCCGGACCTCCTCGCGGCCGCGCATGGTGCCCGCGGCGTGCTCGATGTAGAGGACGTCGGGGGTGTACTGCTCGACCCAGGGATCCCAGTCGCGGGTCTGCGCGGCGTGGGCGACCGTCTCCTCGAACGTCGCGAACGCCGAGATCAGCTCGGCGCGGGTGAACCGGGCGGAATCCGTGCTCGTCACATCCAGAACTAGAACACGTTCTACACGCGTTTGTCGAGGGTCCGGCCGCGCCGAACAGGGATGATCCTGCCCCGGCCTACGGTTGAAGAAGGTGCACACGAGGAGGTCATGTGGCACAGGGCTACAACAGGAATCCCGCCGCGGTCAGCGCGCTGTCCCCCGAGCAGTACCACGTCACACAGGAGAACGGCACGGAGCGGCCGTTCACCGGTGAGTACTGGGGCAACCACGAACCGGGTATCTACGTCGACGTGGTCTCGGGCGAGCCGCTGTTCGCCTCGGTCCACAAGTTCGAGAGCGGCAGCGGGTGGCCCAGCTTCACCCGGCCGCTGGAGGCGGCCAATGTCACGGAGAAGCGCGACTTCAGCCATCTGATGATCCGCACCGAGGTGCGGTCGGCCCACGCCGACAGCCATCTCGGTCACGTCTTCACCGACGGGCCTCGCTCCGAAGGCGGGCTGCGGTACTGCATCAACTCGGCGGCACTGCGGTTCGTGCACCTCGACGAGCTCGAGGCGCAAGGATATGGGGAGTACAAGACGCTGTTCACCAAGGAGGAGACGCGATGACCGAGTACAAGAAGGCCATCCTGGCGGGCGGCTGCTTCTGGGGCATGCAGGACCTGATCCGCAAGCAGCCGGGTGTGGTGTCGACGCGCGTCGGTTACACCGGCGGCCAGAACGACCACCCCACCTACCGCAATCACCCGGGCCACGCCGAGTCGATCGAGATCGTCTACGACCCGGCGCAGACCGACTACCGCGCGCTGCTCGAGTTCTTCTTCCAGATCCACGATCCGACGACGAAGAACCGCCAGGGCAACGACATCGGCACCAGCTACCGCTCGGCGATCTTCTACACCGACGAGGAGCAGAAGCGCATCGCGCTCGACACGATCGCCGACGTCGACGCGTCCGGACTGTGGCCGGGCAAGGTGGTCACCGAGGTGACGCCGGCCGGTGAGTTCTGGGAGGCCGAGCCCGAGCACCAGGACTACCTGGAGCGGATGCCGTGGGGGTACACCTGCCACTTCCCGCGCCCGGACTGGAAGCTGCCCAAGCGGGCGGACGCGAAAGCCTGATTCAGGCCAGCGGCTGGGGCCGGCGGCGCAGGGTGACCCGCCCGCCGGCCTTCGGCGTGTAGGCGACACCGCGGGAGTGCACCTTCTCCCCCGGCGCCGTCGTGGGCTCGATGATGAAGTGGCGCAGGACGGTCCGCAGGACGACGTCCATCTCGACGTTGGCGAACACCGCGCCGATGCACCGGCGCGTTCCGCCCCCGAACGGGACGTGCGTCAGCGGCGACGGGCGCGCGCCGACGAACCGTTCCGGTGAGAACCGTTCCGGGTCGACGTAGTCGTCGGCCTGTTCGTGGATCTCGCTCAGCGCCACCACGATCGAATAGCCACGGGGGATCACCCACTCGCCGAGTTCGAACGTCGGCGCGTGGACGTGGCGGCCCGCGAAGTCGATGACGGTGCGGTTGCGCTGCACCTCGTAGATCGTCGCCTGGCGGTATTCGTTGTCGTCGGTCGCCGCCTCGGCGACCAGTTTGTCCAGGACGTCGGGGTGCCTGCTGATCCGCTCGAACGCCCATCCGAGCGTGGACGCCGTCGTCTCGTGGCCGGCGGCGAGCAGGGTGAGCAGTTCGTCGGCGATCTCGCTGCGCGACATCTCCGTCCCGTCCTCGTAGGTGCTGCGCAACAGCAGCGCCAGCACGTCGTCACGCTCGTCGAAGCGTGGGTCGGAGCGGACCTCGTCGATCAACCGGTCGATCACCTCGTCGTAGCGCCTGCGGTAGTCGGCGAGCCGGCCCCACGGCGTGAGGCGGCCGAACGTGCGCGGCGGGCTGGGGATCACCGCGAGCCGCGACCCCAGCGTGACCCACGGCGGGATGATGCGGCGCAGTTCGTCGAGCTTCTGGCCGTCGGCGCCGAACACCGCGCGCAGGATCGCGTTGAGGGTGATGCGCATCATCGGCTCGAGCGTCGGGAACGTCTGCCCCTCCGGCCATGCGGCGGATTCGCGCAGGGTCTCCTCTTCGAAGACCTTCTCGTAGTTCTTGACGCTCCTGCCGTGCAGCGGCGGGGTGAGCAGCCGGCGGCGGCGTTTGTGCTCGGCCCCGTCGAGGGCGAACACCGATCCCGGGCCCAGCACCCGGCTGAGGTTGGGCTGGATGTTGCCGACCGCGTCGGTGGGCGCCATGAACAGCTGTTTGGCCAGTTGCGGGTCGGCGACGATCACCGTGCGGCCGAACATCGGGATGTTGAGGCAGAAGGCCGGGCCGTGCCGTTTGGCCAGCCGGGCGACGAGCTGACGGCGCGCGAACGCGTAGGCGATCCCCTGCACCGGCATCGACAGCCGCAGGGCCGGCGGCAGGTTCACCGCGGTGGGGCTCGAGGTGGGGACGTCGGCAACGGTCGCTTCGCTCATGGCACTCCAGCCGGTCGTGGTACTGCGCTGTACCGAGGATGTGTGAGGTACGGTACCGGCTGGTACCACTCGACGCAAGGGTGGCCGGGAGGTGACATGACGACGGCGACGGTCCTGCCGGCGCAGGGCGACGCGTTCCGCGGCCGGCTACTCGACGGCCTGGCGGCCTCGATCGCCGAACGCGGATACCGCGAGACCACGGTCGCCGACATCGTCCGCCACGCGCACACCTCCAAGCGCACCTTCTACGGCCGGTTCGCCACGAAGGAGGAGTGCTTCGTCGAACTGCTGCGCGTCAACAACGATGCGTTGATCGCCCGGGTGCGGGCGGCCGTGGATCCGGAGGCCGACTGGGACCGGCAGATCCGCCAGGCGGTCGGCGCCTACGTCGACCACATCGCGGCACGGCCGGCGATCACGCTCAGCTGGATCCGCGAACTGCCCGGACTCGGCGCGCAGGCGCTGCCGCTGCACCGCTGGGCGATCGACCGCCTCACCGACATGCTCGTCGACCTGACCGGCAATCCCGGTTTCCGCCGTGCCGGCAAGGGACCGCTGAGCCGGCCGCTGGCCGTCGTGCTGCTCGGCGGCCTGCGGGAGCTGACCGCGCTGGTCTTCGAGGACGGCAGCGATGTGCGGGGGCTTCTCGAGCCGGCGGTCACCGCGTCGACGGCGCTGCTCGGCGGCTAACCGAGCACCAGGCGCGCCGACCGCTCCAGGCGCTGGGTCATGTCGTCGTAGGACGAGTAGCCCATACCCGCCCACACCAGGGCCCCGACGTAGAGCAGCTCGAGTGCCTCGATCACGTCGAAGTCGATCGGCGGCCCCAGCGCGTTGACCAACCGGTCGCGCACGTCGCGGCCGATGCGCTGGCGCAGCGCCTCCACATCCGGGTCCTTGCCGAGCAGCGCGTTCGTCACCGCACCGGCGAACTCGGGCTCGTCGGCCACCAGCAGCGCGATGTCGCGCAGGACCTCGACCACCCGGGTGGCGGGATCGTCGGACTGATGGGCGGCCGGCGGCGCGGCCGACAGCCTGCGCCAGAACACCTCCGCGACGAGGTGCTCCTTGGACGAGAAGTACGTGTAGGCGGTTGCGGCGCCCACACCGGCCTCGGCGGCGACACGACGTACGGTCAGACCGGCGAAACCGTCACGGTTGAGGATGTCGACCGCGGCGCGTCCCAGCCGGTCGACAGTGTCGGCTTGTTTCGCGGTCAGACGGCGCCGAGTCGACTCCATGGTCGGATCGGACACATGTCCGGACACTACTACAACGCCGGATGGCCAGCAACGGCTAGGTTGGGTACCCATGAGCCCCACCGAAACTGACCTTCCGCCCCGCGCCGCACGTCTGTTCGCGCTCGCCGACGAGGCCATCGGCTTCATGCCCGCCGACGAGGGCCGCACGCTCTACGACACCGCGGTGCGGTATCTCGGCGACGGTGTCGGCGTCGAGATCGGTACCTACTGCGGCAAGTCGACGCTGATGCTCGGTGCGGCCGCGCAGGAGACCGGTGGCGTGGTGTTCACCGTCGACCACCATCACGGCTCCGAGGAGCACCAGCCGGGTTGGGAGTACCACGACGCCACCATGGTCGACCCGGTGACGGGACGGTTCGACACGCTGCCGACGATGCGGCACACGCTCGACGCCGCCGACCTCGACGAGCACGTCGTCGCGGTGGTCGGGCGCTCGCCCGTGGTGGCGCGCGGGTGGCGAACCCCGTTGCGGCTGTTGTTCATCGACGGCGGCCACACCGAGGAGGCCGCACAGCGCGACTTCGACGGCTGGGCGAAATGGGTGGAGCCGGGCGGCGCGCTGGTGATCCACGACGTGTTCCCGAATCCCGACGACGGTGGGCAGGCGCCGTTCCACATCTACCGCAGGGCGCTGGACACCGGCGCGTTCCGCGAGGTCGGTGCCACCGGGTCGATGCGGGTGCTGGAGCGGACGGCGGGCGGCGCGGGCTCGCTGTCCTGAGCGTTGTCTCAGCGGTCGCTGACGGCGCACGCGCAGTCGAACTCGTCCTCGAGGCCCCGCGGCAGGTCCGTGCCGCGGAAGATCCCGCTGCCCGGGGTGGCGCCGGTCAGCGCGTCGGCGGCGAGGATGACGGCGGCGCCGGTCCAGGTGGTGCGCTCCTCCGGCCAGCGCTTGCCGTCGGCGAAAACGAGTCCGGTCCAATAGGATCCGTCGTCCTCGCGGAGATGGTGCATGGCCGCGAACTGCTGGTGTGCCCGCGTCCGGTCACCGATCGCGTCGAGCGCCATCACGAGCTCGCATGTCTCGGCGCCGGTGACCCACGGTCGGTCGTCGACGCACCTGATGCCCAGGCCCGGCACCACGAAATCGTCCCAGCGGTCGTCGATACGGGTGCGCGCACCCGGGCCGCGCAGGGCGCCGCACAGCACCGGGTAGTACCACTCCATCGCGTGGCGGTCCTTCGGGACGAACGAACCGGGGTGCGCCACGATCGCATGGCCCAGCCGGCCGACGGCCACCTCCCACTCGGGCTGCGGGTCGTCGAAGTAGTCGGCGAGTGCGAGCGCGCACCGGATGCTGTGGTGGATACTCGCGCAGCCTGTCAGCAACGCCTCGGGAATGGGGCCGGCTTCGCTTTGGGCCCAAGAGATCTCGCCGTTCGGGC
This sequence comes from Mycolicibacterium litorale, assembly GCF_014218295.1. Next base: position 5,273,823 of record NZ_AP023287.1, read on the forward strand.
GTTGGAGGTCGAGGACGAAGTCGATCGCCTTGGCGACCACGGGCCACATCGTCTCCGCGAACGCGCGGTCGCCGGTGATCAGCAGGTGATGCCAGACGCCGGCGGCGATGTAGGCGCAGAAGTTGCTGTCGCTGTTGGCGTCCTCGACCACGCCGTTGCGGAACTGGATCGGCCAGGAACCGTCCGGGCGCTGGGTGGCGCGGCTCCACTCGTAGGCCGCGCGCGCCGGTTCGATCAGACCGGCGACGGTCAGCGCCATCGCCGACTCGACGTGGTCCCACGGGTCGGTGTGCCCGCCGCTGAACCAGGGGATGGCGCCGGAGGACTCCTGCTCGGCCGCGATGGACTCGGCGGTCTGCCGACACTGGGCCGGGGTGAAGACGCCGGGAATCCCGGGCAGCTCAGCGGCGAGCATCCACGACCGCCGGTTTCCGGAAGTAGAGGGCGACACTCTTCCCGATCAGCGGATTGAGCAGTTCCTCACCGCGCCGGGTGAGCCAGGGCGCCGACATCATGTCCCACACCAGCAGCTTGTGGTACGCCGCGACCGCGGGGTGGTCGTTCTTCGACGTGCCGACCGCGCACTTGAGCCACCAGAACGGTGAGTGCAGGGCGTGGGCGTGGTGAGTGTGGGTGAGCTCGAGCCCGTGCGCGGTGACCTTGTCGCGCAGTTCGTCGGCCTTGTAGATGCGGATGTGGCCGCCCTCGTTGGCGTGGTACTCGTCGGACAGCAGCCAGCAGATCCGCTCCGGCAGCCAGCGCGGCACCGTGATCGCCAGTGCCCCACCGGGTTTGAGCACCCGAACCAGCTCGGAGATGGCCTGCTCGTCCTGCGGGACGTGTTCGAGGATCTCCGAGGCGATCACACAGTCGAAGGTGCCGTCGGCGTAGGGCAGGTCGAGCGCATCGCCCTTGACCGCTTCGGCTTTCGCCGACGACGGCGCCTCGCCCTGCGCCTTCATCGCCTGCAGTATCTCGTCGACGTCGTTGAGATCCTGTGCGTTCTGGTCGAAGCCGATCACGTCGGCACCGCGCCGGTAGGCCTCGAAGGTGTGCCTGCCCGCGCCGCAACCGACGTCGATGACCTTGGATCCCGGCCCGATTCCCAACCGGTCGAAGTCGACGGTCAGCATATCGCCATCGCCCTCTCGTATACCGAAACCGTCTGCGCGGCAACCGATTCCCAGCTGAACACGTCGAGCGCCCGGCGTCGGCCCGCGGCGCCGAGGCGGTGCCGCTGGGTGGGTGAGTCGAGCAGTTCGCCCAGCGCCAGGGTCAGCTCGTCGACGTCTCCGGGCGCGACCAGGCGCGCGCACTCGCCGTCGTCGCCCACCACCTCGGGCAGGGCGCCGGCCCGGCTGGCCACGATGGGCGTTCCGCTGGCCATCGCCTCGACCGCCGGCAGCGAGAAGCCCTCGTACAGCGACGGGATGCAGGCCACCTCGGCCGAGGCCAGCAGCGCCGCGAGTTCCCCGTCGGACAGGCCGCTGGAGCTGTGCACGATGTCGGAGATGCCGAGTTCGGCGATCAGCTTCTCGGTCGGGCCGTTGGGCTCGAGTTTGGAGACCAGCTGGACGTCGAGGTTGCGCTCGACCCGCAACCGGGCGACGGCGTGCAGCAGGTGACTGATGCCCTTGAGCGGCACGTCGGCACTGGCGATCGCGATGATGCGTCCGCTGACGCGGTGGTCGGCGGGCCGGAAGAGTTCGGTGTCGACACCCAGCGGTACGACGTGCAGCTGTTCGGGCGACACCCCGAAGTCGTCGGCGATGTCGGTGGCCGATGAGGAGGACACCGTGAGCAGTTCCGGAATCCGTCGCGCGACCTGCTTCTGCATCTCGGCGAAGCCGTACCAGCGGCGCACCAGCGGTTTACGCCACCAGCGGGCGGCCGCCACGTCGACCACCTTGTCGCGCGTGATCGGGTGGTGCACGGTGGCCACCACCGGCAGGCCCGTCGCGGCGATCTGCAGCAGCCCGGTACCGAGGCTCTGGTTGTCGTGCACCACGTCGAAGTCGCCACGCCGCTGGGAGAGCAGGCGCGCGACCCGCATCGTGAACGTCTTGGGTTCGGGGAACCCGGCTGTCCACGTCGTCAACAGCTCGAGCAGGTCGATGCGGTCGCGGATCTCGCTGGGTCGCGGCACCCGGAACGGGTCGGGTTCACGGTAGAGGTCAAGGCTGGGCACCTTGGTCAGCCGGACCCGCGGATCGAGCCCCTCGGGGTAGGGCTGACCGGAGAAGACCTCGACGTCGTGACCGAGATCGGCCAGTCCGCGGCTGAGGTGCCGGACGTAGACCCCCTGGCCTCCGCAGTGCGTTTTGCTGCGGTAGGACAACAAAGCGATGCGCATACTCAGATGGATCCGGGGCTGGGCCGCGTCGCGCTGGACCGGTCGAATCGTGTCACGCAGAGACTCCGAACCTTCTGGACATGTGTCCAGACTATAGTTTGACGTGCTAGGCGACGCAATGCGTTCGCACGTGCCTGACTATCACAGCGGCGCGGCCGTGTCCTGCCCAGCAGGCTCTCCGGCGGCTCGCCAGCGGGCTGACCCGATCACCGCGGCGGCGGGAAACCGCCGGTCGCCACGGGTCCCCACCGGGTGGGCACCACGCGGATCAGGCACTTACCCTGGTCCACCATCGCCTGCCGGTACTCGGCCCAGTCCGGATGTTCCCCGGCGACCACCCGGAAGTACTCGACCAGCGCGTCGACGGCCTCGGGCAGGTCCACCACCTCGGCATCGCCGTCCACCTGGACGTAGGGGCCGTTGAACTCGTCGGAGAGCACGACCACGCTGGCCCGCCCCGCCCTGCGGACGTTCGCCGCCTTCGCGCGCTGCGGATAGCTGGCGATGACGATCCGGCCGTCGCCGTCCACGCCACCGGTCACCGGCGAACTCTGCAGCGATCCGTCGGCGCGGAACGTGGTCAGCACCATCTTGTGCCGCGGCCGGACGAAGTCGAGCAGCTGCTCGAGTCCGACGGTGTCCGCCGTGGCGTATTTCGGAGACATGGCGCCACAGTAACGACGCCGGCTTGTCGGACCCCCGCACTACCGTGTCGAACATGAGTTCGATACGAGAGCGGATCATGGATGCGATGGATGCCGCCGACACGCTGTCCGCGCGACTCGCGGCCATTCCGGTGGCGGGGATGGGCCGCGCGGAGACGCAAGCGGTGCTGATCCGGTTGAGCCGACTGCGCGAGCAGTCGCAGGAGGTGGAGCGTCGCATGATCGGGCAGCTGGTCGCCTCGGGCACCCCGTCCCAGTTCGGCGCACGGACCTGGGCGGAGGTACTGTCCCGCCGGTTGCGCATCTCCCCCGGCGAGGCGCAGCGCCGCATCGCCGAGGCCGTCAGCGGGGATCCGTCTGCCGCTTGAGCAGCCAGGCCGGCACCCAGTGGGTGACCGCCTTGCGCTGGGCGCCGTAGGCGATGTCATACGTGACCAGGCCCCACCAGTAGCCCTGCTCGCACATCCCCCAACACGTCAGCCGGCCTTCGACGACGGAGTGCATCTGCAAGCCGGCCGGGTTGTAACCGCCGTGCCGGTGCGGCTCACGCGGGAAGAGCGCGGCAAGGTCCACCAGGACCGCCACGGGCGGGTCGACGCGGCGGAACGCCGGCGGCAGCGGCTGGCCGTTGTAGCCGATCGACTGCATCTCGCCCACTGTTCGATCATACGTTCGAACACGTCCGACCTGAAGCGACGGGGACGGGATGTTTGCCGGTGCAGACACGAATTGTCCACCCGACGAAGCTGCCCTATCCCGCGCAACCACCAGATCCTGCCAACCGTCAATCAATTACTGCCACTGGAATTAAATCGTTGACCAGCAGGTTTACCAGTGCAGACAGGAACGGGGAGCATCCGATCCGGTCATACGAACCGCGACGACGGCCACGGCTCGTACCCACACCAGAGGGATAGAAAGAAGCAGGGACATGAACAAGTTCGGATTCGCCACCATCGTCGCCGGCGGACTGGCCACCGCCTTCCTCGGGCTCGCCACCCCCGCCCAGGCCGCTCCGGCCGGGCCGGGCAACGCCCAGGACGCCATCAGCTCGCTGGACGACCGTGGCTACGCCGTGCGGGTCACCCACCAGGGCATGGTCAAACCGCTCGACCAGTCCAGCATCGTGGCGGTCCGCTACGACAACGACGACCGCGTCGTCTACGTCACCGTCCGCTGACACCCGACCAACGGCGAGGGGCACCCGATCGGGTGCCCCTCGCTCGCGTTCGGGGCCAACTCGTGGTTTCGGTCCGATCCTCACCGGTTATCCGACCGCTCGTGAGCTTCGACCTCACCCCGACGATCGCGCAGCACGACCTGGCGCGGCGCACCCACGAGTTCGCCGAGCAGTGCATCCGCCCGGTGGCACTGGAGTACGACCAGCGCCAGGAGTTCCCGTGGCCGGTGCTGGAGGAAGCGGCTGCCCGCGGCTTCTACAGTCCGCTGTTCTACCGCGACCTGATCGGCGACCCCACGGGGCTCTCGCTGCCGATGTTCATGGAGGAGCTGTTCTGGGGAGTGCCGGCATCGGCCTGGCGATCGTCATGCCGGCGCTGGCGCTGTCGGCGATCGGGCAGGCCGCCTCTCCCGAGCAGATGCTGCAGTGGGCGCCGGAGTGCTTCGGCACCCCCGGCGACCTGAAGCTCGCCGCGCTGGCGATCTCCGAACCCGAGGGCGGCAGCGATGTCCGCAACCTGCGCACCACGGCCCGCCGCGACGGCGACGACTGGGTGATCGACGGCCACAAGATGTGGATCGGCAACGGCGGCATCGCCAACGTCCACGTCGTCAACGCCGTCGTCGACCAGGACCTGGGCCACAAGGGGCAGGCGCTGTTCATCGTGCCGGGCGGCACACCGGGCCTGCAGCTGGTGCGCAAGCTCGACAAGATGGGCTGCCGCGCCTCCCACACCGCGGAGTTGAAGTTCGACGGCGTCCGCGTCCCGGGCGACCACCTGCTCGGTGGCCAGGAGAAGCTCGAACACAAACTCGCCAAAGCCCGCGAAGCGGTCGAGGGTGCCCGTCGTTCGGGTTCGGCCGCGCTGGGCACCTTCGAACAGACCCGGCCGATGGTCGCCGCCCAGGCTCTCGGAATCGCCCGCGCCGCATTGGAGTACATGACCGAGTACGCCAACCGTCGCGAGGCGTTCGGCGCGCCGATCATCGACAACCAGGGCATCTCGTTCCCGCTGGCCGATCTGGCCACCCAGATCGACGCCGCCCGCCTGCTGACCTGGCGCGCCTCGTGGATGGCCGCCACCGGGGTGCCGTTCGACCGGGGCGAGGGGTCGATGTCGAAGCTCGCCGCCAGCGAGGTCGCGGTCAAGGCGACCGAACGGGCGATCCAGACCCTCGGCGGGTGGGGCTACATCACCGACCATCCGGTCGAGAAGTGGTACCGCGACGCCAAGCTCTACACGATCTTCGAGGGCACCAGTGAGATCCAGCGCATGGTGATCTCCCGGGCACTGGGCGCCGCCGACGGCGCCCCGCCGTTGCACGTCGACCTCGAACCGAGCGGCGGACCGCTCAACCGGTACTTCGGCCGCGGCACACCGCTGCGCGGCCGCGCCGCCGACAGGGCGCTGTCCGCCAAGGACCGGGTTCCCGACTCCGTCATGCGGTTGGCCATGAAAGTGCTTCAGCCGCCGCGTAAGTGACCGGGAGGCCGGTATGGCCCAGCAGATGAGCGGCATCCTCGGCGCGGCGTTCGACACGCTGCGCTACGAGCCGACGCCGAAACGGATCCGGGTCACCCTCGCCGGCGAACCGGTCGCCGACACCGACCGGGCGCTGCTCGTCTGGGAGCCGCGCCGCATCGTGCCCACCTACGCCGTGCCGCTCGACGCCCTCACCGCCCAGCTGGTGCCGGTCGGCGCGGAGTCCGGCTCCGAGGAGAACACCCGGCGGCGGCTCGACCCCACCGTGCCGTTCGCCGCGCACTCGTGTGAGGGCACTGAATACGACGTGGTGGCCGGGGAGGAGACCGGCGCCGCCGCGGCGTTCCGCCCGGCCGACCCGGACGTCGCCGATTACGTGGTGCTCGAGTTCGCGGTCTTCAACTGGCACGAGGAATGCGAACCGGTCGTCAGTCACCCGCACGACCCGTTCCACCGCATCGACGTGCTGCGCAGCCGCCGGCACGTGCGGGTGGAACACGAGGGCAGGGTGCTCGCGGAATCGTCGCGGCCGCTGCTGCTGTTCGAGACGAACCTGCCGATGCGGTGCTACCTCCCGCCCGGCGACGTCGGGGAACTCGGGCCCAGCGACACCGTCACCTACTGCGCGTACAAGGGCCGCGCCACCTACTTCTCGGTGCCCGGCGGCCCGCGCGACGTCGCCTGGACCTACCGCGAACCCCTGCACGACGGCGCCCCGGTGCGCGACCACGTCTGCTTCTTCGACGAACGCGTCGACGTGATCGTCGACGGGGTCACGGCCGAACGGCCAGTCACCCAGTGGAGTGAACCCGGCGTTTGACCCGCACCTGCGTGGGCACGCTGATCGGACACGGACTTTCGAGGAGGACGCATGCGCGCAGTCACCTGGCAGGGACGTCGGAACGTCTCGGTGGACACGGTGCCCGATCCGGTGATCAAGGAGCCGACCGACGCCATCATCCGGGTCACCAGCACCAACATCTGCGGGTCGGACCTGCACCTGTACGAAGTGCTGACCGCGTTCATGAACCCCGGCGACATCATCGGCCACGAGGCGATGGGCGTGGTCGAGGAAGTCGGCTCCCAGACCGGCGACCTCGCGGTCGGCGACCGGGTGGTGATCCCGTTCAACATCTCCTGCGGGACGTGCTGGATGTGCGATCACGGGCTGCAGAGCCAGTGCGAGACGACCCAGAACCGGGACCAGGGCACCGGCGCCGCGCTGTTCGGCTACTCGACGCTCTACGGCGAGGTCGCCGGCGGGCAGGCCGAGTACCTGCGCGTGCCGCAGGCGCAGTACACCCACATCAAGGTGCCCGACGACGGGCCCGACGAGCGCTACGTCTACCTGTCCGACGTGCTGCCCACCGCCTGGCAGGGGCTCGAATACGCCCAGGTTCCCGACGGCGGCACGCTGGTGGTGCTCGGGCTGGGGCCGATCGGCTCGATGGCGTGCCGGATCGCCGCCCACCGCAACAACTGTCGCGTCATCGGCGTCGACCGCGTCACCGAACGTCTCGACCGGGCCCGCCCCTACTGCGCCGAGGTGATCGACCTGCGCAGCCAGGACGCCGACGCCGTGGTGGCCGACCTGACGCAGGGCCGCGGCGCCGATTCGGTGATCGACGCCGTCGGCATGGAGGCGCACGGGTCACCGGTCGCCGAAGCCGCGCACACCGCGAGCAGCTTCCTGCCGTCGGCCATCGGGCGCGTGGTGATGAAGAACGCCGGCGTGGACCGGCTTGCCGCGTTCAACTCCGCGGTCTCGCTGGTCCGGCGCGGCGGCACCATCTCGCTGTCCGGGGTGTACGGCGGCGCGGCCGATCCGATCAACATGATGACGCTGTTCGACAAGCAGGTCACGCTGCGGATGGGCCAGGCCAACGTCAAGCGCTGGGTGCCTGACATCCTGCCGCTGCTGACCGCCGACGACCCGCTGGGCGTCGAGACCTTCGCCACCCACCGGCTGCCGTTGACCGAGGCCCCGGGTGCCTACGAGACCTTCCAGAAGAAGCAGGACGGCATGGTCAAGGTGGTGCTCACGCCGTAGCGCGGAGCCGTGATTGACATCGGGCGCCGGGGGGTACCTCACCGGCGTGATCCAGACGTGCCGACGGCCGCGCTGTGAGCTCGACCGAAAAAATACCCGGTACCCCTGGTCTCACCTTGGCGCGTCTGGCAACATTACTGCCCAGTAAGTTTCGGTCCGTCCAAACCCGGGAGTGACAGTGGAGTTCTTCGGCGAGGTTTCCGGCGTATCGGTCGTCGCGCAGGGAGAGGAAGGCGGCGGCGCCGCCCTCAGCGAGATCATCGGGTTGTCGGTGGCAGCCTTGATCATCACCGCGATCCTGCTGTGGATCGGCTACCTGCACCGGAACCACAAGATCAGCTGGCTGACGAAGCTCGCCGACTGGTCGGGGCGCCGGTTCAAACGGCCGCCGTGGGTGGCGCTGCCGATCGCGATGTTCATCGCCTCGATCATCTGCGCGCTGTTCGGCTTCATCTGGGACGTCAGCCTGCACATCGGCAACGGACGCGACGACGGCGCTCTGGCGAACCCCGCGCACTACTTCATCCTCATCGGGCTCTTCGGCATCTTCGTGGCCGGTTGCACGGCGGTGGTGCTGCCGTTCGACCGTCCCGGCCCGGCGGCGGTGCGGATCACCGACCACTGGTACGCGCCGGTCGGGGGCCTGGTGATGGCCGGTTGCGGCCTGTACGCGCTGATGGGCTTTCCGCTCGACGACATCTGGCACCGCATCTTCGGCCAGGACGTCACCCTGTGGGGCCCCACGCACCTGATGATGATCGGCGGCGCCGGGTTCTCCACGCTGGCCGCGCTCTACCTCGAGCACGAGGGCCGCAAGGACCGGCCCGTCGACGCCGCACCCGACGGGATCGGCCTGAAGTTCGTCCAATACCTGGCGTTCGCCGGCGTCCTGATCGGCGCCTCGGTGTACCAGATCGAATTCGACTTCGGCGTACCGCAGTTCCGCCAGGTCTTCCAGCCGATGCTCATCGGCGCGGCGGCCGCGCTGGCGCTCGTCGGCGCGCGCATCTTCATGGGCCGCGGGGGTGCGCTGATCGCGGCGGTCATCGCGGTCGGCCTGCGCGGCATCGTGGCACTGCTCGTCGGCCCGGTGCTCGAGGCCCCGATCAACTGGTTCGCCCTCTACCTCGGATCGGCGGTCGTGGTCGAACTCATCGCACTGACGCCGCTGATGAAACGGCCGGTGATCTTCGGTCTGGTGTCCGGCCTCGGCATCGGGACCGTCGGGCTGTGGCTGGAATCCCTGTGGATCGGCGCGGTGTACCACTACCCGTGGCCGACGAGCATCTGGCCCGAGGCGCTCGCGATGTCGGTGCCGGTGGCGATCCTTACCGGCGCCTGCGGCGCGATGGTCGGCATGGTGCTCACCGGTCAGCGTCTGCCCCGCCGGGCGATCTCCGTGGGGATCGTGGCGCTCACGGTCGTCGCCATCGGTGCGGCCGCCGCCAACGGATTGCGCTACAACGTGCCCGAGACCGCGACCGCGGCCGTCACGCTGACCGAGGCGCCTTCGGTCAACGGCGAGCGCCATGTGACCGCCGACGTCCGGTTCAACCCGCCCGACGTCATCAGCGACGACCCGAACTGGGTGTCGGTGCTGGGCTGGCAGGGCGGTCTGCCCAACGAGCGGGGTCAGTTCGTCGACCACCTGGAGAAGGTCGGCCCCGGCCACTACGTCTCCACCCAGCCGATGCCGGTCGCCGGCACCTGGAAGACGCTGCTGCGCGTGCACGACGGCAAGACGCTGACCGCGGTGCCGATCTACCTCGCCGGTGACCCCGGGATCGGCGCCGAGGAGGTGCCCGCCGAACCGCAGTTCACCCGGCCGTTCGTCTCCGAGATCACCATCCTGCAGCGGGAGCGCAGCCCGGACATCCCGCAGTCGCTGTGGCTGATCGGCTGCCTGGTGGTGCTGGCCTGCACGCTGGCCATGGTCGCCGGTATCACGTGGGGCGGTGGCCGCATCAACAACAGCGAACCCAGCGGCAGCGAAGCCGAACTGCAGCCGTCCGCGCAGTCATGACGCCGACGCCGGACGTCTCGCTCCTGGCCGACCACCCCATCTGGATCGCGGTGCCGGCGTTCGCGCCCGCCTTCGTGGTGGCCGGGGTGGTCGTCTACATTGCCGCCAAGAACCGCCGCAAGGACGGCGGACCCGACGGAGAAGGGAACCCGTGACACGCACCGTACGACGCTCCGGACCGATCCTCATCGTGACCGCGGCGGCGTTGGTGGCCGCTGCCTGCGGCGGCTCGCAGGACAGCGAGGAGGCCACGAGCCCGAGCCCGTCGGCGTCGACGATCAGCCCGTCGGACATGACCGACCAGCAGCGGCCGACCGACCGGCTGACGATCGACATCACCATCGAGGCCGGCACGGTCACCCCCACCAACGCGCGTCTGCAGGGCAAGGTCGGTGAGCCGATCGTGCTGCGCGTCAACAGTGACGCCGCCGACGAACTGCACGTGCACTCCGTGCCGGAGCACTCCTTCCGCGTCGAACCGAAACCCGGCCAGCAGTTCCAGTTCACCGTGGACGTGCCGGGCAACGTCGACATCGAGCTCCACGACCTCAACCGCGTGATCGCCAGCGTGCAAGTGCAGTGACCTCCGGGGCGCACGTGACGGTCCTGGCGCACGGTCTCGGCGGCTCCACCGATCTGCCGATTCCCTACACCTACGCACTGCTGGGCGCCGCATGGGCGCTGACGGCCACGTTCGCCGTGGTGGCGCTCGCCTGGCGCACACCACGGTTCGACGAGGACCGGCCCGGGCGCGCGTTGCCGCCGTGGGTGACCTCCGTCGTCGACGCCCCGGTGACGCGGTGGGCCGTCGCGCTGGCCGCCCTGGCGTTCACGCTGTGGGTCGCGATGGCGGCGTTCTTCGGACCGCAGAACGCGCAGAACCCGCTGCCCGGGGTGTTCTACGTGCTCATCTGGGTCGGCCTGGTGGCGCTGTCGTGGGCGATCGGCCCGGTGTGGCGGGCGATCTCGCCGGTGCGCAGCCTCTACCGGCTGCTGCGGTTGCACCGGCGCACGGACCGGCCGGCGTACCCGGCCCGGCTCGGCTACTGGCCGGCGGCCTTCGGGTTGTTCGCGTTCGTGTGGCTGGAGCTGGCCAGCCCGGATCCCGGCTCGGTGGCCGCGATCCGCACCTGGCTGCTGGTCTATCTCGCCGTGACGTTCGCCGGCGCGCTGTGGTTCGGCGAACGCTGGTGCGCACGCGCCGACCCGTTCGAGGTCTACAGCGTGGTCGCGTCGCGGCTGTCGGTGTTCCGGCGGCAGCGCGACACCGGCCGGATCGCGATCGGCAACCCGTTCGACCACCTGCCGACGCTTCCGGTGCGGCCCGGCACCGTCGCCGTGCTGTCGGTGCTGCTGGGATCGACGGCGTTCGACAGCTTCTCGGCGATGCCGGTGTGGCGCAATTTCGTCGACTCCACCGCCGACGGCGCGTGGACCGCGACACTGCTGAAGACGGCGGGGCTGGCGACGTTCGTGCTCGTCGTGGCGGGCACGTTCACCGCGGCGGCGATGGCGACCGGCGGGGTGGACCGGCAACGCCGCCGCGCGCTGCCCGGGCTGATGGCGCACTCGCTGATCCCGATCGTGATCGGCTACGTGTTCGCCCACTACCTGTCGTATCTGGTGGAACGGGGTCAGCAGACGGTCATCCTGCTCGCCGACCCACTGCAGCGCGGCTGGAACCTGTTCGGGCTCGGCGAGGCCGAGGTCAGCTATCTGCTGTCGCTGCATCCGTCGGTGCTGGCGACGCTGAAGGTGGCGTTCGTGGTGGCCGGCCACATGGCGGGCGTGGTCGCCGCACACGACCGGGCACTGCGGCTCCTGCCGGCGGCGCATCAGATCACCGGGCAGCTGGCGATGATGCTGGTGATGGTCGGCTACACCTTCATGGGGCTGTATCTGCTATTCGGTGGCTGAGGTCACACCGTCGGGGTTACTGTGGCATGGTGCCCCCCGAAGAATCACTGGAGCGGGCACTGGCCGGTGGGTCCCCTCAGAACGTCGGATGGTTCAGCTACCACTTCGCCGACGGCCGCTGGGAGTGGTCCGACCAGGTACACCTGATGCACGGGTACCAGCCAGGAACCGTCACTCCGACCACCGAACTGGTGCTCGCCCACAAACACCCCGACGACTACGTCTCGGTGGCCGCGACGCTCGACGACATCCGGCGCACCCGGCGCACCTTCAGCACCCGTCACCGGATCATCGACACCCACAAACGCATCCACGACGTCGTCGTGATCGCCGACCGCATGGTCGACGACACCGGGGAGATCATCGGCACGCAGGGGTTCTACGTCGACGTGACCCCCAGCCGCACCGAGGAGTCCACCCGGGAGATGGCGGCCGCCACCGCCGCGGCGATGGCCGAGCACCGCGCCGCGATCGAGCGCGCCAAGGGCATGCTCATGCTGGTCTACCGGGTCGACGCGGTGGCGGCGTTCGAACTGCTCAAATGGCGCGCCGCCGAGGCGGGGGTGAAGCTGCGCACGTTCGCCGAGCGGCTGCTCGCCGACTTCACCGCCCTGTACTACGAGGACACGCTGCCGCCGCGTTCGGTGTTCGACCACCTGCTGCTGACGGTGCACCACCGGGTCCGCGCAGCGGGTGTGTGACGGGCCGCCCGGCGCTACGGTGACGCTATGCGCGCGCTCATCGTCGTCGACGTCCAGAACGACTTCTGCGAAGGCGGCTCGTTGGCCGTGACCGGCGGCGCGGCGGTCGCCGAGCGCATCAGCGCCCTGCTGGCCGGCGCGAGCTCCGACTACGCCCACGTCGTGGCGACCAAGGACTTCCACATCGACCCGGGCGAGCACTTCTCCGACACGCCGGACTACCGGCTGTCGTGGCCGCGGCACTGTGTCGCGGGCACGCCCGGCGCCGACTTCCACCCGGCCCTGGACACCGGCCCGGTCGAGGCGGTGTTCACCAAGGGCGAGTACTCGGCGGCCTACAGCGGTTTCGAAGGTGCCGACGCCTCGGGGACGGCGCTGGCCGAGTGGCTGCGGCAGCGCGGGGTCGACGAGGTCGACGTCGTCGGGATCGCCACCGACTACTGTGTGCGCGCCACGGCGGCCGACGCGGCGGCGGCCGGTTTCACCACCCGGGTCCTGCTCGATCTCACCGCGGGCGTCGCCGAGGACTCGACCGCCGACGCCGTCACCGCCCTGCGCGAGGCGGGTGTCGCCGTCGGGTAGTCGCCGGTGACAGTTCCCACAGCAGCCCGCCAGGACGTTTTACGAAGTGTCGAACCGGGCACGTGGGATGTCGTCAGGTGGGTCCGTATCGTCGCCCTCGTCCGTAGTCCCGAACCCAGGAGCGTGCACTTTGGCCGCAGCCCCCAACCCGAACGTCCCCTCCGAGATCTGGCCCGGCAAGGCCTATCCGCTCGGGGCGACGTATGACGGCTTCGGCACCAACTTCGCGTTGTTCAGCGAGGCCGCCGAACGCGTGGAGCTGTGCCTGTTCGACGCCGACGGTGAGCAGACGGCGTGCTTCACACTGCCCGAGGTCGACGGGTTCGTCTGGCACGGCTTCATCCCGAACATCGAGCCGGGTCAGCGCTACGGCTACCGCGTCCACGGCCCCTACGATCCGGCCAACGGCCAGCGGTGCAACCCGAACAAGCTGCTGCTCGACCCGTACGCGAAAGCCATCGACGGCACCTTCGAGTGGGGCCAGCCGCTGTTCAGCTACAACTTCGGCGATCCGGACAGCCGCAACGACGAGGACTCGGCGCCGTTCATGCCGAAGTCGGTGGTGATCAACCCGTACTTCGACTGGGGGGTGGACCGCCCGCCGAAACACGAGTACGCCGACACGGTGATCTACGAGGCCCACGTCAAGGGGCTGACGCAGACCCATCCCGACATCCCCGAGCAGATCCGCGGGACCTACTCCGCGGTCGCGCACCCGGTGATCATCGACCACCTCAAGGCCCTCGGCGTCAACGCGATCGAGTTGATGCCGGTGCACCACTTCGCCAACGACTCGACCCTGGTCGAGAAGGGGCTGTCGAACTACTGGGGCTACAACACGATCGGATTCCTCGCCCCCGATCCCAAGTACAGCTCGAGCGGCACACCCGGCGGGCAGGTGCAGGAGTTCAAGGCGATGGTGCGCGCCCTGCACGAGGCGGGTATCGAGGTGATCCTCGACGTGGTCTACAACCACACCGCCGAGGGCAACCACATGGGCCCGACGCTGTCCTTCCGCGGTATCGACAACGCGGCCTACTACCGGCTCGTCGACGACGACAAGCGGTACTACATGGACTACACCGGCACCGGCAACAGCCTCAACGTCGGCCACCCGCACGCCCTGCAGCTGATCATGGATTCGCTGCGGTACTGGGTGACCGAGATGCACGTCGACGGGTTCCGCTTCGACCTGGCCTCCACCCTGGCCCGCGAGTTCTACGACGTCGACCGGCTGGCGACGTTCTTCGAACTCGTGCAGCAGGATCCGGTGGTCAGCCAGGTCAAGCTGATCGCCGAACCGTGGGATGTCGGGCCCGGCGGCTACCAGGTCGGCAACTTCCCGCCGCAGTGGACGGAATGGAACGGCAAGTACCGCGACACCGTGCGCGACTACTGGCGTGGCGAGGCCGCCACCCTCGACGAGTTCGCGTCCCGGCTGACCGGGTCCTCGGACCTCTACGAGCACACCTCACGCCGCCCGGTCGCCTCGATCAACTTCGTCATCGCCCACGACGGCTTCACGTTGCGGGACCTGGTGTCCTACAACGAGAAACACAACGAGGCCAACGGCGAGGACAACAACGACGGCGAGAGCCACAACCGGTCGTGGAACTGCGGTGTGGAGGGCCCGACCGACGACCCCGCGGTCAACGCGCTGCGCAGCCGCCAGCAGCGCAACTTCCTGACCACGCTGCTGCTGAGCCAGGGCGTGCCGATGATCTGCCACGGCGACGAACTGGGCCGCACCCAGCAGGGCAACAACAACGTCTACTGCCAGGACAACGAGCTGTCGTGGATCGACTGGTCGACCGCCGACACCGAGTTGATCGCGTTCACGCAGAAGGTCTCCGAACTGCGCGCCGCCCACCCGGTGTTCCGTCGCCGCCGGTTCTTCTCCGGCCGGCCGGTGCGCCAGCGCGGGGCACCGGGTCTGCCCGACATCGCCTGGTTCGCCCCCGACGGCTCGGAGATGACCGACGAGGACTGGGAGACCGGCTTCGCCAAGTCGATCGCGGTCTACCTGAACGGCCAGGGCATCCCGGATCTCGACGTCCGCGGTCAGCGGGTCACCGACGACTCGTTCCTGCTGTGCTTCAACGCCCACCACGAGCCGCTCGAATTCGCCATGCCCGCAGCCGAATTCGGCCGGACGTGGCTGCCGGTGATCAACACCGCAGACGACGATGACGCCCGCGAGTCGGTGACTGCGGGCGCCAAGATCGAGGTCGCGGACCGGTCCGTGCTGGTTCTGCAGGCGGTCAACGAGCCGTAGGAGGGCTCACTCGACGACGGTGTAGAACGAGTCACCGTCCTCGGGTGTGCCGCTGACCTGGCCGGCGTCGGTGCCGTGGTGGTCGGGCTCGAGGTTCTCGAGCTGGTCTTCGGGCAGGGGTTCGACCTCACCGGCCGGTGCCGAATCGTCGGCCGGGGCGGCGGCGGCCTCGTCGGGCACCTCGGCGGCCAGCTTCTCGTCGAGCGATTCGCCGCCGCCGACCTCGCCGCGGGGCCGCTCATACGAGCGGTCCGCCTCGGTCCAGTGATCGGGCGGGTCGACCACGTTGTCGCCGTCGTCATTGCGGACGTCGTCGGGGTCGAGCGCCTCCATCGGTCGCAGGGTGTCGCCGGGGCCGTCGACGTCGTTGGCGGACTCGAAGTCGTTGTTGTCGCTCATGTCGGGCCGATTGCCCCGCGGGCCTGGGCACTAAACCTGATGCGACCGCCGCTACATCGCCCACCCAGGTCCGTACCAGCAGGTACGGTACGTTTGCTGGAAGCCGCCGCACGGGTTCGGTTCGCCCCGTAGGCTGCCGGTCATGGCGCCCGAGCGCGATCGCCCGACATCGGTGGAGGACTGGATTGACGCCGGCTTCGCACTGCTCGCCGAAGGCGGCACCAACGCGCTGCGGATCGGGCGGCTGTGCGATCGGCTGCACGTCACCAAGGGCAGCTTCTACTGGCACTTCACCGATATCCAGGCCTACCGCGCGGCGCTGGTCGAGGCCTGGGGTGAGGTCCGGGACGGGGAGCGCCGCCGCTTCACGCAGATGCAGGATGTGGCCCCCCGCCAGCGGATGCGCGTGATGATGGAGGCGCTCGTCAACCCGTCGCACTGGGCGGTGGAGCGGGTGATGCGGACGTGGGCGATCGCCGACGAGCAGGTGGCCCGAAAGGTCCGCCAGAGTGACCGGCGGGTGCTGTCGGCGCTGCAGCAGGCCTTCCTCGACGACGGGTTCTCCCCCGGCGAGGCGGCGCTGCGCTCGACGATCATGTTCTCCGCCGGTGTCGGACTGCTCCACGCCGCCGACCCCGGCGAGACGGCCCCGGCCGAGGTGCGCGAACTGTTCCTCGACTTCATGCTTCGGTAGCTCGGGCGGTCCGCGGGCCGTATTACTACTGACCGGTAGCCATCCCGACCAACCGGTGAGTTAGTGTGCAGGGAAGGCCCTAGTCACCGATCAGGGAGACACACATGCAGCTGGCGCTGACCGAAGAGGAAGCCGCCTTCCGCGACGAGCTTCGAACCTTCTACCGCACCGAGATCCCCGAGGAGATCCGTGAGCGGTCCCGGCGGGGCGGCGAGATCTCCAAGGACGACATCGTCACCTCGCACAAGATCCTCAACGACCACGGACTGGCGGTGCCGAACTGGCCGGTGGAGTGGGGCGGTAAGGATTGGACGCCGGTCCAGCACCAGATCTGGCTCGACGAGATGCAGCTGGCCTGCGTGCCGGAACCGCTGACGTTCAACGCCAAGATGATCGGCCCGGTCATCGCGGAGTTCGGTTCCCAGGAGATGAAGCAGCGGTTCCTGCCGCCGACGGCCGCCCTCGACATCTGGTGGTGCCAGGGCTTCTCGGAGCCGGAGGCCGGATCCGACCTGGCGTCGCTGCGCACCACCGCGGTCCGCGACGGCGACACCTACATCGTCAACGGCCAGAAGACGTGGACGACGCTCGGCCAGCACGCCGACTGGATCTTCAACCTGGTCCGCACCGACCCGCAGGCGCCCAAGCGCCAGGCCGGCATCTCGATGCTCCTGATGGACATGAACACCCCCGGCATCACGCTGCGCCCGATCAAGTTGATCGACGGCAGCTACGAGGTCAACGAGGTGTTCTTCGAGGACGTCCGGGTGCCCGCCGACCAGCTCGTCGGCGAGGAGAACAAGGGCTGGAGCTATGCGAAGTTCCTGCTCGGCAACGAACGCACCGGTATCACCCAGGTGGGCCGGACCAAGGTCAAACTCGCCGAGGTCAAGGCGCGCGCCAAGGAGTCGGGTCTGATCGACGATCCGCTGTTCGCCGCGCGCCTCGCCGAGGCGGAGAACGACGTCATCGCCCTCGAGCTGACCCAGATGCGGGTCGCGTCGAGCTCGGCCGACGGCCAGCCCAACCCCGCGTCGTCGGTACTGAAGCTGCGCGGCAGCCAGTTGCAGCAGCTGGCCACCGAACTGCTCGTCGAGGTCGCCGGGCCCGACGCGCTGCCGTTCGGCGCCGGTGCGGATCTCGCCTCGCCCGAATGGGCGCAGCGCAGCGCGCCGACGTACCTCAACTACCGCAAGACCTCGATCTACGGCGGCAGCAACGAGGTCCAGCGCACGATCATCGCGTCGACCATTCTCGGATTGTGAGGTAGGAGATGGATTTTCAGCTCAGCGATGAGCAGGTGCTGCTCCGCGACACCAGCCGTGAGGTGCTCACCCGCACCTACGACATCGAGACCCGCCTCAAGGTCGTCGACTCCGAGCTCGGCTGGAGCCGCGACGTGTGGAATCAACTCGCCGAGATCGGCATCCTCGGGCTCGGGTTCGAAGAAGACGCCGGCGGTCAGCTCGAGATCATGGTGGTGGCCACCGAGATCGGTCGCCGGCTGGCACCCGAACCCGTCGTCTCCGCCGCGTTGGGCCCCGGTGCGCTGATCGCCGAGGTCGGCAGCGACGAGCAGAAGCAGGTGCTCGACGAGGTCGCCTCCGGTGAGCGGCTGCTCGCGTTCGCCCATACCGAACCCGGTATGCGGGGCACCTCCGCGACGGTCTCGACAACCGCTGCGCAGCGGGGTGATTCGTGGTCGCTGACCGGGCGCAAGAACCCGGTGATCGCCGGTGACTGCGCCGACCTGCTCGTGGTCAGCGCCGCCCTGCCCGACGGCGGGACCGGTCTGTTCCTCGTCGATACGCAGTCCGAGGGCGCAGCGGTGACCCGCACGCCGTACCGCACCTTCGACGGTCACCGCGGTGCGCAGATCGACCTCGACGGTGCGGCCGCCACGCCGCTCGGCTCCGGTGGTGACGCCGCCGACGCGATCGCGCGGACGCTGGTGCGCCTGCAGTCGGCGCTGTGCGCGGAGGCGCTCGGCGCGATGGAGGAAGCGCTGCGGCTGACGACCGACTACCTCAAGACCCGCAAGCAGTTCGGGGTCACGCTGAGCAAGTTCCAGACGCTGACGCAGCGCGCCGCGGACATGTACGTGTCGTTGGAGCTGGCCCGCAGCATGACGTACTACGCGGCGATGTCGATCGCCGACGGCAACTTCGACCCGGCGATCGCGGCCAGGGCGAAGCTGCAGATCGGCCGCTCCGGCAGGCACATCGCGCAGGAGGCCATCCAGTTGCACGGCGGTATCGGTGTCACCGCCGAGTACCCGGTCGGCCACTACGCCGCGCGGTTGACCGCGATCGAGCAGACGCTGGGTTCGGCGCAGGATCAGCTGCACACACTGATCAGCGGCCTCGGCACCTACGAGGTCGTCACCGTCTAGCGCCCAAACGAACAAACGGGCGCAAAAGTGCGAGAGGGCGACGCCATTTCGTCCATCTCGGCGGGCATGCGCCAGGCCGCTCAGGCCCCGACGATGCGCAGGATCGACTTCATCGGGATCGGCAGCCAGCTGGGCCGGTAACGCGCCTCGTAGCCGACCTCGTAGACCGCCTTGTCCAGCTCATAGGCGGCGAGCAGCTCGGCGTGGTCGCGCGGATCGGTGCCCGAGGCGGCGGCGTATCCGTCACAGAACGCGCTGACGTTGCGGTCCACCCACTCGCGGGCGCGGGCCGCGAGCTGTTTGTCGTGCGCCGCGTCGCCGCCGCGTTCGATGAGCCGCTGATAGGCGGCGTACTCGTAGGAGCGCAGCATCCCGGCGACGTCACGCATCGGGGAGTCCGGGCGGCGCCGCTCCTCGAGGGGTTGGCCCGGCTCACCCTCGAAGTCGATGAGCAGCCACCCCTCGGTGGTGCGCAGCACCTGACCGAGGTGCAGGTCGCCGTGCACGCGATGCACCGTGATCTGCTGGTCGGCGAGTTTGCGGTAGCGCTCCTCGATCAGCGGGGCGTGCGGCTGCAGATCGGGCACCGCGTCGGCCACCGAGCGCAGCCGCTCCAGCACCGTGTCGAGCGGGAACGGCACCTGGGAGGTGCCCAGTTCGGCGGCCAGCGTCGCATGCACCGAGGCGACGGCCTCACCGAGCCGGTGCGACTCCCCGGCGAAGTCGCCGCCCACCTCGTCGGCGTAGAGGTCGCCCTCGGCGAACAGATCGCGGGTGCTGGTGAGCGCCATGTCCCAGCCCTCGGCCGAGTTGGCGGCGAACTCGGTGACCATGCCCAACGCGTACGGCTCACCGTCGAGGGTGGTCTCGAACGAGCCGAGCAGCCGCGCCACATGCGGGTTACCGGCCCTGGCGAGCACCCGGTTCAGCTCGATGTCGGGGTTGATGCCGGGTGTGATGCGCCGGAAGACCTTGAGGATCGCCGACTGGTCGAAGATCACGCTGGTGTTGCTCTGCTCGGCGCTCGACACCCGCGGCGCCGTCTCGACCGGTAGCGTCGCGCCGGGCTCCTTGACGAAGGCGATGTCGCCGACCTGTGCCGACGAGTCGATCAGCGTCAGCAGGAACTGCGCCGCCGCCGGATCGTAGAGCGCGTCGTAGGCGGTGCGGTCGCCGTTGGCGGTGTCACTGCCGATCTTGGCCACCGCGCTGTACTCGTCGATCGGGGCCGAATCCCACCGCACCAGGATCTGATAGCGCTCCGGCTTGCCGTCGGTGTAGTCGACGGTGAGCAGCACGAGATCGAGGTCCTCACGCAGCGTTACCGTCACATCCGCTGCAGCAGACGACAATTCGCGGCTGCGGCCGCCGTACCACCGCTGCTGCGGTAGCCAGTCGTCGAACGGGAGATTCATGGCTGCACTCCTGCCGGGTCGGGGTCGGGGGCGCGAAGCTGGAACCAGTAGAACCCGTGCCCGGGCAGCGTCAGCAGGTACGGCAACGCGCCGATGCTCGGGAAGTCGACGTAGCCGGTCATCTCGACCGGGGTGTAGCCGTTCCACTTCTGCAGGTTCAGCTCGATGGGTTGCGGGAAACGCGACAGATTGTTGACGCACAGCACGGTGTCGGTCTCTCCGGCGGCCCGGTCGCCGCTGCTGATCTCCCGCACGTACGCGAGCACCGACGGGTTGGATCCGCCGAGCTCGCGGAACGACCCGATCGCGAACGCGTCGTGGCGCCTGCGCACGGCGAGCATGGTCCGCGTCCAGTTGAGCAGAGAATTCGAACTGTCGCGCTGCGCTTCGACATTGACCGCCTGATAGCCGTAGATGGCGTCCTGGTTGGGCGGCAGGTAGAGACGGCCGGGGGTGGCCTTGGAGAAGCCGGCGTTGCGGTCGGGTGTCCACTGCATCGGGGTGCGCACACCGTCGCGGTCGCCCAGCCAGATGATGTCGCCCATCCCGATCTCGTCGCCGTAGTAGAGCACCGGCGATCCGGGCAGGGACAGCAGCAGCGCGGTGAACAACTCGATCTGGTTGCGGTCGTTCTCCAGCAGGGGGGCCAGGCGGCGCCGGATGCCCACATTCGCCTTCATCCGGGGATCTTTGGCGTATTCGGCGTACATGTAGTCACGCTCTTCGTCGGTGACCATCTCCAGCGTCAGCTCGTCGTGGTTGCGCAGGAAGATCCCCCACTGCGCCAGATCCGGGATCTGCGGAGTCTGGGCGAGGATCTCGGAGATGGGGAACCGCGACTCGCGCCGGACCGCCATGAAAATCCTTGGCATCAGCGGAAAGTGAAACGCCATATGGCACTCGTCGCCGCCGGTGGCCGGGTCGCCGAAGTACTCGACCACGTCGGCGGGCCACTGGTTGGCCTCGGCCAGCAGCACCCGGCCCGGATACTCGTCGTCGATGACCTTGCGGCAGTGTTTGAGGAACGCGTGCGTCTCGGGCAGGTTCTCGCAATTGGTGCCCTCGCGTTCGAACAGATACGGCACGGCGTCGAGCCGGAACCCGTCGATGCCGAGGTCGAGCCAGAAGCGCAGCACGTCGAGCATCGCGTCCTGCACGGCCGGGTTGTCGTAGTTCAGGTCCGGCTGGTGGGAGAAGAAGCGGTGCCAGTAGAACTGCCGCCGCACCGGGTCGAAGGTCCAGTTCGATTCCTCGGTGTCGACGAAGATGATTCGCGCGTCCGGGTATTTGTCGCTGGTGTCGCTCCACACGTAGAAGTCGCCGTAGGGGCCGTCCGGGTCGCGGCGCGACTCCTGAAACCACGGGTGCGAATCGGAGGTGTGGTTCATCACCAGGTCGGTGATCACCCGGATACCGCGCCGGTGCGCCGCGTCGAGCAGCGTGACGAAATCCTCGACGGTGCCGAACTCGGGCAGCACCTTGTAGAAGTCGCGGATGTCGTAGCCGCCGTCACGCAGCGGGGAGTCGTAGAACGGCGGCAGCCACAGGCAGTCGACGCCGAGCCACTGCAGATAGTCCAGCCGCTCGGTCAGCCCGCGCAGGTCACCGGAGCCGTCGGCGTCCGAATCGTGGAACGCCCGCACCAGCACCTCGTAGAACACCGCGCGTTTGAACCACGTCCGGTCCTCGGGCACCATCCTGGCGTGGCCGAAGTCCCCGGCCGTCGGATGTTCGACCACCCCGTGTTCGACGTGGCTGCCGTCGGCCGGATCATGCTCGGCGGGGGGCGGGGAGCCGCTGCTGTGGTCCATCGGTCTTCAGTCCTACCCATCGTGGCGGTACCTGAATCGTGGCCCAGTCCGGGCGGCCGCGCGACCGCAGCGCGGCGGTAAGGTGCCGGGGTGGCCAACCGTGATCACGGCGACCCCGGCGACGCACCGTCGATCCCGCCGCCGCTGCGCCCTGCCGTCGACGCGGTGCGACCGTCGGCCGCCGAAGAGGCGCGCACCATCGCGGCCTCGACCAACACCGCCACGCTCGCCACGCTGACCGCCGACGGTGACCCGTGGGCGTCGTTCGTCACCTACGGTCTGCTCGGCGGCGCCCCGGTGCTGTGCGTGTCGAACCTGGCCGAACACGGCCGCAACCTGGCCGGTGATCCGCGGGCGAGCATCGCGATCGTCGCGCCCGCGTCCGAGTCCGATCCGCTGGCCAGTGGCCGGGTGACGCTGGCCGGGGTCGCCGAGCGGCCCACCGGTGACGAGGCGCAGGCCGCGCGCGACGCGCACCTGGCGGCGGTGGCCGCGGCCAAGTACTACATCGACTACAACGACTTCACGCTGTGGGTGCTGCGCGTGCACCGCGTGCGGTGGGTCGGCGGGTACGGGCGGATGGACTCGTGCACCGGTGTCGACTACGCGGCGGCCGAACCGGATCCGGTGGCCCCGCACGCCGCGGGCGCGATCGCACACCTCAACGCCGACCACGCCGATTCGCTGCTGGCGATGGCGCGGGTGCTCGGCGGCTACCCCGACGCCACGGCGGCGACGTGCACGGTGGCCGACCGCTACGGTCTGGATCTGCGCCTCGACACCGAACGCGGCATCGCCTACACCCGCGTGAGCTACGCCGCGCCGATCAGTGCGCCGGGTGAACTGCGCTCTGCGGCGGTGGAGTTGACGCGGCGGGCCCGCTGACGCTGACCGGGCGTCGAATACGATCCCCCGTATGTCTGCTGCGACCGAACGTCCGGAATCCTGGCACGCGGCGTTCGAGTTGATCCGCACCCGCGGCTACGAACACCGCGAGGAACCGTTCCGCCTGGCCAGCGGTCAGCTCAGCCACGACTACATCGACGGCAAGTACGCCGTCGACAACGGTGAGCGGCTGACGATCGTGAGCCGCGCGGTCGCCGATCTGGCCGCCCGCACCGGTATCGAGTTCGACGCCGTCGGTGGCCTGACCATGGGCGCCGACCCGCTGGCGCACGGCGTCGCGATCGTCACGGGCGCGGCCTGGTTCTCGGTGCGCAAGGAGCAGAAGCAGCGCGGCCGCGAGCAGTGGATCGAGGGCACCCGCATCGAACCGGGGATGCGGGTCCTGCTCGTCGACGATGTGATCAGCACCGGCGGGTCGACGGCGCTGGCGTTCGACCGGGTCGTCGCGGCCGGTGCGGTGGTCACCGGGGTGATCCCGATGGTCGACCGGGGCGACGTCGCCGCGACGCTGTTCGCCGAGCGGGGTGTGCCGTTCGCCGCGCTGGTGACCTACCGCGACCTGGGGATCGAACCGATCACAGCGGTGTAACCGTCCCGGCGGCGTAGAGATTCGCCGCCGGGGCGTCAAGAGTTCGTCAAGGGCACTGCCGTAACGCGCCTGGAACGCGCACGGTGACACCATGACCTTGCTCGACCGCCTCCCGTTCCTGCCGCACCCGGCGACATCGCCCGTCGATCCGGCGGTCTGGCCGCGCACCACCACCGTCGACCCGCAGGGCCGGTTGTGCGTCGGCGGGCTGGCGCTGACCGACATCGCCGACCGCTACGGCACGCCGGCCTACGTCGTGGACGAAGCGGACTTCCGCAGCCGGTTGCGCGACTACCGGTCCGCGCTTCCGGACGCCGCACTGGTCTACGCCGCCAAGTCGTTGCTCACCACGACGGTGGCGCGCTGGGTCGCCGAGGCCGGGGCCGGGGTGGACGTCAGCAGCGCGGGCGAACTGGCCACCGCACTGGCCGGCGGCGTCGACCCGGCGCAGATCGTGTTGCACGGCAACGGCAAACCACCCGAGGAGGTGTGCGAGGCGCTGGTCGCCGGGGTGGGCCGGGTCGTCATCGACTCGCTCGTCGAGATCGCCTACCTGGCGTGCGCGGCGCCGCGGCCGCAGCCGGTGCTGGTGCGCATCACCCCCGGTGTGGACATCGGCGGGCACGCCGCGGTCACCACCGGCGTCGCCGATCAGAAGTTCGGCTTCCCGATCGACGGCGGCGCGGCGGCCGCGGCCGTCCAGCGCATCGTCGCCCAGCCGCGCCTGCGGCTGGTGGGGGTGCACTGCCACATCGGATCCCAGATCACCGACCCCGCGCACTACGACACCGCGGTGCGCCGCATGATCGCGTTCATGGCCGACGTGCGGGCCCGCCACGGCATCGTGCTCGGGGAACTCGACCTCGGCGGCGGGCACGGCGTGGGCTACCTCAGCGGCGAGCCCACGCTGGACCTCGCGGAGTTCGCCCGGGTCCTCGACGACGCGCTGGACGCGGCCTGTGCGGCCGAGCGGTTCCCCCGCCCGCGGGTGATGGTGGAACCGGGCCGAGCGGTCAGCGCGCGCGCCGGTGTCACGCTGTACCGGGTGCTGGCGGTGAAGACCCAACCGGGCGGGCGCACCTTCGTCACGGTCGACGGCGGGATGTCCGACAACCCGCGGGTCGCGCTGTACGGCGCGAAATACTCAGTGGCGCTGGCGAACCGGCACGCTCTCGGCCCGATGCAGACCGTGACGGTCGCGGGCAGGCACTGCGAGTCCGGGGACGAGCTGATCCGC
Source organism: Mycolicibacterium litorale (assembly GCF_014218295.1). The sequence goes on from NZ_AP023287.1 coordinate 5,298,495, forward strand.
GACGCGACGCTGCCCGCCGATGTGCACCCCGGCGATCTGCTGGCGGTCCCGGTCACCGGCGCCTACCACCACAGCATGGCGTCGGCGTACAACATGGTCGGGCGGCCTCCGGTGGTCTCGGTGTGCCTCGGCACCGCATCGGAGCTGGTGCGGCGGGAGACGATCGACGATCTGCTGGCCCGGGACCGCGGCTGGTCAGCGGGCGACGACGAGCACGGGGGTGGGCTCCACCCCGACGGTCACGGCGTCCCCGGCGGTGAACGCCGCGGCCGCCGTGCTCGGCAGCTGAGCGGATAGGACGGTCCCGTCGCCGAGCGTGCAGTACACCCGCGAGATGGAGCCGAGGAACGCCACCGAGCTGACCGTCGCGTTCGGGGTGCCGCCCGCGGTGACGGTGACCGACTCGGGGCGCACCAACGCCACCCCGTCCCCGCCGGTGACAGAACCGTCCAGCGCGGGGACGTCGGTGCCGAGCAGGTGCGCGCGCCCCGCCGCCACCGTGGCGGCCACCTTGTTGTTGAGTCCGACGAACTCGGCCACGAACGGCGTTGCGGGACGGGCGTACAACTCGGCGGGGGCGGCGAGCTGTTCCAGCCGGCCCTGGTTCATGACACCGACCCGGTCGGCGACCGCCAGCGCCTCCTCCTGGTCGTGGGTGACGAACAGCGTGGTGGTGCCGACCTCGAGTTGCACGCGACGGATCTCGTCGCGCAGCTGGGCGCGGACCTTGGCGTCGAGCGCGGACAGCGGTTCGTCGAGGAGCAGCACCCGCGGCTGGATGGCCAGCGCACGGGCCAGCGCGACGCGCTGCTGCTGGCCACCGGACAGTTCGCCGGCGTACTTGTGTGTGTGCGCCGACAACCCGACCAGGTCGAGCATGTCGGTGGCCCGAGCGAGGCGCTGCGCCTTGGGTTTTCCGCGCATCTTGAGCCCGAACGCGACGTTGTCGAGCACGGTCAGGTGCGGGAACAGGCTGTAAGCCTGGAACACCATGCCCATGTCGCGTTTGTTGGCGGGCACCCGGCTCACGTCGCGGCCGTCGACCGACACCGAACCCGACGTCGCCTCGTCGAGGCCGGCGAGGATCCGCAGGGCGGTGGTCTTCCCGCAGCCCGACGGGCCGAGCAGGGCGACGAGTTCGCCGGGCCGCATGTGCAGGGTGAGCCCGTCGAGCGCGTGCACGGTGCCGTACACCCGGGTCAGGTCGTTGAGTTCGACGGCGACTCCGGCGGTCATGCGACTCCTGTGGTCGTTGGCGCGGGTGCGGCGATCGCGGTGGCACGGCGCCGCCCGCGGGTGACGAGCGAAAGGGCCAGCAGCAGAATGAAGCCCAGCAACAGGACGGCCAGCGAGGCCGCCACCGACGTCGGGCCGTCGGTCTTGCCGAGCGCGACGATCTGGACCTGCAGCGTCTGATAGCCGCTCAGCGAGGCGATGGTGTATTCACCGAGGACGACGGCGATCGAGATGAACGCCGCCGACAGGATGCCCGACCAGATGTTGGGGACCACGACCCGCAGGATCGTGGCGGTCCATCCTGCCCCGAGTGAGCGCGCCGCCTCCGACAGCGTCTTCAGGTCGATGGCCGACAGTGCCGCGTCGATCGACCGGTAGGCGAACGGCAGCACCAGCACGACGTAGACGAATGTCAGTGTGAGCGCGGACTCTCCGAGGAAGTACGTCACCCACAGGTAGACGTTCTTCAACCCGACGACGATCACCAGCGCGGGGATGGTCAGCGGCAGCAGGCACAGGAATTCGACGGACCGCCGTGCCCACGGCGCCCGCAACCGCACCCAGATCATCGTCGGCACCAGCACGATCAGCATCGCGACCACGGTGAGCACCGCCAGCAGCAGCGACACGATGATCGCCTGGTAGAGCGCCTCGTCGGTGACGAGGTTCTGCCACGCCTGCAGGGTGCGGCCGCCGCCGATCAGGTCACGGGTGGAGAAGTCGGCCATCGCGTAGAGCGGGAACAGAAAGAACAGCCCGAAGATCACCCACAGCGCCACGCGCACAGCCCGTTTCACTGCAGCCACCTCGCGGTGCGGCGGACCAGCGCGTTGTAGGCCACCATCACGACCGCGACCACCACGATCATCTCCAGCGCCAGCGCGTAGGCGAAGCCGGACTGGCCGAGCACCACCTCACTGGTCAGCGCGGAGCGGATCAGCAGCGGGACGATCGGGCTGCCCTGGCTGACGAGTGCCGCGGCCGTCGCATAGGCGGCGAAGGCGTTGGCGAACAACAGCAGCAGCGATCCGAGGAAGGCCGGCGCCAGCAGCGGAAAGCCGACCTCGCGCCAGTACTGCCACGTCGAGGCGCCCAGATTGACCGCCGCCTCCCGCCACTGTTCCCGCAGCCCTTCGAGGGCCGGCACGAAGACGATGACCATGAGCGGGATCTGGAAGTACGTGTAGACGAGGATCAGCCCGGACAGGGTGTAGAGCCACCCCGATCCGGCGAGGTTCCAGCCCAGCGCCTGCTGGATCCACAGCGTCAGGACGCCGTTGAGCCCGACGGTGGCCAGGAACGCGAAAGCCAGCGCCACACCGCCGAACTGGGCGAGCACGCTGCACAGCGCGAGCACTGCGCGGCGCACCATCGACTGCGGCGGGCTGCTCACGATGAGCCACGACAGCAGCGCGCCGAACACCGCGCCCAGCAGTGCGGTGCTGCCCGACAGCAGCACGCTCTTCCACAGCGCCGACAGCGCCGTCGCCGAGAACAGCGCCTCGATGCGGTCCAGCGAGAAGGCGCCGTCGGCGAAGAACGCGCTGACCACGACCGTGACCGTCGGGATGATCAGGAAGATCGTCAGCACGGCGAAGAACGGCAGCAGCGGCACGCCGTCGCGCAGGCGTCTCACGGTGTACGTCAGCCGATCGCGCCGGCCCAGTTGCCGGCCAGGTACTCGGTGGCCTTCTTGTTCTGCTCCACCGAGACGATCACCGGCTCACCCTCGACGGGCGGCAGCGCGTCCCAGGCCGCCTTGTCGATCGTGCCGGCCTGCCGCATGGGCTCGGCCCGCACGGGCCGGGCGCCGCCGGCGAGGTAGAGGTTCTGCCCCTCGTCGCTGTAGAGGAACTCCTGCCACAGGCGCGCGGCGGCGGGATGCGGCGCGTCCTTGTTGATGGCCTGGTAGTAGTAGCCCGCGACCGCCGGTCCCGGCGGAACGACGACCTTCCAGGACGGCAGCTTCTCGGTCTCCGCGGCGTTGAGGTAGTCCCAGTCGATGACGACCGGCGTCTGGCCGGATTCGATGGTGGCCGGGGTCGGGTCGACGGGCAGGAAATTGCCGGCTTCCTTGAGCTTGCGGAAGAATTCGACGCCGGGGGCGATGTCGTCGGCGGAGCCGCCCTGGCTCAGTGCCACCATCATCACCCCGGAGAACGCGGCGCCGGCCTGCGTCGGGTCGCCGTTGAGCGCGACCTTGCCGCGGTACTCGGGCTTGAGCAGATCGTTGACGCCGGCGATCGGCGGCACCTTCGCGGAGTCGTAGCCGATGGACATGTAGCCGCCGTAGTCGTTGACCCAGGTACCGTCGGGATCCTTGAATTCGGCCGGGATGTCGTCGAACGTCTCGACCTGGTACGGCGCGAACATGCCGGTGTTGGCCAGGGCCACCGACTGGCCGAGGTCGAACACGTCGGGGGCGGTGGACTTGCCGCGCTGCTGGTTGGCGGCGTTGATCTCGTCCTGACTGGCGGCGTCGGGCTGCGCCGAGTTCACCTTGATGCCGTACTTCGTGGAGAACGTGTCGATGATCGCGCCGTAGTTCGCCCAGTCCGGGGGCAGCGCGATGACGTTGAGTTCGCCTTCGGCCTTGGCGGCCTCGACGAGTTTGTCCATGCCGCCGAAGTCGGCCGCCGAGGTGGCCTCGCTGACGTTGACACCCGAGTCGGTCTGCCCGCCGCCGGACTCCTTCTCGGGCGGCGCACACGCCACGAGACCGGAGAGCAGGAGCGCGGATGTGCAGGCTGCCAGCAGCCGTGAAGTCGTCATGGCCGAACCTTCCGATGGTCAGGAAGCGCCGCGGTGACAGGGTGGTTACCGGCCTCGGTCACCGCGGTGAATGAATCCGAACGGGGCGTGAGAACACTACCGTGACCAGCCCGGATCGGGCGGGACGTTGACCAAGACCCGGCCGCGACACCCGGCAGCCGCGCATTTGTGCTGGTCGCGGGGATAGCATCGACGCGTGGCTGAACGCGAAGCCCCGGGGGAGTTCGACTACCGCTGGGACGAACCACCCCATCAGGGCGGTGCGCGCGCCGAACAGGGTTACGACGAGGTGTATCAGCCGACGGTCGCGGAGTACGACCAGTCCGAATACGCCGAACCCGGGCATGTGGAGCCGGACTACGCCGGGTGGGACGATCCGCCGCCCGGCCCGCCCGTGCCGGACGACCGCTTCGATGCGTTCAACGCGACCACGTGGACCTTCCGGCCGCCACCACCGCCGTGGTACCGCACGCGGCAGGCCGTGACGGTGTTCGTGGTGGTGGCGGTGGCCGCCGTCGCGCTCGTGGTGTCGGCGGTACTGCTGCTGTTCGGTCGCTCCGGCGACAGTGGCGGTGACGAGCCCACGGTGGCGCCCACCCCGTCGTCGACCGTGGCGCCGACGCTGACGCGCACGAGCGAGCCGCCACCGCCACCGCCACCGCCGCCTCCCCCACCGCCACCTCCGCCGCCGGAGTCGCAGGCGCCGGCCAACACTGGGCCGGTGTACCGGCCGACGCAGCGGCCGAGCCAGACGAAGAAGCCTGAGATCGGGGTGACGAAGAACCCCGCCATCCGCAAGCCGAACAACCCGCGCGAACCTGATTGACCTCCGGGCCGGCCGTCGCGCAATAGGCTGACGATATGGCCGATTTCGATCCGGTCGAAAGGTTCTCCACCGCCCCGGCGGCGGCGTTGGCCACGATCTCGCCCGACGGCGCACCGCATCTGGTGCCGGTGGTGTTCGCCGTGCACCGCGACACGGTGTACACGGCGGTCGACGCGAAACGGAAGTCGACGCAGCGGTTGCGCCGGCTCGCCAACATCGAGGCCGATCCGCGGGTGTGCATGATCGTCGACCACTACACCGACGACTGGACCCAGTTGTGGTGGGTGCGCGCCGACGGCGAGGCGACCGTGCACCACAGCGGCGAGCAGATGGCCGCCGGATACGCGCTACTGCGGCAGAAGTATCCGCAGTATCAGCGCATCGCGCTCGACGGGCCGGTCATCACCGTCGCCGTGCGGCGATGGTCGTCGTGGCAGGCCTGATGCAGCTGAGAAACGGTGAGCACGGCTACGGCGCACTCACGAAGGCCCTGCACTGGCTGACCGTGACCGCCGTGGTGGCACAGTTCGCGGTCGGGTGGTCGATGGAGGCCGACGACGCGGCGTTCGACCGGGAGAAGGACCGTATCGACGCACTCGAGGACGCCCACGAGGTCCGCTTCGAGGCCGAGATCGACCGACTCGAGGAGGAGTTGGACGCCCGCGAGGACAACTACGTCGCGGACGAGGCGTCGGGGCTGTTCGGCGGCGACGGATTCACCGACGGTCTCTCACTTCCGGAATGGCATGTGCTGTTGGGTCTCTCGATCATCCTGCTGGCCCTGATGCGGGTGCTCTGGCGCAGGGCGGGCGGGCTGCCGCCGTGGGCTGCGCACCTCAGCGCCGGGGAGCGGCGGCTCGAAGCGACGCTGGAGAAAGCACTGTTGACGATGCTGTTCGTCGTCCCGGCGACCGGCCTGATCCTGATCGCCGCCGGTGAGCGATGGCTGCCACTGCACGTCGCCACACAAGTCCTCTTCCTCGCCGTCATCTCGATACACGTCGGCTTGGTGCTCAGACACACGGTGGTTCGCCGGAACCGCCACCTGGCACGGATGTTGTAGGTGCACGGCGCACCTCAGAAAGGTGGCTCGTCGGGTCCCTGCGGTGGCCGCCAGTCCGGCGGCAGGGCTTCGGGTTGGTCGGGTTCGTCGATCCAGCGCAGGTAGGGGGTGGCGCTTCTCCGGTGTCGTGCCATCAACAGCGCGGTGCGGCGTCGGCGGTTGCCGTCCTTGCGGTTCTGGATCTCATGCTTGCGGGCGGATTCGAGTCGGCGGTGCGCGATGTTGACCGGCCGCAGCGCGCGGTTCTTCTCCCGCGTCCGGACGATCCGGCGGTCCCGTTCCCGAGACGGGTTGCGCCGCCGCGGTTTGGGCTCCACACATGCCGGCGGCCCGAGCCGCGGGAACAACTCCACCCCTCCGGGCGCGGTGCGATACACCCGCCCGGTCGGGGAGGTCCACACGACGGTCCCGTCGGGCAGTTGCAGATCCCGCCACCCGTCGTGGAACGTCTTGAGCCGATGGTGTTGTCGGCACAGGCATTTCAGATTGTCTGCGACGGTGTGGCCACCCGAGGAGGGGTCGACGTGGTTGAACGGAATCGTATGGTCCAGATCGCACCGTTCGGCCGGCCGGTCACATCCGGGGAAGCGGCACGTCAGGTCCCGCATCCGCACGAACCGTTCGACCGCCGCCGTCGGCTGATAGCGCTTCATCTGTTCGGGCGTGACGCTCGGTGGCGTCAGCACCCGCAGCGTGGCCCGCTCGGCCATCCGCCGCACCACCTCGGCGTCGACCACCCCGAACCCAGCCAGATACCCCGGCTTGTCGCCGGCGCCGAGCACGGTGAACTGGTCGGCGATCACGTTGATCACCGCCCGGGCCCCACATGCCTCGCCCATCGTCGGCGTGGGCGTGTCGGCGCCGGCGCAGGCGGGGCACCGGCAGGCCAGCGCGAGCCCCTTCGCCATGGCCGCCACCGCGTCCGCGCGGCGTTGGTCCAGGGTGCGCGGATCCTGCGGGCACACCCCGCGGGCTAGGCTGGCGATCCTCTCGTCCACGATGACCGCGGATTCCGCGTCGAGGGTCCCGTCGACTTTCGCGGTACCGTCTCCCACCGGGACCACATCGAAATGCCGCTTGTCCTCGGCGGATTCACGTTCGCGGATGGCATCGGGATCGAGCGCCCGCACCGCGGCGTCGACGGTGTCGACGACCCGTTTGCGCGACCATGACTGCCAGCGCCCCACACCGGCCGACAGGCGGCCGTCGAGGGCGGCGACCACCGACGGATCCCGGACCAGGTTCGTGCGCTTCAGGATAATCTGGACTGTGCGCCAATCGGTCTCCCCTGCCATCAGCACCGCCATGACCTTGGGGAAGCGGCTGTCGAGGGCTTCCGCGTCGGCGACCAGGGCGCTGGCGATGCCCGGGGACAGGTTCATCGCGGCGGCAACTTCTGCGCTGGTGCGCTGCAGCCCTGTGACGATCATGTATCCGCAATCGGGGTCCTCCGCTTCCGCCTCCGATGTGCGCCGCCCCAACAACTCCGCCACCGCCGCCAACCGCCGCCCGATCAGCGCAGATTCCTGGCGGTAGGAGTCGGCGATCATCGCCGTCAGCGCGCCGGTCGCGGAATCTTCGAACATACGTGCGAGTATAGTCAGCCTCACCGACACGCCTGCGCGTGATCGAAGCTTGCAAGCTCACTTGCCGGCAGGCTCGGCGCTCCCCGCCCTGGGAGTCGTCGGTGTTCTCGTCGCTCCGGCCTATCTCGTGGTGATCGTCTTCGTCCTCGCGGTGGCGTTCTAGCCCGCATCGGCCGCGGCCTCGAACAGCCACGAAATCACCAGTGCGCCAGGGTCGACCGCACCGCGCGCCGCCTCACCCACATAGCTCGCCCTGCCTTTGCGCGCGAGCCGGTCGCGTGTCGATTCCGCCCCCTCGGCGGCGGCCCGCGCCGCGTCCGCCAGCGAATCACCCTGTTGCAGCGCCTCATTCGCCGGATGCAGGGCGTCGACGACGGTGTTGTCCCCCACCTGCGCACCGCCGAGCTCGACCACCGACTCCAGCCCGGCGCGTGTTCCCGCCGCCAGCGCCGCAGGGAAGTCGTCATCGCCGGCGAAGGCCTTCGACAATTCGCGGAACAGCGTGCCGAACACCGCACCGGACGTGCCGCCGGACCGGACGAAGTAGGACCGGGCGATCGCATCGAGCACGTCGGCGTCCGACCCCCGCAGCGGAAGGTCGAAACGGCCTAGCGCGGCGGCCATGTTGGCGCCGAAGTCGCCGTCACCGACCTGCCGGTCCAACGCCGTCAACTCGTCGATCGCGCCCCGGACCCGCGCGACGAACGCGGAGAGCCACCCACATTCCGGCCCCGAATTCGCGGCGTCGTCGGGTTCGGCGACCGTGGTGTCCATCAGCTCACCCGGCTCCGCGGCGGTCAGCCGCGGCCACGCCGGCGCATCGGTCGGCGCATCCCACAGCCCGACGATCTCGTCGTCGGCCCGCGCGACCGTCACCGACACCCCGCGCATGTCCAGCGCGGTGACCATCGTGCCTACCAGGGCACGCACCACCGGGATCCCGGCGGCCCGCAACTGTTCGAGCACATGCCCGAACACCAGGCCCAGTTCCAGCGGATGGGTGCTGCCGAGTCCGTTGACCACCACGATGACCCGCTCCCCCGCCGCCACGTCCAGCGATCCGAGGATCCGCTCGAGCAGTGTCCGCACGATCTGCGCGGCCGGTCGCCACTGGGTGCGTTCGGTACCCGATTCGCCGTGGATGCCGATCCCCAACTCCATCTCGTCCGGACCGAGATCGAAGGACGGCTGATCGGATCCCGGCACGGTGCACGGGTCGAGCGCCACCGACATACTGCGCGCGTTGTCCGCGACGCGGCGGCCGAGCACCGTCACCTCGGACAGCGTGGCACCGCCCGCCGCGGCCGCACCGCAGACCTTCTCGACCACGATGGTCGCTCCGGTGCCGCGGCGTCCCGGTCCGTCGCCGGCGGATTCGGTGGCGACGTCGTCGGCGACGACCACGACGTCGGTGTCGATTCCCTCGTCCCGCACGATGTCCCGGGCGATCCGGAAGTTCATCATGTCGCCGGTGTAGTTCTTCACGATGTGCAGCACCCCCGCCCCGGAGTGGACGTGGCGCGTCGCGCCGGCGATCTGCAGCGCGTTCGGGGACGTGAAGATCGGCCCGGGGCACACCGCGTCCAACAGGCCCGCTCCGATCAGGCCGGAGTGCATCGGCTCGTGCCCCGACCCGCCGCCCGAGAGCACCGCGACCCGCCCCGGCGGCGTCGGCGCGCGGCGGGCCAGGAAGCCCGGATCGCGGTGCCATGCGATCTCCGGGTTCGCCGCGACGAAGCCGCGTAACGCGTCGGGCAGGAAAGACTCGACCGAGTCGTAGATATAGCGCTGCGCCATGCCCCCGACTGTAGGTGCGCCACACCGCGGACCTTGTGTTGCAGGTCACATCGGAGCAGGGTGGAGGGGCGGGCGTGAGGCAGGAGGGATGCCATGGCGGACAGGACGACGACGCAATCCGTGCCGATCGCGGACCGCCCGGACGCCATCCGCAACATCGCGCTCGTCGGCCCGTCCGGAGGCGGGAAGACCACCCTGGTCGAGGCGCTGCTGGTCGCCGCGGGCGTCCTCACCCGCGCCGGCAGCGTCACCGAGGGCACCACGGTCTGCGACTGCGACGACGTCGAGGTGGCCCAGCAGCGTTCGGTCGGCCTCGCGCTGGCCTCGCTGCGCCACCACGACGTCAAGATCAACCTGGTCGACACCCCCGGCTACGCCGACTTCGTCGGGGAGTTGCGCGCCGGCCTGCGGGCGGCGGACTGCGCACTGTTCGTCATCGCCGCCAACGAGGGCGTCGACGAACCGACCAAACTGCTGTGGCAGGAATGCGACGAGGTCGCGATGCCGCGCGCGGTGGTGATCACCAAACTCGACCACACCCGCGCCGACTACGCCGGTGCACTCGGCGCGGCGCGGGAAGCGTTCGGAGACAAGGTGGTTTCCCTCTACTTCCCCACCGGCGACGGGCTGATCGGCCTGTTGACCGGCGAGCCTCCCGCGGCGCCGCACCTGGACGAGTACACCGAACTGCGCGGCACCCTGATCGAGGGGATCATCGAGGAGTCCGAGGACGAATCGTTGATGGAGCGTTACCTCGGCGGTGAGGACATCGACCAGGATCTGCTGATCGCCGACCTGGAGAAGGCCGTCGCCCGAGGCTCGTTCTTCCCGGTCATCCCCGTGTGCAGCGGCAGCGGAGTCGGGACCGGCGAACTGCTCGAGGTCGCGACCCGGGGCTTCCCGTCACCGCTGAAGCACCCGCTGCCCGACGTGTTCACACCGCAGGGCGCGCCCCGGCCGAAACCCTCGTGCGACCCCGCAGGTCCGCTGCTGGCCGAGGTGGTCAAGACGACGTCGGACCCCTACGTCGGCAGAGTGAGCCTCACCCGGGTGTTCTCGGGGACGATCAGGCCCGACATGACGGTGCACGTGTCGGGCCATTTCTCGTCGTTCTTCGGCGCGTCCCCCGATTCCGCGAGCGGGTCCGGGCACCCAGACCACGACGAGGACGAACGCATCGGCACACTGTCGTTCCCGCTCGGCCGCCAACAGCGCCCGGCGCCGTCGGTCGTGGCCGGCGACATCTGCGCGATCGGCAGGCTGACCCGCGCCGAAACCGGTGACACGTTGTCGGACAAGGCCGATCCGCTGGTGCTCAAACCGTGGACGATGCCTGAACCGCTGCTGCCGGTCGCCGTCCAGCCCCGGGCGAAGACCGACGAGGACAAACTGTCGGTGGGGTTGACCCGCCTGGCCGCCGAGGACCCGACCCTGCGCATCGAGCAGAATCCGCAGACCCATCAGATCGTGCTGTGGTGCATGGGTGAGGCGCATGCCGCCGTGGTGCTCGACGCTCTGTCGCGGCGCTACGGCGTGACCGTCGACGTGATCGATCTGCGGATCCCGCTGCGGGAGACGTTCGGCGGCAGCGCGAAAGGCCATGGCCGCCACGTCAAGCAGTCCGGCGGCCACGGTCAATACGCGGTCTGCGACATCGAGGTCGAACCCCTCGACGAGGGCGCCGGCTTCGAGTTCGTCGACAGGGTCGTCGGCGGGGCGGTTCCGCGGCAGTTCATCCCGAGCGTCGAGAAGGGCGTGCGCGCGCAGATGGAGAAGGGCCTTTCTGTCGAGGGGGCCCCGGGCTATCCGGTCGTCGACATCCGGGTGACGCTGGTCGACGGGAAAGCCCACAGCGTCGACTCGTCCGACTTCGCCTTCCAGATGGCCGGCGCGCTGGCCCTGCGCGAGGCCGCCGCGGCCACCACCATCGACCTGCTCGAACCTGTTGACTCCGTGTCCATCACGGTGCCCGACGAGCTGGTGGGCGCGGTGATGGGCGATCTGTCCAGCCGGCGTGGCCGGGTGCTGGGCACCGAGCGGGCCGGTGCGGACCGCACCGTCGTCAACGCGGAGGTCCCACAGGTCGAACTCGTGCGCTACGCGGTGGATCTGCGCTCGCTGTCGCACGGCGCCGGCGTGTTCCGGCGGTCCTTCGCGCGGTACGAACCGATGCCGGAGAACGCCGCGGCCAAGGTGCGGGCCGCCGGCTGAGGCGGCGGGTCAGTCCGTCTCGTAGAACTCGCGCAGGCCCGCCCAGGGTTCGGGCTCCACGCCGAAGGTGTTGAGCGCGGTGGCCAGCACACCGTATCCCCCCGCGGTGAAGATGAGATCCATCCGCGCCCGCTCGTCGAGCCGCTCACCGAGCGCATCCCACGTGGCGGGACTGATCTGCGATCCGTGGAGCAGCTCGTCGACGGCGGTCAGCACCAGCCGGTCGAACGGGTCGTCGGCCGCACCGGTGCGGGCGGCCTCCACGTCGGCGTCCGACAGACCGGCCGCCCTGCCCAGCACACCGTGGTGCACCCACTCGTAGGCGCAGCCGTGATGGTGGGAGACGCGCAGGATCACCAGTTCGCGCAGCCGGGCCGGCAGCGTCGAGTCGGCCAGCAGGTAGGTGTTGAACGGCAGGAACTTCGCCGCCAGCTCCGGATGCCGGGCCAGCGTGGCCAGCGCATTGCCCGCCGACACGGGGTCGCGGCGCTCCGGCGGCACCGCGCTCTCGAGTGCGGCGCGGGTCCGGTCGTCCCATTCCTCGGCGGGCAACGGGGTCAGCATCACATGTCCTCTCGCCGGGTTTCTGCGCGGTAACGACCACGGCAATACATGACATACTCGACACTTTGCTGGTAAGGTGATCTACGCCGCAGCTGACGTCTCCGGCCTTGCGCCGGGCAGCGCCAGTTGGAAAAGTTAGGTGACGTTGACGGTTGGCCCGGGGACACTCCTTGGTCGGCGCAGGCGGCGGGTGACCGCGGTCGGGGAAGGTGGTTCGCGGTGGCTTCGTCGGGGTCGAGGTCCGCGTGGCAACGTCGGCAGACGAAGTGGCGGTTCGACCCACCGTTGAAGGTCGCCTTCCTGGTCACCGTCCTGGTCGTCGCCCTCGTTCTGACGCTCGTGTGGCTGCAGTTCCGCGGTGCGTTCGCCCCCGAGGTGAAGCTGACGATGATCGCCGAGAGGTCCGGCCTCTCGATGGATCCCGGCGCCAAGGTCACCTACAACGGCGTGCAGATCGGGCGCGTCGACACGGTCTCGGCCGTCGACGACAACGGGACGCCTGCCGCCGAACTCGCGCTCGCCGTCCACCCGCAGTACGTCGACCTGATCCCGGCCAACGCCGAGGTGGCGATTCGGGCCACCACCGTGTTCGGCAACAAGTACGTTTCCTTCTCGGCACCGGAAAACCCTGTGCCGCAACGGATCACCAGCGACGACGTGATCCGCGTCGAGGCGGTCTCCACGGAGTTCAACACACTCTTCGAGACCATCGTGTCGGTGGCCCAGCAGGTCGATCCGATCAAGCTCAACCAGACGCTCACCGCCACCGCCGAAGCGCTCGACGGCCTCGGTGACAGGTTCGGTGAGTCCGTCGTCAACGGCAACGCGATCCTGGCCGACCTCAACCCGCAGATGCCGCAGATCCGCCGCGACACCCAGCTGCTCGCCGATCTCGGCGACGTCTACGGCGACGCCGCACCCGACCTGTTCGACGGCCTGAACAACGCGGTCACCACCGCCCGCACGCTCAACGAGCAGCGCGGCAACCTCGACCAGGCGCTGATGGCGGCGGTCGGGTTCGGCAACACCGGCGGTGACGTCCTCGAACGCGGCGGCCCGTACTTCGTGCGCGGCGCCAACGATCTCGTCACCGTCTCCGAGACACTGGACCGCAACAGCCCGTCGCTGTTCTGCATGATCCGCAACTGGCACGACGCCGAACCGGCGTTCACCGAGTTCAACGGCGGCAACGGGTACTCGGTGAACCTGCACAACACCGTGCAGGGCGCGGCGAACCCGTGGGTCTATCCCGACAACCTGCCGCGCGTCAACGCCACCGGTGGCCCCGAGGGCCGGCCCGGCTGCTGGCAGAAGGTCACCCGCGACCTGTGGCCGGCGCCGTACCTGGTGCTCGACACCGGCGCCTCCATCGCCCCCTACAACCACCTCGAACTCGGCCAGCCGCTGGCGATCGAATACGTGTGGGGTCGCCAGATCGGCGAGAACACCATCAACCCCTGACCCTCGGGTACCGGCTAGCCGGTATCGCTTTTGGGCGCTCGCGTGGACGACATCCGCCCGGCAAGCGACGAGTCTTTTGTGCAACGCCACGAAGGGAACTCGCCATGCCGATCACCACGCCCCAGGACTTCGCCGAGGCCACCGCGCCGCTGCTGCCCGAACTGCACCAACGGGCACTGCGCCTGACCCGCAACCACCACGACGCCGAGGATCTGGTGCAGGAGACCATGATCAACGCGTTCCGCGGTTACCGCAGCTACACCGAGGGAACGAACCTGCGGGCGTGGCTGTACCGGATCGAGTTGAACACCTTCATCAGTGAGTACCGCAAGGGGCGCCGCAGGCCCGCCCACCACCTGACGCCCGACTTCCCCGACAACGAGGTGACCGCGGCCGGCCAGCGTGGCGGCGCCGCGTCACGGTCGGCCGAGGACGCTGCGCTCGACCGGCTCCCCGACGGTGAACTGCGCGCCGCGTTCCAGGCGTTGCCCGAACAGTTCCGCACGGCCGTCTACTACGCCGACGTCGCGGGCTACGCCTTCAAGGAGATCGCCGCGCTGACGGGTGCCCCGCTGGGCACGGTGATGTCGCGGTTGCACCGGGGACGCACGCAGCTGCGCACGCTGATGGGCGCACAGTCCGCGGCCTAGGACACCCGTTCGGCCAGTTCGGCTTCCAGTCGCTCCTCGTAGGCGCCCTCGTCGCGCCCGAGTGCGACCGTCGCGGCGACCATGGCGGCCGCGGCGGCGGCCAGCGCCACGGGTTCCAGTCCGCTGATCGACATGTGTTCGTTGAGCACGATGGCGCCGAGGATGACGGCGATGACGGGTTCGAGCACGAGCATCGTCGGCACCGAGGTCTGCAGTGAGCCGGCGTGGAACGCCGACTGCTGCAGCAGCGTGGCGCCGACACCGAGCGCGACCACCAGGTAGAGGGCGGGTGTGGTGAACGCGCTCTGCACCCGCCCCGCGGTGAGCATGTGCATGACGATCTTGGTCAGCACGGCGACCAGCCCGAACAGCACGCCGACGGCGACCGCCAGCATCACCGCGCGCCTCCAGTTGGTGGCGCGCATCGCGATCAGCACGCACGCCAGCACGACGGCGACACACACCGCGACCACGATCACCGTCAGGGTGACCGGAATGTCGTAGTCCCCGGCGCTGGCCTTCGCCAGGGCGACGAAGACGGTGAGTGCGGCGGTCAGCACCAGCGCCCAGATCCATTCGCCCCGGGTGACCCGGCGACCGGCCAGCCGCGCGCTCAGCGGCAGCGCGAACAGCAGCGCCGACACCAGCACCGGCTGCACCAGCAGCAGCGATCCGTAACCCAGTGCCAGCGCCTGGAACAGGTAGCCGGCCACCGCGGCCCCGGTGCCCGCCCACCACACCCGGCGGCGCAGCAGCGTTCTGAGCATCATCGTGCTGACGCCCTTCTCGGGCGGGACGTCGAGGGTGGCGCGCTGCCGGACCACGATGCCGATCGCCATGAAGATCGCCGCGAGTAAGGCGAAGAACACCGCAAGCCCATGGCCGACCAAGTCGGACACACCCCTTCTGCACACCGGAACGAGGCTGTCTGCAGACAGCACCCCCCACCGTAGAGGCAGTGCGCAAATTCGGCCTTACCGGCGGGTCAGAGGGGGTACCCCGAGGCGCATGGTCACCGTGGCTGTCACCGGCGCCGCGGGCACCGTCGGCCGGGCGTTGACACCGCGGCTACGCCGGGACCACACCGTCGTCGCGATCGACCGGCCCGACGCCGACATCCGCACCGACCACGGCCGCATCCGTTCACTCCTGCGGGGCTGCGACGTGGTGGTGCACCTGGCCTTCGATCCGGGTGGCGGCGGGACACCGGGCGAACACTGGCGCCTGCCCACCCGCAACCCCGTCAACACGGCACTGTTCGAGACGGTGCTCGACGCGGCGCTCGACGCTCGGGTGGGGCTGTTCCTGCATGCGAGCAGCGTGCACGTCGAGGACACGATGTCGTGGGCCCGTCGGACCGGCGCATCGCTGCTCACAGCGCGGCCGGGGGTATTCGCGACCGAGACGCCCAGCGGCTACGGCCGGTCGAAACGCGACCAGGAGGCCCGGCTGCAGGCGGTGGCGGACCGGTTCGCGCGGGGTGCGGTGAGCCTGCGCCTCGGCGGGGTCACCCCCGACGGCGCCCCGCTGGCCGAGGCCGAGGATCCGGACGTGCTGGAACACGAACGACGGGTGTGGCTGGCCCACGACGATCTGGCCGAGTTGGTTTCGACGATCATCGGCGTGCGCGCGACGCCGGGATTCGACGTGGTCTACGCGGTCTCGGACAATCCGCGCCGCTTCCACGACGTGTCCAACCGGTACGGCTGGACACCGCGTCGGCGCTAACTGGCCTCGCGGCTGGACTGCGGTGCGGAGGACGAGGGAGCGATCTTGTCGTTCACCGACGCCACCACGGTGTCCACGCGGTGCACGGCCTTGTCGCACATGCCGCGGACCCGTTCGCCTGCCGTGTCGACGTCGTCGGCCGCGCTCAGCAGGTATGCGCGCAGGGTGACGCGCAGGTGTTCACCGACCGAGCGCATCCGGCGGCGCAGGCGGTCGTCGACCTCGAGAGTGACGTACGGCATCAGTCGGTACCTCATGTGCCTGCTCCCCATCGTCGGCGCTTGACCAACATTAACGGCGCAGCCCCCCGACGTGAAGGTTGAGCTGGTCGCAGATCACGCAGGTGAGTGACATGAATCACGCCACGGGGGTGCCGTCCCAGTCGACCAGCGTCCAACCCCTCGCGGGACTGCCGGTGACGACGACGCGGCCGGTGTTGGGCAGGGGGTGTTCCCGCAGCAGATCCGGGCGGGGGTTGTCGACGTTCATGGTCACCCACAGCATGATCGCGGCGGCGTGGGAGTATGCGACGGGATTGACGTCGGCGCTGTCGTAGATCTGCTGGACCGCCGCGTCGAAGCGGGCGTCGAACTCGTTGCCGTCGACGGACCCGGGGATCCGCGCGGCGCGGTCACCGCTCAGCCACTGGGCGGGCGCGGCGAAGTAGTCGGCGGCCGACGTCTCCGGGCGGCCCTCGGCCTGCCCCGCCTCGATCTCGCGGAGACCGGGGAGGACGACGACGGGTTCGGCCAGCGCGGCGGCCATGGGTGCCGCGGTCTGCTGGGTGCGCACCATCGTCGAGGCGTAGACCCCGTCATAGTGGTTGCCCGCCAGGGTAGCGGCGCTCTCGGCGGCCTGGCGGCGGCCCGGTTCGGTGATCGGCGGCCCGGGTGTCGAGGTGTCGATGAGGCCGGACGCGTTGCCCTCGGACTCGGCGTGGCGGACGAACGTCAGCGTGATCTGCGTGGCGCCGCCCGCGCTCGCCGGTGGCGCGGCGATCACGGCGGCGCCGACCAACACTGCGGCCAGCAGCCGTCGCAGGTGTCTCACCGCGTCATCGTCGCAGACGCTCGGGTCAAGCCGGGACGGACTCGCGTTCGAGCGTGCGGTTGAGCTTCTCGCCCTCGATGTCGAGGTCGGGCAGGAACGTCGCCATCCGGCGTGGCAGCCACCACGCCCGGTCGCCCAGCATGGACATCACCGCCGGGACGACGGTCATCCGCACCACGAACGCGTCGATGAGCACACCGAACGCCAGCGCGAAGCCCATCTGCTTGATCATCGGGTCGGCGTTGAACACGAAGCCGGCGAACACCGCCGTCATGATGAGCGCGGCGGCCACGACCACGCGGCTGGCCTGAGTGAAGCCGTGTGCCACGGCATCGTCGCCGCGGTGGCCGTGGACGTGGGCCTCCTTCATCGACGAGACCAGGAACACCTCGTAGTCCATGGCCAGCCCGTAGAGCACACCGATCACCATGATCGGCAGGATCGACAGGATCGGCCCGGTGGCCGACAGCCCGATCAGCTGCTGGAACCAGCCCCACTGGAACAGTGCGGTCGTGGCGCCGAACGTGGCGAACACGGTCAGCAGGAATCCGGCGGTCGCCTTGAGCGGGACCGCGATCGAGCGGAACACCACCAGCAGCACCAGGATCGACAGACCCATCACGATGGCCACGTAGACGGGGATCGCCTGGCCGAGGCGGTCGGACATGTCGATGCCCATGGCGGTCATGCCGGTGACGCTGAGCTTCACGTTGTGCAGCCCGGCCAATGGGCCGCTCTGGGCGCGGATGTCGCGCACGAGTTGGGCGGTGGCCTCCTCGGTCGGGCCATTCTCGGGCACGACGGAGAACACGGCGGTGTCGGAGGCGTCGTTGACGCCGCCGAAGGTCACCTCGGTCACGCCGGGAACGCGGCGCAGGTCGCTGTAGGTGCCCGCGATGTCGGCGCTGGTGAGCTGTCCGCCCGCGGCCGGTTCGGCGACCACGACGAGCGGTCCGTTGTAGCCGTTGCCGTAGTGCTCGGCGATGACGTCGTAGCTCTCGCGCTGCGGCGTGCCTTCGTTGTAGCTGGCGCCGTCGGGCATCCCGAGCGTCATCGACAGCGCGGGCAGCGCGATCACACCGGTGACCGCGATACCCGCCAGTGCGGCGGGCACCCGGTTGCGCAGCACGGCGCCCACCCACGCCGAGGCGAAGCGGTGGTTGCTCTCTTCGGTGGCGGCGCTGTGCCTGCCCTTCGGGGAGGCGATGCGCTCAC
This sequence comes from Mycolicibacterium litorale, assembly GCF_014218295.1. The sequence continues at coordinate 5,316,654 of NZ_AP023287.1, forward strand.
CGACGAGCCCCAGCAGCGCGGGCAGCAGGGTGATGGCGGCGACGACGGCGACGACGACGGTGGCCGCGGCCGCGAGCGCCATCGGGGTCAGCAGGGAGATGCCCACGACCGTCAGTGCGACGAGGGCGATGACGACGGTCATGCCGGCGAAGACGACGGCGCTGCCCGCGGTGCCGATCGCCCGGGCGGCGGCGTCGGCGGCGCTCAGGCCGCGGTCGAGGATCAGCCGCCGCTGCCGGTTGACGATGAACATCGCGTAGTCGATTCCGACCGCGAGGCCGAGCATCAGCGCGAGCACCGCCGTCATCGACTGCATCTCGAAGAAGTGCGAGAACAGGAACGTGCCGCCGACACCGACCGCGACCGAGATGAACGCGGTGACCAGCGGCAGCCCGGCGGCGACGAGTGAGCCGAGGGTGACGATCAGAACGACCGCGGCCACCATGACACCGATGACCTCGGCGGCGCCGACGATCTCGGGCATCTGCGCCATGCTGGCCGACGGCAGCACCTCGATGCCCCCCTCACCAACCGAGTCGCCGACGGCCTCGCGCGCGGCGTCGATGGTGTGCTCGACGGCGCCGGTGGGCAGCTCGGCGGTCTGCTTGTCGAACTGGAACTGGTAGAGCGCGACGGCGCCGTCGGCGGAGACGGTCACGCCGGGGACCGGCTGCCCGTCGACGGTGAGCGGCTGCGGCGCGTCCGGCGACGACGGGGTGTTGACCTGGGCGCGGGCCACCGCGGCCGAGGCGGAGAGCGTCGGGCTGGCGGGACCCTTGGCGAGCTCCTCCTGCGCGAGCCGGCGCGGGTCGAGCACATGGTCGGTGCGCGAGACCGCGTCGACGGCGGCGAGCACGGCGTCGCGGTTGGCGCCGTCGTCGATGCGCTGGCCCTCGGGCGCGGCGAACGCGATGCTGCCCTGCCCGCCGGAGGACTGCGGCATCCGCTCGGCCAGCTGATCGATCACCTCCTGGGCCGGGGTGCCGTTGATCCGCATCTCGTTGGAGATCTTGGGCGGGTTGAGCGCGAGGATGCCCGCCACCACGGCGATCAGCGCGACCCAGCCGGCGATGACGTGCCAGGGCCGGTGATATGCGAACCGGCCGATGCGATGCAGAAAAGTCGCCATATAACTGAGAGTATGCTCGCATTACGCGAGTCGGCTATCACTTGTAGTGAACGCCACCCCAGGCCAAAGTGCATGATGCACGCCACTTTTCGAAATATCCGCGCAACGCCCGTTTGAGGCAGTCCTCCGCCGGATAACCCTTCAGCCGCCGTCGCGCATCGCGGCCTTCGCCGCCTTGACCACCTCCCCCGCCTCGCGGCTCGCACGCTTGGCGTCCTCGTAGGCGGCCTCGGCCTCCTCGAGTGCCCGCTCGGCCTTGGCGAGGCGTTCCCTGGCGTCGTCGCGCCGCAGTCGGGCGGTGGCCAGATCGCTCTGCCGATCCGCCATCGTGTCGTCGGCTTCGGCCTTCGCGTGCTCGGCGGCGGCCAGCACCGCGCGGGCCTGTTCGCGTTTGCGCCGGCGTTCGCGGTCGTCGGTATCCGACGGCTTCTCGGGCTTCGCCGCCTTCTTCGGCGTCGGTTTCTTCTTCGGCGCCGGCTTCTCGGCGGGTGCGGCGAACACCGTCTCCGAGTCGCCGAAACCGCCGAAGCCCGACCACTGCTCGGCTTTCACCAGCCGTCCGAGGCGCGCGGTGACCTCCGGATCGGCGATGGCGGCCTGCAGCGTTCCGGTGACGTCGTCGCGCAGCGCGGCGGTCGGCGAGGCCACCTCCGACGTCTCCAGGGCGGCTCTGGTCAGCTGCTCGATCAGTTTGCGCTGGCGGCCCGACAACTCACGGATCCGTTCGCCGTCCATCGACGTGTGCGCGGCCCGCAGCTCCTCGCCGAGTTCGGCGAGCCGGTCCCGCACGTCGGGGTCGTGATGGACCAGCCGGTTCACCACCGCCGCCGACACGGTGGGCTTGCGGGCCCCGGTGATGCGTTTCGCTTCCGCCGTGTCGCCGCGCTTCTTGGCGTCGGTGGCCAGCCGGGTCCGCAGGGCGGTGAACTCCTCGGGCGCCACCGCGTACAGCTGGTCCAGCGGATCCTCGGCCATACCGCCCATGATGGCCCGGATCCGGTCAGGCGGCGCAGAGGTGGTCGGAGATCATCAGCACCGGCCACAGCAGCGTCGTCTGGCCGAACCCCGCCAGATCCGCGCCGGCGGGCAGTCGCGTCGCCAACTGGCTCTCGAAGAACTGCACGTACTCCGGATGCGTGAAGGTGAACGCCATGCCGGCGACGAGATACGGGATGGCGAGCCACATCGCCGCCTCCAGCAGGTCCGCGATGCTCACCTCGGCGGACAGCACGCGCCGCAGCGCTGTGAGTACGCCGTTCACACCAGGCGCCGTCCTCGGCGTACCCGACGGCGGACGTCGGCCAGCAGGAGGTGGCTGCCGCCCTGCCGTACGAAGGCGGGAAGGAACCGGTTGACGAACGCGACGACCAGGAAGAGCCGCTCGAACCACCGCTGCCGGCGGTCACTCCACGTCACGCCCAGTGCCTCGCGGAAGATCGGCGCGAGGAACCCGACGGTCAGGAACTGCAGCAGGTGCCGCGACGACATGCGCAGCGGCGCCGGGACCATCCGTAGATCGATGAGATCGGACAGATAGCCGCGCACGGTGTCGTCGACCGAGACCCGTCCGCACGCCGTGTTCCAGTAGGTGTCGAAGTCGGCGCGGGTCGGCGGCCACTGGTCCTCGGTGACCTGCAGGGTGGTGCCGAGCGGCCACGCCGACCGGTAGAACTGCTCGGCCTGCGCGGGTGTCATCTCACCGCGCAGCATCTGATAGGCGTCTTCGAGGCCGACGAACAGGCAGGCCGCCACCCACATCTGCTGGTCGCGGTCGAACGCGTTGTAGCGCACCGGGCTGGCGTCGGTGGATTTGACGTGGCGGTGTGCACCGTCGACCGCCGCGCGGTACGCGGCGCGGTCGGCGTCGTTGCCGAACAGCGCGACGGCCAGGTAGGAGAAGGTGGTCCTGGCCCGCTTCCACGGGTGCTTGAGCAGGTTGCCGGAGTCGACCTTGCTCTCCACCACGCCGTAGCCGACTTCGGGCCACGACAGTTGCATGATGACGTTTGCCGCCCCCGCGGCGAACGACCAGAAGTCCATCGCGTCGGTGGCGGTCACCGGATCGTCGGACCACCGCGCCGTGCGCCGGCCGATCGTGATGCGGGTGTCCGCGAGAGTCAGAGTCCGTCCGGCCGCCGAGATCCGGCCGCTCTGCTGCGGCAGTGCCATGTGTGCGAGCATCGCATATCCGGTCGATCAGCGATGAACATCCGGGCAGTCAAATGCAGCGAATCGCGCATCGGCCGTTCCGAATAGTCGTTAACATCTGAGCGGGAGGGTCGACGCATGGAGACGAAGCTTCGCCAGTTCCTCAGCTACAAGCTGACGATCGCCGAACTCATCGGCATCGGACTGCTCCTGGGGACGCCGTACCTGATCGTCGGGGTCATCTGGTCCAGTACGCACACCGACCACCTCGAGGACATGCACGGGGTCGACCTCGCCATCTCGTTCCTCGGGTCGATCGCCTCGTGGCCGGTCCTGCTGTTCAGCGACGTCTGTATGACCTGACTCTCGCGGCGCGGTGTTTGGGTGCGCGCCTCGGCGGGGTACGCCGCACGCCATGAGCAACGAGTTCGCCGACGAGACGATCGACGTGGTCGCCCCGGGTGACGCGATCACCCTGGACCGCGGGTCGGGCCCGCAGTCGTACAAGGTCGTGCACAAGAACGACCCGCACGACAACAACGGCGAGGACTCCTACCTGGTGACACTCGAGGGCACCGACGGCGAGACCTTCGAGGAGGAGTTCGCCACCGGCACCACGGTCACCCGGTCGTTGGAGTCGAAGTGGGAGTCGACGCAGAGCCCGACCCCGCACAGTTGAGCGCCGATACCTCTAGACCCCCGAGATGATCACGACGTTGGAGGTGGCCGAGCGGTGGCGTAGCTCGGCCACCGCCTGGTATTCCGCGGACTCGAACCACGCACGCGCCAGTTCCCTGCTGGGGAACTCGACCAAAGCGGTCTGATAAGGCCACTGTCCCTCGAGGACATCGGCAGCCGAGTCCGCGCCGACAAATGTGCCGTTGAATTTCTCGAGCAATCCCACGTGGTCCGCCGCTTCGTACTCGCGGTAGCCGTCGGCGTCGTCGATCCGGAGTTGGAACAGGACGAATACGCGGCTCGTCGACATGGTCACGCGCCGGTCCGGATCAGTTTCATGTTGACGAATTCCTCTGCACCCAGGCGCCCGAGTTCGCGACCGTAGCCGGAATTCTTCACACCGCCGAAGGGCACTTCCGGGCCCTCACCGTCAACGGTGTTGACGTACACCATGCCGGCCGCGATCTGGTCGGCGACACGTTCGGCTTGCGCGGCGTCGTCGGTGAACACGAACGACCCGAGCCCGAAGTCA